>NZ_FNUC01000004.1:2400000-2746250 GCF_900106035.1 Jiangella alba
GACCGCGCCCGCATCGGCTACGTGCTGAAGGTCTACCCCCGCTTCTCCGAGACGTTCGTCGTCACCGAGATCCTGGCCCGCGAGAGCCGCGGCACCGACATCGAGATCTTCTCGCTGCGGCCGCCGGCCGACAGCCGGTTCCACGACACGCTGGCCCGGGTCAGCGCGCCGGTGACCTACGTGCCCCGCATCCGCCGGCCGGACGAGCTGTGGACGGCGCTCGCCGCGGCCGCCGCCGAGCTGCCCCGGCTGCCGGAGACGCTGCCCGAACTGCTGGCCGCCGACGCCGAGGACGCCGGGCAGGCCGTCGACCTGGCGGTGCGGGTGCGCCGGGCCGGCCTCACCCACCTGCACGCGCACTTCGGCTCGGTGGCGACGACGGTGGCCCGGCTGGCGTCGCTGCTGACCGGAGTGCCGTACTCGTTCACCGCGCACGCCAAGGACATCTTCCACGAGTCCGTCGACCCCGCCGACCTGCGCCGCAAGCTGGCCGGCGCCGGGCACGCCGTCACCGTCAGCGACTGGAACGCCGCCTACCTGGCCGACCGCTACGGCGCCGCCGCCGGCCGCGTCCACCGGGTCTACAACGGCCTCGACCTCGACGCGTTCCCGTTCGCGCCCGACGCCGCGGCCCGCCCGCCGGTCGTCGCCGCAGTCGGCCGCCTGGTCGAGAAGAAGGGCTTCGACGTGCTGCTGGACGCGTGCCGGCTGCTGGCCGACGCCGGGCGGGAGTTCCGCTGCCGCGTCGTCGGCACCGGCCTGCTCGAGGCGGAGCTGCGCGAGCGGTCGGCCCGGCTGGGGCTCGGCGGGCTGGTGGAGTTCACCGGGCCGCTGCCGCAGCCGCAGGTCCGCGCCGTCGTGCGTTCCGCCGCCGTCCTGGCCGCGCCGTGCGTCGTCGGGGCCGACGGCAACCAGGACGGCCTGCCGACGGTGCTGCTGGAGGCCATGGCGCTCGGCACACCGTGCGTCTCGACCGACGTCGCGGGCATCGGCGAAGTGGTGCGCGACGAGACGACGGGGCTGCTGGTGCCGCAGCGCGAGGCCGGCGCGCTCGCCCGCGCCCTCGCCCGGCTGCTCGACGACACCGCGCTGCGGACCCGGCTGGCCGCGGCCGCGCGCGGCCTGGTCGAGAAGGAGTTCGACGCGGTCCGGCAGGCCCGTGAGCTGGACGAGCTGCTCGTCACACCGGAGCCGGCGCCATGAGGGTCGCCTACGTCTGCGCCGACCCCGGTGTGCCGGTGTTCGGGTCGAAGGGCGCGTCGGTGCACGTCACCGAGGTCCTGCGGGTGCTGGTCGGCCTCGGCGCGCGGGTCGACCTGTTCTGCCGGCGCACCGGCGGCGTGGTGCCGCCCGGCCTGAGCGGCGTCCGGGTGCATCGCCTGCCCGCGCCGGTCGCCCACGACGCCGCCGCCCGCGAGCTCGAGCTGCTCGGCCAGGCCCGGGAGATCGAGGCGGCCGTGCAGGCGGCCGGGCCGTTCGACCTGGTCTACGAGCGGTACTCGCTGTGGAACGCCGCGACCATGGGCTGGGCGCGCTCGGCCGGCGTGCCCGCGGTGCTGGAGGTGAACGCGCCGCTGGTCGACGAGCAGGCGGAGCACCGCACGCTCGTGCACCGCGACGAGGCGTTGTCGGTGCTGCGAGCCGCCGCGATGTGCGCGACGGTGGTGAGCTGCGTGACCGAGCCGGTGGCCGGCTGGGTTCAGTCCGTCGCCGGGCCGGCGCCGGTGCTGGTGCAGCCCAACGGCGTCGACGTCGACCGGTTCCGGCCCGCGCCCGGGCGGCGACCGCACCCGTTCACCGTCGGCTTCGTCGGCACCCTCAAGCCGTGGCACGGCGTCGGCGTGCTCGCCCACGCGTTCGCCCTGCTCAGGCACGAGTGCCCGGAGGCGCGGCTGCTCGTGGTCGGCGACGGTCCCGGCGCGCCCGGCCTGCGGGCGTCGCTGGAGGCGTCGGGCTGCGCCGGGTCCGCGGAGCTCACCGGCGCCGTCCCGCCGTCCGCGATCCCCGCCCTGCTGCGCACCATGGACGTCGCGACCGCGCCGTACCCGGCCGACGCCGGTGCGTACTTCTCGCCGCTGAAGGTCTACGAGTACCTCGCCACCGGGCTGCCCGTCATCGCCAGCCGCACCGGGCAGCTGCCGAAGGTCGTGCGCGACGGCGTCGACGGCGTCCTGGTGCCGCCCGGCGACCCGGCGGCGCTGGCGCGGGAGCTGATCCGGTTGCGGCGCGACCCCGGCCGGCGGCGCCGGCTCGGCCGGGCCGCGCGGGCGGGCGTCGAGCGGCACCACACCTGGCGCGCCGTGGTGACGCGGACGCTCGCCGCCGCCGGCGTCGGCCTGGACGCCCCCGGCCGGGCCGTGCCGGAGACGGTGTGATGGCGGCCCGCCGGGCGGACCTGCGCTCGGCGCTGCCCGGGCTGCGCCGCACCCTGCGCTACCTGCGCCCGCACCTGCGGCCGGAGCGCTGGCTGCTGGCCGGCGGCTTCGGCTGCCTGCTGGCCGAGGTGGCGTTCCGGCTGATCGAGCCGTGGCCGCTGAAGTACGTCATCGACGCGGTGATCGAGCCGGGTGCGGCGGACCGGTCCGGGATCGTCGCGCTGCTGCTGCTCTGCGCGGTCGCGCTGGTGGCCGCCGCCGGGCTGCGCGCGCTCTCGGCGTACCTCATGACGGTCTGCTTCGCCCTGGCCGGCACCCGCGCGATGACCGCCGTCCGTGCCGACGTCTTCGCCCACGTGCAGCGGCTCTCGCTGCGCTTCCACGGCTCGACCAAGACCGGCGACCTGCTGACCCGGCTGGTCGGCGACGTCGGCCGGTTGCAGGAGGTGGCGGTGACGGCGGCGCTGCCGCTGCTCGGCAACGTGGTGGCGCTGCTGGGGATGACGGCCGTCATGGTGGTGCTGGACTGGCGGCTCGCGCTCATCGTCGTCGCGGCGTTCCCGGTGTTCGTGCTGGCCAGCTCGCGGTCCAGCCGGAAGATCACGTCGGCGGCGCGGCTGCAGCGCCGCCGCGAGGGCGAGCTGGCCGGCACCGCCGGCGAGACGCTCGGCGCCATCACCGTCGTCCAGGCCTACTCGCTGGAGCGGATCCTGCAGCGGGTCTTCGGCGCGGACAACCAGCGGGCGCTGCGCGACGGCGTCAAGGCGTCGCGGCTGGCGGCCGGGCTGGAGCGCAAGACCGACCTGCTGGTCGGCGTCGCGACGGCGGCCGTGCTGCTGGTGGGCGGGACCCGGGTGCTCGACGGCGCGCTGACGCCGGGCGAGCTGGTGGTGTTCGTCAGCTACCTCAAGGGCGCCTTCAAGCCCATGCGCGACCTCGCCAAGTACACCGGCCGGCTGGCCAAGGCGGCGGCGTCGGGGGAGCGGATCGTCGACCTGCTCGAGACGGTGCCCGACATCACCGACGCCCCGCACGCCCGGCCCGCGCCGCGCTTCCGCGGCGAGCTGCGCTTCGAGCAGGTCGACCTCGACTACGGCACCGGCGAGCGGGCCCTGCGCGACGTCAGCCTGCGTATCCCGGCCGGCTGCCGGGTCGGGCTGGTCGGCCCGTCCGGGTCGGGCAAGTCGACGCTCGCCGCGCTGGTGCTGCGGCTCTACGACCCCACCGGCGGCGCCGTCACCATCGACGGGCACGACCTGCGCGACCTCACGCTGGCGTCGGTGCGCGGGCAGGTCGCCGTCGTGCTGCAGGAGAGCGTCCTGTTCGCGACGTCGGTGCGCGAGAACATCAGGTACGGCCGGCCCGATGCCACGGACGCCGAGGTCGAGGCGGCCGCCCGGGTCGCGCACGCCGACGAGTTCGTGCGCCGGCTCGAGTACGGCTACGACACCGTGCTCGGCGAGCGCGGGACCGGGCTCTCCGGCGGGCAGCGGCAGCGCGTCGCCGTCGCCCGGGCCGTCCTGCGCGACGCCCGCATCGTCGTACTCGACGAGGCCGCCACCGGGCTGGACCGGGAGAGCTCGGCCGCCGTCCGCGACGCGATCCGCGCGCTCACCCGCGGCCGGACCACGCTCGTGATCTCGCACGTGCCCGAGGAGGTCGCCGACTGCGACGTCGTCGTGCGGCTGGAGGCCGGGCGGGTGGTCGAGTACCGGCCCCGCGCGCTGCCGAGGCGAGGGGAGACCGTCGATGCTCGCCGACGCTGACCGGCTGCTGGCCGGCCGCGACCCGGACGTCCCGGGGCTCGCGGTGCTGCTCGACCCGGACGCGCTGACCGCCTGGCTGGGGTCGCGCTGGGACGCCCGCGACCGGCCGCCGCCCGACGCCGTCACCGTCAGGTACCTTCGCTACAAGCCGGGCACCGCCCTGGTGGCCGCGGTCGAGCTGAGCTGGCCGGGCGCGACCCGGGCCGGCTTCGTCAAGGCGGTCGCCCCGGGCGCGGCGCCGAAGCTGGCGAAGCTGCGCGGCGCGACGGTCGACGACGTCCGGCTGCTCGCGTACGGCGACGCCGCCGACGACCGCCGGCTGCCGGGGCTCGCCAGGCTCGGCCCGGGCCTGCGCACCCTGCGGTACAAGCCCGAGCGCCGGTGGGTCGGCGTCGCCGGCGACCGGGTCGTCAAGGTGCACCGCCCGCCGCTCCCGCCGTCGGTGGTGTCCGACCACCAGGCCGTGCGCGCGGCGGGACTGCCGGTGCCCGAGCTGCTGGCGGCGCGGCTGCGGCACGGGCTGGTCGTGTACCGCTGGGTCGACGGCGAGCCGCTCGACCGGTCTCCCGGCGGGCCGGACGGCGCCGCCCGCCGGGAGACCGGTGCGCTGCTGCGGCGGCTGCACGACTGCGCGGTCGTGCCGGCCCGGACCCGACCGCCGCACCGGCTGGAGCTGGCCGGAGCGGTGCGGGCGGTCGCGGCCGTGCTGCCGGAGGCCGCGGCGCCGGCCGTGGCCACGGCGCGGGCGATCACCGGGGCGCTGGCCGGTGCGGACCGCCCGGTCGTCCCGGTGCACGGCGACTTCTCGGCCGACCAGGTGATCGCCGGGCCGGACGGGCTCGCCGTCATCGACCTCGACCGCTTCTGCGCCGACGATCCCGCCGCCGACCTCGCCGGCTGGGCCGCCGCCGAGATCGTCGCCGGCCGGGCTGGTCCGGACGACGGCGCGGCGCGGGTGCTCGGCGAGCTGCTCGACGGCTACCGGCCGGCGCCCGACCTGCTGGACCGGCTCGACCCGCTGACCGCCGCCGCGCTGCTGCGCCGGGCCGCCGAGCCGTTCCGTACTCGGCAGGCCGACTGGCCCCGCCAGGTGGCGGAGCACGTGCGGCGCGCCCACCGGCTGGTGTCGTGACGGCCGCGTCGCCGCCGCCCGCGGGCCGGCTGCGGGAGGCGTCGTCGCACCGGCACACCGTTCCGTCGCGCCATCCCGACCGGATCACCCACCCGGCGACGGGCGCCGAGCTGACCCTGCTGCGGGCCTGGCCGCGCCGCGACGGCCACGTCCTCCTGGAGTTCGCCACGCCGTCCGGCGCGCGGCTGGCCGGACAGTGGTTCGCCGACCCCGTCCGGCGGGCCTCGGTCGCCGCGGCGACCTGTGGCGGCCTCGACGTCCCCGCGCACGGCGTCGTGCTGCAGCCGGACGGCGCCGACCGGAGGCTCGCCGCGCTGGCCGGGCTGGTGGCGCGGCCGGGCAGCCGGCTGCTGGTGCACCGTCCGGAACGCCGCGCGGTCGTCCTGCTCGACGACGACGGTGACCGGCGTTACGCGAAGGTGCTGCGGCCGGGGGCGGACGCGGCGCTGGCCGGACGGCTCGCCGCGCTGGCCGCCGCGCTGCGCGGGGTCGCCGAGGTGCCGCGCCCGCTGGCCCTGAGGCTGGGCGACGGCGTCCTGGCGCAGTCCGAGCTGCCCGGGCCGACCCTGTACGAGGCGGCCGCGTCGCTCGGCCCGTCGGGCCTGCTGGCCGGGTGGGAGCGGCTGGGCGCGGCGCTGCGCCGGCTGCACGGCACGCCGGCGCCGGCCGTGGCCGTCACCGCCACCCACGACGCCGCCGACGAGGAGGCCGTCACCGCCCGCTGGCTCCGGGCCGCGGCCGCGTCCGGGCTGCTGCCGCCCGTCGACGTCGCCGCGCTGCTGACGTCGCTGCGGTCCGGCTCGCCCGGCCCGGCCGGACTGCTCCACCGCGACCTGCACGACAAGCAGGCGGTCCTCCAGCCCGGCGGCCGGCTCGGGCTGCTCGACCTCGACACCGTCGCGGCCGGGGAGCGGGCCCTCGACGTCGCCAACGTGCTGGTCCACCTCGAGTTGCGGGTCGCCCAGCGGGCGCTGACGTCGTCGCTGGCCCGGTCGGCGCGGGCGGCGTTCCTCGCCGGGCTCGACCCGGACGACGCGACGCTCGCGCGGGTGCCGGCGTACGAGCGGGCGACGCGGCTGCGGCTGGCCGGCGTCTACGCGTTCCGGCCGCGCTGGCGGGGGCTGTCGCGGTCGATGCTGGCGGCGGCTTCGCCGTGAGCGGACGACCCTAGGCGTAGCGGTGTAATGATGTAATCATCGCAACATGAGTAAAGACGATGAGGTCGGGAGGATCCGGGGCTGGCTCACCGGCCGGCTGCCGGACGACTGGTTCGAGGGTCCCCTCGAGGTGACCATCGACCGCGAGGAGATCACGGTCGTGGGCCGCATCGCGGCGCCCGCCACCGACGACGTCTCCGATGTAGAGCGCGACGCCGCCGTGAGCGGCCGCATCGGCGCGTTCCGCGAGAGCACGCGGGAACGTCGCATCGAGATCGCCCGCGAACTGGAGCACCGCAGCCGCCGCAAGGTCGCCTGGGGCGTCGACTGCGGCGACCGGCGCGAGCTGTTCACCCGGCTCGCCGCGCCCGTCATGACGCGGCTGCGGCAGCCCGAGCGGCAGGTGCTGGACACCCTGGTCGACGCCGGGGTGGCGCGGTCGCGGTCCGAGGCGCTCGCCTGGTGCGTCCGCCTGGTCTCCACGAACGCCGACGAGTGGCTCGCCGACCTGCGTCAGGCGCTGACCCACGTCGAGGAGGTCCGGGCCGCCGGACCCACCCCCTGACCCGTCAGGTGGCGGCGACTGCGCCCACGCCGAAGGCGGCCAGCCAGATGCCGACGTGGTGGCTGGCGAAGCCGGCCAGGGTGAACGCGTGGAACACCTCGTGGAAGCCGAACCACCGCGGCGACGGGTTCGGCCGCTTCATGCCGTAGACGATGGCGCCCAGCGTGTACATGAGCCCGCCGACGATGATCAGCGTGACGACCGCCGCACCGCCGTGCGTGGCGAACGCGGGCAGCCAGAACACCGCCGCCCAGCCGAGCGCCACGTAGATCGGCACGTACAGCCAGCGCGGCGCGCCGTCCCAGAACACCCGGAACAGCACGCCGAGCAGCGCGCCCGCCCACACCAGCCACAGCAGCAGCGTCCCGTCGGTCTCGGGCAGGACGAGCAGCGTGAACGGCGTGTACGTGCCGGCGATGATCAGGAAGATGTTGGCGTGGTCGAACCGGCGCAGCACGCCCTGCGCCCGCGGCGACCAGCGGCCGCGATGGTAGACGGCGCTGATGCCGAACAACAGCGCCGCCGTGGCGGTGTAGATGGCCGCGCTGACCCGCACCTGGGTGGTCGGCGCCACGATGACCAGCACCACGCCGGCCAGCACCGCCACCGGGAACGTCCCGGCGTGCAGCCAGCCACGCAGCCGTGGCTTCACCGCGGCGACCGCGTCGCGCACCTGCTCGTCGAACGTCATGAACCCCACCGTACCTGTGAATTCACCGCACATCCGGTGCATGAGAGTACTCTCGGGCGGGGAGAAATGACGTTCGGCGAACGGCCACGATGCTGGAGGTGCATCGGTCGATGGGTCTGTCCGACCTGGTCTACCGCATCTACGGAAAGCGCATCAAGCGCCAACTCGACCGCGGCCGCCTGCCGCAGCACGTCGCGGTGCTCATGGACGGCAACCGCCGCTGGGCCCGCGCGCTCAGCGCACCCACCTCGAGCGGCCACCAGGCCGGCGCCGAGAAGGCGCGCGAGTTCCTCGGCTGGTGCGACGAGCTCGACGTCAACGTCGTCACCCTCTGGATGCTGTCCACCGACAACCTCAACCGGCCCGAGGACGAGCTCGTCCCGCTGCTCGGGATCATCGAGAACCTCATCCAGGACATCGCCGCCACCGGGCGCTGGCGGGTGTACCCCATGGGCGCGCTCGACCTCCTGCCGCCGCGCACCGCCACCGTCATCAAAGAGGCCGCCGACCGCACCCGCGACCTCGACGGCATGCACGTCAACGTCGCCGTCGGCTACGGCGGCCGCCGCGAGATCGCCGACGCCGTCCGGGCCCTCCTGCACGAGCACGCCGCGCGCGGGGCTTCGATCGAGGAGGTGGCCGAGGTGGTCACCGTCGAGGGCATCGCCGAACACCTCTACACCAAGGGTCAGCCCGACCCCGACCTCGTCATCCGGGCCAGCGGAGAGCAGCGGCTGTCCGGGTTCATGCTGTGGCAGAGCGCCAACTCGGAGTTCTACTTCTGCGAAGCCCTCTGGCCCGACTTCCGCCGGGTCGACTTCCTCCGGGCGCTCCGGTCGTACAGCGAGCGCGAACGCCGCTACGGCCGCTAGGCTCACCGCCCGCCCGCCTCGACCTGCTCGCCGGGCCCTGGCCGGCCGACCTGCTCGCCTGCCCCCACGTCGTGCTGACCCGCGGCCCGCCGACCTGCTCGCCGTCACCCGGCCGTCCGCCGCGGTCTGGCCTGCCGATCTGTTCGCTGTGGCCCGGTCGTCCGCCGCGGTCTGGCCTGCCGATCTGTTCGTTGTGGCCCGGTCGTCCGTCGCGGTCTGGCCTGCCGATCTGTTCGTTGTGGCCCGGTCGTCCGTCGCGGTCTGGCCTGCCGATCTGTTCGTTGTGGCCCGGTCGTCCGTCGCGGTCTGGCCTGCCGATCTGTTCGTTGTGGCCCGGTCGTCCGTCGCGGTCTGGCCTGCCGATCTGTTCGTTGTGGCCCGGCCGCTCACCGTGGCCTGGCCTGCCGATCTGTTCGTTGTGGCCCGGCCGCTCACCGTGGCCTGGCCCGCCGATCTGTTCGCTGTGGCCCGGCCGCTCACCGTGGCCTGGCCCGCCGATCTGTTCGCTGTCGCCCGGCCGCTCACCGTGGCCTGGCCCGCCGATCTGTTCGCTGTCGCCCGGCCGTCCGCCGCGGCCTGGCCCGCCGATCTGTTCGCTGTCGCCCGGCCGTCCGCCGCGGCCTGGCCCGCCGACCTGCTCGCTGTCGCCCGGCCGTCCGCCGCGGCCTGGCCCGCCGACCTGCTCGCTGTCGCCCGGCCGCTCACCGCGGCCTGGCCCGCCGACCTGCTCGCCGCCGCCCGCGCCCGCGCCGCGTCTTGCCCACCGCCGCCCCGCTGCCGCTCGCCGCCGATGGCGGGTCGCCCGCCCTCCGTTGCCGGACGCCTGCCGAGCGCTCGCGGCCGGCGCACGCCGTGACGCACCGACCATCGCGGCCGACGGCCGTCTACCCGCTCGCCGCCGACACCCGCGGTGCTCGCCGCGCTCGCCGTGCCGCCGCGTCCGCCGTGCCGCCGCCGCGCCGGCGCGCCCGCCGTGGTCTGCGGCATTGTGCCCTTCGCCGTCGGCGGCCCGTCGAGCGTGCGCCGCCGGCACCCGCCGCACCCGCATCGCCCACCCTGGTCCGCGGCCTTCTGACCGCTCGCCGCCGGCATCCGCCGCGCCGCGCTGCCCGCTGCGGCCGGGCCCTGCTCGCGCCATCCGCCCACTGCGGCCGGGCCCTGCTCGCGCCATCCGCCCACCGTGGCCGGGCCCTGCTCGCGCCATCCGCCCACTGCGGCCGGGCCCTGCTCGCGCCATCCGCCCACCGTGGCCGGGCCCTGCTCGCGCCATCCGCCCACTGCGGCCGGGCCCTGCTCGCGCCATCCGCCCACCGTGGCCGGGCCCTGCTCGCACCATCCGCCCACCGCGGCCCGGCCCGCCGTCGTCGCCTGCCGTTCGCCGTCCGCGGGGTAGGTATGACCCGCCCCTCTAGGGAGGGAGCCCACCCTACGGGCGGGCACCGACAACGTTCGTCCGCTCGCTACCGCCGAGTCCCGGGAGCCACTCCCTGCGCCGTCGCACGGCCGAGGAACGCCAGCAGCCGCACGTCCACCCCGCCGCCGTCGTGCACGGGCAGCGGCGGCGCGAACCGGGCCGGCCGATCTCCGTCGTCGACCAGTAGGTTCGACACCTCCAGCAGCCGCCGCGCGAACGACGACGGCAGCGGCCGGTCGGCGCCGCACGCGCGGGCGACGTCCCAGCCGTGGACCGCGATCTCCAGCGCGCCGGTCGCCGCGACCGTCCGAGCGGCCAGCCACCGCTCGCCGACCGCGACGACGTCCGGCCCGGAACCGGCGGCGCACCGCGCCAGCAGCGTCCTGGCCCGCCACCGAAGCGTGCCGACGGGGTCCGCGTCGCCCCCCGCTTCATCCGCCGCGCTGGACGGGACGGCGACCCGGCCGGTGTCCGTCGCCTCGAGCAGCGCCAGCAGCGAGTCGTTCAGGTGCCGCAGCAGCGCACCGAGGTCCCAGCCCGCGCACGGCGTCGGCCGCGACAACAGGTCCGGCCGCACCAGTCCCAGGCTGACCGTCGTGTAGCCGAGCGCCCGTTCGAGCAGTTCCGCCGCGTCGGCCGGCGGGCCGGTCACGGCAGCACGTCCGGCAGCCCGAATCGCGGGAACAGGCTCACGTCGAAGAACTGCGCGATGTGGGTGAGGCCGGTCGGGCCGGCCGACACGACCTGCACCGCGAACGGCCGGTAGACGCCGTCGTCGCCGCGCAGGTACTGCGCCAGAGCCGGCTGCCCGTTCGCGGACGTGCGGACGATGCGGAGGTCGCCGGCGCGCTTCATCGGGCACTGGACCCGGATCAGCTCGCCGATGTCGGACGGGCCGACGAACCAGGCGGCGAACGGCGGCATCTCCCAGACGGCGTCGGCGGTGAGCAGCCGCACGAGCGCGTCGATGTCGTAGGACTCGAACGCGGCGACGTACTGATCGAGCAGCTCCTCGCGCTCAGGCGGCAGCGGTTCGATGGCGTCGTCCTCGGACGGCGCGACCTTGTCGAGCTGGGCGTGCGCGCGCTGCAGCATGCTGTTGACGGCGGCGGTCGAGGTGCCGATCAGGTCGGCGACCTCCGCGGCCTTCCAGCGCAGCACGTCACGCAGCACCAGGACGGCGCGCTGCCGCGGCGGCAGGTGCTGCAGCGCCGCGACCAGCGCCAATCGGACGCTCTCGCGGGACGTGACGACGGACGCGGGGTCGGCGCCGTCGCTGCCGACCCCGACCGCGACGTCGGGCAGCGGCTCCAGCCACGGCACCTCGGATCGTTCGGCGAGGTCGCCGCTCGGCTCGGTGCTCGGCCCGCCCAGTCCCGTCGGCATGGGCCGGCGACCGCGGCTCTCCAGCGCGGTGAGGCAGGCGTTCGTCGCGATGCGGTAGAGCCACGTGCGCAGTGACGAGCGGTCCTCGAAGCGGTCGTAGGCGCGCCAGGCGCGCAGATACGTCTCCTGCACGAGGTCCTCGGCGTCGTGGACGGAGCCGAGCATGCGGTAGCAGTGCGCGAGCAACTCGCGCCGGTACGGCTGGGCCAACTGCTGGAAGTCGCCCGCAGTCTCGCCGGTGGTCGTGGTGTGCACCGTCGCCTCCCTCGTCCTCCGCCGACGATACGCCGCCGAATGGTCTGCTCGGCGACCGTCGGCAATGGACGGGAGGGCGGTGAGCGCGGTGGTCATGCCTGGTCCGGTGCGTGGTCCGCGGCCAGCTGGGCCTGGTGCTCGGGGCTGATCTGGATGAGCTGGACGTAGTTGCCGTCCGGGTCGATCGCCGTGGCGAAGAGGCTGCCGTCGCGGTCCTCCAACGGGGCCAGCCAGCTGACGCCCATGTCGTCCAGCCGGGCGACGACGGAGCGCGCGTCGTCGACGTCGAAGTTGAGGATCATCCGGCCGGGCTCGGGGTTCGCCGCCCCGACGTCGTCGCGCTGGTCGATCATCAGGTGGAAGGCGCCGTAGCGCAGCATCCGGTAGTCGCCAACGCGCGCGTCGTCGGACGGCGTGAGCGCGGCGGCGTACCAGGCGCCGAGGCGGTCCGGGTCGGTGCTGGACAGCAGGATGCTCGCGAGGCTGGCGGTGCTCATCGGGTCTCCCTCTGGTGGCTGTACTCGGGTAGACCGGTGGGCGCGCGGAAAGTCATCGCTGCCGGACGTTGTCAGTGGCCCCTGGTTCACTGATGATCATGAACGAGCAAGCCATCCTGGTCCTGGGCAGCACCGGCACCGTCGGCCGCCGGTTGTCCGACCGGCTGCGCGACGCGGGTGCGCCCGTGCGTGCGGCCTCCCGCCACGGCGACGTCCGGTTCGACTGGTCCGCGCCGCCGACGTGGGAACCCGCGCTCGCCGGCGCCGACCGGTTGTTCCTCATGGCGCCCGACGGCGTGCCGGTCGATCCCGCGTTCGTCGCCCTGGCGGTCGAGTCCGGCGTGCGCCGCGTGGTGCTGCTGTCCAGCCGCGGCATCGACGTCATGGGCGACGACCGGCTGCTCGCCGCCGAGTCCGTGGTGCGTGGGTCGGGTGCGGAGTGGACCATCCTGCGGGCCGACTGGTTCGACCAGAACTTCGACGAGGGCTTCTTCCGGCCCGCCGTCGTCGCCGGTGAGCTGGCGTTGCCCCTGGGCGACCTCCGCCAGGCCTTCGTCGACGCCGGCGACATCGCCGCCGTGGCCGCTGTCGCCCTCACCTCGTCCGGCCACGGCGGCGTTCGTTACGACGTCACCGGCCCGCGGGCGCTGTCGTTCGGCGCGGCGGCCGAGATCATCGCCCGCGCGTCCGGGCGTCCGCTGCGTTACCTCGGTTCAGAGGACGACTACCTCGCCCAGCAGTCCCGCCTCGGCGTGCCCCGCGACGCGGCCGCCGCCGCTGCCTCGGCGTTCGCCGCCCTCCGTTCCTCCGGCCACAGCGAGCCGTCCGAGGTCGTGCTCCGGCTCACCGGACGGCCACCGCTGTCCTTCGAGACCTACGCCGCCGGTGCCGCGGCCGCCGGGGCGTGGGCCGAGTGATGGCGGCCGCGATGGTCAGGCGCGCCCGGGGTCGAGGCCCGGGGCACCGAGGGCTGGGGACGGGCTGGTCGTGGCGGGCCGGCGGCATCCTGGGCGTCCGGGGCGTCCGGGGCGTGCGGAGAAGGGAGGACTGACTGGAGAGCTCGAGTGAAGTAACTGGTGCTACGGTGCGCGCCGATCGGTGCGCACTGGACATGCTCCGCGCTTGGCGGTGACACGGCACATCTCCTGGTCCGGCGGACGACGCTCGTGCGTCTGCCCGCTGGACCGGCGTCCCGTCCCGGTCGGCGGCTGGTTGATGGGCCCGTGTGGGTGGCCCGGCGGACGGCCACCCCGACTGGCCCGTGCTGGGTCGGGCCGCCGTGGTACCGAGCTCAGTTGGCGACCGCTTCTGGGTCGGCGTTGTCTGAGTCGAGCCGCCTGGCGCGTGAGGTCACGGCGTGCGAGCGCCGCCGGGCGGCACCTACAGCCCGCGGCCCGAAGTGCGAGCCCCCTGACACCCGGTCCGAGACCGGGTCCGGGACCGGGGTCGGCGGCTTCGGCGGGATCCGGGGCGGCGCTCGGCGGGACCGGCGAACCAGGGCGATACCCCGGGACCGGGACCGGCGGCTCCGGCGGGATCCGGGACGGCACTCGGCGGGACCGGGGAACCAGGGCGATACCCCGGGACCGGGACCGGCGGCTCCGGCGGGATCCGGGACGGCGCCCGGCGGGACCGGGGAACCAGGGCGGTGCCCGGCGGGACCGGGCCGGTACCCGGGGTGCGGTTGGTGCAGGCGGCCGTCAGACCGCCCGCACCGCGGCTGCGCGAGACCCTGGGCCGAAGCCCGGCTCAGCGCAGCCGCGGGTCCAGGGCGTCGCGGATGAGGTCGCCGAGGACGATGAAGCTGAGCACCGTCAGGCTGAGGAACAGCGACGGGAAGATCAGCAGGTGCGGGGCGGCCGCGAAGTCCGTCGACGCGTTGGAGAGTTGCAGGCCCCAGGAGATCGCGGGCGCCTGCAGGCCGACGCCGAGGAAGGTGAGGGTGGACTCGACGACGATGACCGTGCCGATGTCGAGGGTCACCATGACCATGATCGGCGTGATCGCGTTGGGCAGCACATGCCGTCGCAGCAGCCACAGTTTGCTGCCGCCGAGGCCGACCGATGCGCGCACGTAGTCCATGTCGCGGACCTGGATGACGCTCGACCGCATCACCCGGGTCATCGAGGGCCAGCGGAAGAGGGCGAGGACGAGGGCGACGGTCCAGATGCTGCGCGCCTCGAACGCCGTCAGCACGACCAGCGCGCCGAGCAGGAACGGGAACCCGAAGAACACGTCGGCGAACCGCGACACGACGGCGTCGACCACCCGGCCGAAGAAGCCGGCCAGGCTGCCCAGCACCAACGCGAGCGCCAACGTCAGCGCCGTCACCAGCACGCCGACGCTGATCGAGGCGCGGGCGCCGTAGACGACGTTCGCGTACACGTCGCAGCCCTGCTTGTCGAAGCCGAACGGATGCCCCGACGCCGGTCCCTCGATGCTGCGCGACAGGTCGCACACCCGGGGGTCGCCGTTGCCGAACCAGCCGGCGAACAGCTGCGGCGCGATCGCCACCACGATCAGCAGGATCACCAGCAGCGACGCGACGACGAACAGCGGGCGGCGGCGCAGCTCCCGCCAGGCGTCGCCGACGAGCGTCGACGACTTCCCGGCCGCGTCGGAGCCGGCGCCCGAGCCCGAACCCGGCACCCCCGAAGCCCCCGCAGCCCCGGAGGACGCCGGCGAGCCGGCGGCCCCCGGATCGCTGGTCGTGATGGCGGACGTGGGATCACTCATGACGGATCCTCGGGTCGAGCACGCCGTAGAGCAGGTCCACGACGAGGTTGGCCAGGAGGAAGATCACGACGAGGACGGTGGCGACGCCGACGACGACGGGCCCCTGCTGCGACGCGATGGACGTGAACAGCAGCTGGCCGACGCCGGGCAGGTTGAAGACGCCCTCGATGATGACGGTGCCGCCGAGCAGGTAGCCGAGGTCGATGCCCAGGAACGTCACGGCCGGGATCAGCGAGTTCCGCAGCACGTGCCGGTACACCACCCGCCGCCGGCTCAGCCCCTTCGCCGTCGCCGTCTTGACGTAGTCGGCGCGCAGGTTCTCCAGCATGCTGGCTCGCACCAGCCGCGCCACCGACGCCAGACCGAAGATCGCGAGGATCAGCGACGGCAGCAGGTAGCTCACCGGCCACCCCTCGTCGACGCCGGAGACGGGGACGATGCCGAGCTTGACGCCGAACACGATCTGCGCGGTGTACGCGAGCACGAACACCGGGATCGAGATCACGCCGACGGTGAAGAACAGCACCGTGTGGTCCAGCCAGGTGCCCTTGCGCAGCGCCGTCAGCACGCCCAGCCCGATGCCCACGACGACCTGGATCACCCACGCCGTCAGCGCGAGCCGGATCGTCACCGGCCAGCGCTGCCCCATGAGGTCTGCCACCGGGCGGCCGTTGAAGTCGGTGCCGAGGTCGCCGGTGAACAGGTTGCCGAGGTACTTCACGTACTGCAGCAGCACCGGGTCGTTCAGGTTGAACTGCTCCCGCATCGCGTTGACGACGCTCTCCGGCAGCTGGCGGTCGCCGCCCAGGGCGCGGATCGGGTCGCCCGGCAGCGCGTAGACGGCCAGGTAGATGAGCAGCGTCACGCCGAAGAACACCAGCACCAGCTGCAGCAGGCGCGAGACGACGTACTTGCTCATACCGGGCGACCTCAGCCCTGCCGTGCGGCGTGGGCGGCGGTGACGAGGATGGCGGCGTACTGCACGGCCGCAAGCTTGCCGTACGGGATGGCCTCCGCGGGGGTCACTTCGGCGGCTTCGGCGGCCCAGGTCTCGTAGAGCGCGTCCATCGCGGCCCGCTGCTCGCGCAGCACCGGCGTGCCGTTGCCGATGGCCAGCTCGCCGTCGAGCGCCCGCAGCAGCGTCCCGCCCCAGCGCAGCCGGAACATGTGCACGACGTCGAGGCAGCCGAACTGCTCGGACACCGACGCCGGCCGCTGCGAGGACGGGTCGGCGGCACGGTGCTCGCTCTGCTTGGCCGCCTTGGCCAGTATCGGCACGAACGCCTCGGACGAGCGCAGGAACGGCGAGCGCGCGGTGAGGTCGGGCCGGGCCGCGGTGAGGAGGCGGTCCAGCCGGGCGTGCGTCTCGCGCAGCCCTTCGGCCTGCTCACGGAGGACGTCGGCGTAGCTGCGGGTGAGCAGGGTGTCGTCGTTGGCGTCGGGATGGATCCAGTACGGCATCTCCGTGACCAGCGTCAGCGTGCCGTACTTCGCGGCGTACGCCGCGCTGGACCCGCCCGCCTGCCGGTCCGTCGGGTCGAGCCCGGCGGCCTCGGTGAAGTCGTACTGGTCCTCGCTGCGGATCATCCCGAAGATCGCCGGCGCGTACCGGTCGACGTACGGGGCCTCCGGCTCGCCGGTGTCCAGCGGCAGGTCGACGTCGGCGGCGATCTGGTGCAGCAGCGGGTAGAGCTCGGGCTCCGGGCGGGACAGGTAGTAGTAGACGCCGCCGTACTCGCCGTTGTGCAGCGAGCACATGAAGGCCGGCTCGGTGTCGTCGATCAGCCGCATCAGCGCGACCGTCTCGGGCATCATCCGGTCGAAGTACGCCTTCTTGTAGGCGAACGGGAACGTCCACTCGACCTGCTCGTCCGGGGCCGGACGGTAGAACCGGCGGCCGTACGCGGGCCGGTTCAGGGGGCCGCGGAACCAGCCCTCGTTGAGCCGCATGCCGTCGGGGTCGATGCACGGCACGATGTGCCAGGTGTAGTCCAGGCGGTCCAGCAGTTCGCGGTCGGCCGTCAGCCGCTCGATCAGGTGCAGGGCGGTGATGTTGCCGATCGGCTCGTTCGGGTGCACGCCGCCGAAGACGACGGCGTGCCGGTCCGCGGAGCCGATCGTGATGGCCTCGATCGGCTCGCCGAGCCGCGACGTGCCCACCCGGCGGATCCGGGTCACGTCCGGGTGCGCCGCGTGCGTGCGCTCCAGCGCCGCGGCCAGCTCGTCGACCGTGGGGAACGCGTCGGCCTCCGGCTGTACCCGTAGTGCCTCGTCGACCAGGTGGGACGTCGGGATCGTCACTCTCTGCCCTTCTCTGCGCGTGCTGACCTTGGCGCGGCCGCCGTCAGTTGACGACGACCTCGTTGAGCTCGATCTGGTCGAACCCGATGATCACGTTGGAGACATTGCTGCTGTGCGCGTAGACGTACTTGGCGTAGAACAGCGGGACGATCGGGAAGTCCTCGATGATCCGCTCCTCGGCCGCCTTGTACAGCTCGGTCGCCTCGTCCAGCGACGGCGCCGCGTCGGCCTGCGCGATCAGCTCGTCCACCTCGGGGTTCGAGTAGCCGCCGCCACCTTCGCGGGCGTCGCCGTGCGAGCTGAACACCGCGAAGAGCTGGCTCTGCATGCTCGGGTAGAGCGAGCCCCAGCCGCCGCGGAAGGGGCCGCTGGCCTGCTGCGTGCGCAGCGCGTCGAGGAACTGGACGAAGCCCGGCTGGCTGCGCGTCGTGACCTCTTCGATGCCCAGGTTCTGCCGGATCTGGTTGGCCAGCGCCTCGAACGTCTGGTCGTAGCCGACGCCGCCGGGGAACCAGATCTCCATCGGGCCCTCCCAGCCGCCGGCCTCGGCCAGCAGCTCCTTGGCCCGGTCGGGGTCGAACTCGCAGAATTCACCGCACATGCCCTCGGTGCCGCCGCCCGGGGCGGACGGGCCGTGGTACGACGTCGCCGGCGTGTAGAGGCCGCCGAAGATGGCCTCGTTGACGGCGTCGCGGTCGATCGACATCGAGATGGCCTGACGCAGCCGCGGGTCCTGGAAGCGCGGGTCCCACAGCGGGAAGCCGAGCCAGTCCAGCCGGACCGCGTTGAACGCGACGAAGCTGTCCGCGAAGTCGGTGGCGACCTGCTTGTACTTCTCCTGCGGCACCGACACGATGTCGACGGCGCCGCCGATCGCGTCGGTGTAGGCCGTGGTGGTGTCGCTGTAGATGCGGAACGTGATGCCGTCGGCGTTCGGCTGCGGACCCTGGTAGTCCTCGTACCGGGTCACCGCCAGCTGCACGTCGTGTTCCCACGCGCCGTCCATCATGTACGGCCCGTTGCCGACCGGTGCCTCGTTGAACGCGTCGAAGTCGGCGAACGCGACCTCGGGCAGCGGGTAGAAGCCCGGCTGGCCCAGCTTGTACGGGAACTGGCTGTCGGCCGCCTTGAGCGTCACCCGCAGCGTGTTCTCGTCGACCACCTCGACGCCGGACAGCGTGTCGGTGGCGGGGGTGCCCTCGGCCGGGTTCAGCTCGTCCCAGCCGACGATGCCGGACAGCTGGGCGTTGTTGGCCCACGCGTTCGGCCCGTACGCCGTGGCGTTCCAGGCGTCGGCGTAGCTCTGTGCGGTCACCGTCGTGCCGTCGTGGAACGTCCACCCCGGCTTGAGGGCGATGGTCCAGACGATGTTGTCGTCGCTCTCGATCGACTCGGCGTTCAGCATCTGCGGTTCGCTCTGGTCGCCGAACCTGACCAGGCCGGAGAAGAGCGCGTGCATCTCGTCGAACGCGCCCTGGGACCGGCCCGGAAGAAGGGCGTCGGGTTCGTCGATGCCGACGGAGAACGTGCCGCCGGTGCTCTCGCCGCCGCCGTCCCCGCCGGTGTCGGAGGTGTCGTCGGAGCCGCCACCGCAGGCGGTGACGGTGAAGAGAGCAGCACCGACAGCGAGTGCTGCGAGCCGTTGCCACGTGCGCATGGTCACCTCTCGGGGTGTGCCGCGGGCAGTCTCGGTGCCCGATCGCTTGAAGTGTGGGTGAATCTAGTGACACTCTGAACTTTCAAGCAAGAGATATTCTCATCGAACTTTCAGAAGTTACTGAGACTTAATCGTAGGCGTCGGAGGGGCGGCACATGCCCCGAACGCCGAATCACCACTGGCGGACCCCGGTGGTCATGGCCCACCATGTGGGCCGGAGGAGGTGTCATGGCGGACGACCGGGCCAAGCTCGAGTTCTTCGTCGAGGAGCTCGGGCTGCTCTTCGAAGAGATGGGGGAGCGGCGCATGAACGGCCGCGTCCTCGGCTACCTCATGCTGAGCGCCGACCCCCACGTGTCCACGGCGGAGCTGATGCAGGAGTTGAACGCCAGCGCCGGCTCCATCTCCGCGGCGACGCGCGCGCTCTCGGCGCCGGGTTTCATCCGCCGCGTGTCGGTCCCCGGCTCTCGCGGCCACTTCTACCGTGCCGACGACGACGTGTGGGGCGCGTTCCTCGCGACGGAGCACCGCTACCTCTACAAGCGGCAGCGTTTGGCCGACGAGGTCGTGGCCGCTCTCGGCGCCGAGGACGACATCGTCCGGCGCCGGATGGCCAACATGCGCGACTACTTCAACTGGCTCGAGGCCCGGCACCGCACCCTGGGTAACGAGTGGGAGGAGTACAAGCGCCAGCGCGATGCGGAGCGCGGCGACGCCGGCTGATCACGCGCGCTCGCCCGTTCCATGATCATCAACCATTCGTGTCGTGATGACAGCCCAGATTGCGGATGATCATGGCGACGCTGGGCGGGGACCGTGCTCCACCGAACGCGCGGCCGCCCCCGGTTGTGCCGTCGACCGCGCTGGGGCCGCGGGGTAGCGCTCGGCGGCCCGGAACCGAACCCTCACGCACCCGGTCCGGCCTGGACGAATCCACCGTCACCGCGGGCTGGCGGCGGAGAATGCGCACGTCAGTGGCCCCACACGGCCGATCCGTCCGGTCGTCGCCGCCGTTCGCGCAACACATCGTTAACGCGCCGTTCAGGCGTGTCCTATCGCCGGGATCATGCTTGGCAGTAATCTTGGCAGTGGCGGACGGTGGGTAGCCGGCCGCTCGGGAGGCCCGTCCTACGTGCTGACACCATGGCGCGAACGGAGGGCCGGCACCCGGCCCAGTGGGCTCGGTCCCGGCACTCCGCGCGACACAGACGCCTGAATAGTCAGGGTGCATTCAGGCGTGAGGGAGACGGACGTGGCCGCTTCCAAGACTCAGACCCGTCGTCGCACCACCCGGCAGGAGCCGGCTCGCCGCACCTACGTTCTCGATACGAGCGTGCTGCTGGCCGACCCGTACGCGATACTCCGCTTCGCGGAGCACGACGTCGTGTTGCCGATCGTGGTGATCACCGAACTCGAGGCCAAGCGCCACCATCCAGAGCTGGGCTACTTCGCCCGAGCAGCATTGCGGCTGCTGGACGAGTTGCGGGTGGAGCATGGCCGCCTCGACGACCCGATAGCGGTCGGCGATGAGGGTGGCACGGTCCGGGTCGAGCTGAACCACACCGATCCCGAGGTGCTGCCGGCCGGTTTCCGGCTGGGCGACAACGACTCCCGCATCCTGGCGGTGGCCCGCAACCTGGCCGCCGAGGGGCACGACGTGACGTTGGTGTCGAAGGACCTGCCGATGCGGGTCAAGGCGTCGTCGGTGGGGCTGCACGCCGAGGAGTACCGCGCCGAGACGGTCATCGAGTCCGGCTGGACGGGCATGGCTGAGCTCGAGGTGGCCGGCAGCCTGCTCGACGAGCTGTACGAGAACGGGTACGCCGACCTCGAGGAGGCCCGCGAGCTGCCCTGCCACACCGGCCTGGTGCTGCACAGCGAGCGCGGCAGCGGACTGGGCCGCATGACGGCGGACAAGCGGATCAAGCTGGTCCGCGGCGACCGCGAGGCGTTCGGCCTGCACGGACGGTCGGCGGAGCAGCGCATCGCGCTGGACCTCCTGCTCGACGACGAGGTCGGCATCGTGTCGATGGGCGGCCGGGCCGGCACGGGCAAGTCGGCGCTGGCGCTGTGTGCCGGGCTCGAGGCGGTGATGGAGCGGCGGCTGCACAAGAAGGTCGTCGTGTTCCGGCCGTTGTACGCGGTCGGCGGCCAGGACCTCGGCTACCTGCCGGGCAGCGAGTCGGAGAAGATGAACCCCTGGGCGCAGGCGGTGTTCGACACCCTCGGGGCGCTGACCACGCAGGACGTCATCGACGAGGTGGTCGAGCGGGGCATGCTCGAGGTGCTGCCGCTGACGCACATCCGCGGCCGGTCGCTGCACGACTCCTTCGTCATCGTCGACGAGGCGCAGTCGCTGGAGCGCAACGTGCTGCTGACGGTGCTGTCGCGCATCGGCAGCAACTCCCGGGTGGTCCTGACGCACGACGTCGGGCAGCGCGACAACCTGCGCGTCGGCCGTCACGACGGCGTCGTCGCGGTGGCCGAGAAGCTGAAGGGGCACCCGCTGTTCGCGCACGTGACGCTGACCCGGTCCGAGCGTTCGCCGATCGCCGCGCTGGTCACCGAGATGCTCGAACGGATGCCTGGGTGAGCGACGTCTCATTTACTTGATTCGTCAGCTATGTCGGGAACTCCCGTGTTGCCTCCGGTGACGCGGGAGTTCTCGCAGGTCAGGGCGGTGAGCAGAGGGAACGGCGACGGCGTGCGCGTCAGGCTCGGCGGGCCGTCCCTGCCTAGCGGCAGAGCGTCACGATGGGCCGTGTGACACGCCGCCGAGTTGGCAACGATCACGTTTCCATTGCAGTGTGGTGGGGCCCTACAGGAAGGTTCCCCCACTCGTGCATCGAAGACGAAGGCGCCTGCGCCGAGTCGCAGCAGGCCTCGGCATCCTCGCCTCGATCACCGTTCTCGCCACCCTCCTCACCGGGTGGCTCGTCGATTCCACCGGTTCCGGAACCGCCGCCGTGAGCACCCAGCAGCTGACGCTCCCTGAGGTCGGCGCGAAGGCCCAGTCGCCGGAGCTGCCGTCCCTCGAGGACGACCTCGCCGCGGCCGCCGAGGCCCAGGTGCAGGCCGAGGCCGAAGCAGCGGCCGCCGCGCAGGCTCAGGCGGAGGCCGAGGCCCAGGCGCAGGCTGAGGCCGAAGCGGCCGCCGCCGCGGAAGCGGCCCGCCAGGCCGCCGCCGAGGAGGCCGCCCGGTCGCTGGAACGGGCCGTCGAGGACCCGCAGTCCGCCGCCCGCACCCTGATGGCCGACTACGGCTGGGGCGACGACCAGTTCCAGTGCCTCGACAACCTGTGGACCCGCGAGTCCAACTGGCGACACACGGCCGAGAACCCGTCGTCGGGCGCGTACGGCATCCCGCAGTCGCTGCCGGCGGACAAGATGTCCCGCTTCGGCGACGACTACCGCACCAACCCGGTCACCCAGATCGAGTGGGGCCTCTGGTACATCGAGGGCCGGTACGGCGAACCGTGCAGCGCGTGGGCGCACTCCGAGTCCGTCGGCTGGTACTGACCCAAGAACGAACGACGAACCCCCGGCACCGAACGCAGGTGCCGGGGGTTCGCGCTGTCAGGACTCAGGACGGCGGGCGGGTCATGCTCAGCACGTCGAGCGCTTGGTCGAGCTGGTCCTCGGTGAGCTTGCCGTCGGCGACGTAGCCGCGCTCGACGACGACCTCGCGGATGGTCTTCCGCTCGGCCAGCGCCTGCTTGGCCACCTTGGCCGCCTCTTCGTAGCCGATGTAGCGGTTCAGCGGCGTGACGATGGACGGCGACGACTCGGCGTACTCGCGGTTGCGCTCTTCGTTGGCCTCGATGCCGGCGACGCAGCGGTCGGCGAACAGCCGCGAGATGTTGGCCAGCAGCCGGATGGACTCGAGCACGTTGCGCGCGATGACCGGCAGCATGACGTTCAGCTCGAAGTTGCCGGCGGCGCCCGCGAACGCCACCGTGGCGTCGTTGCCGACGACCTGCGCCGACACCATGCACAGCGCCTCGGGGATGACGGGGTTGACCTTGCCCGGCATGATCGACGAACCGGGCTGGAGGTCGGGCAGCGCGATCTCGGCCAGGCCGGCACGCGGGCCCGAGCCCATCCAGCGGACGTCGTTGGAGATCTTGTACAGCGACACCGCGATGGTGCGCAGCTGGCCGGACAGCTCGACCAGGCCGTCGCGCGCGCCCTGCGCCTCGAAGTGGTTGCGCGCCTCGGTGAACAGCAGCCCGGAGTCGGTGGCGATGCGCCCGATGACGGCGGCGGCGAACCCGGGTGGCGTGTTGATGCCGGTGCCGACGGCGGTGCCGCCCAGCGGGACCTCCGCGACCCGCGGCAGCACGGCCTCGAGCCGCTCGACGCCGTAGGCGACCTGCGCCGCGTAGCCGCCGAACTCCTGGCCGAGCGTGACGGGGGTGGCGTCCATCAGGTGCGTGCGGCCGCTCTTGACGACGGACACGAACTCGACGGCCTTGCGGGTGAGCTCGCCCTCGAGGTGGCGCAGCGCCGGGATGAGGTCTTCGACGACGGCGCGCGTGGCGGCGATGTGGATGGCCGTGGGGAACACGTCGTTGCTCGACTGCGACGCGTTGACGTGATCGTTCGGGTGCACCGGCCGGCCCAGCCGCTCGGTGGCGAGCGTGGCGATGACCTCGTTGGTGTTCATGTTGCTGGACGTGCCGGACCCGGTCTGGAAGACGTCGATGGGGAAGTGGACGTCGTGGCTGCCGCTCGCGACGTCGTCGGCGGCCTCCTGGACGGCCTTCGCGATGTCGGCGTCGAGCACCCCCAGCTCGGCGTTGACCTGCGCCGCCGCCCCCTTGATGGAGGCCAGCGCGCGGATCAGCGCACCCTCGATGGGCGTGCCGGAGATCGGGAAGTTCTCGACGGCGCGCTGGGTCTGCGCGCGGTACTTCGCCGCCGCGGGAACCCGTACCTCGCCCATGGTGTCGTGTTCGATGCGGTACTCCTGCTCGCTCATGTGCCCATCATCGTCGACCGGGCGTACGCGTGGTCTCGCGGGGTACTCCCGCGGGCGGCGCCGTCTCGGGGGTAGATCGGGGGAAAACCCGGGTGACTCAGGGCACATTGCCACGCACTATGAGAGGCAGGCATACTCGTTCTATAAAGAATGAGCCTCCGTTTTACGAGGACCTAGGGAGGGACGGGGCGCGGCACCCCCACTCCGCACTCGCCCCGGCACGTCATGGCCTTCGATATCCGCGACTACACCCGAACGTCTCGAGCCGTGCAGTGGCAGGACCTGCCGCTGGACGAGTTCCGGACCAACCCGCTACCGCCCGAGACGTTGCGCAGCCTGCGCTACATGTGCGACGTCGAGTACCACACCGTCTGCTACCTGCGCGACATGCTCGTCACGCCGTCGCACAAGGATCCGCAGGTCACCGCGTTCATGACGATGTGGAACATGGAGGAGTTCTGGCACGGCGAGGCGCTCGCCGAGGTGCTGAACCTGCATGGGATGTCCATCGACTACGACCACCTCAAGGCGACCCGCCTGAAGCTGGGCTGGCGCGACAAACTCGACCCGATCAAGCAGTCGCTGCTGGCCAACGTCGTCGGCCAGGACTTCGTCGCCGTCCACATGATCTGGGGCGCGGCGAACGAGTGGTCGGCCATCACGGCGTACAACCGGCTGGCCGAGCTGGAACGGCACCCCGTCCTCGCCGAACTGCTCAAACGCATCGCGAAGCAGGAGGCGCGGCACGTCGCGTTCTACGCCACCCAGGCCCGCGATCGGCTGGCCCGCAGCAAGAAGGCGCAGAAGATCGCCCGCTTCGCGCTGCGGAAGTTCTGGGGTCCGGTCGGCTCGGGCGTCATGGCCGAGACCGAGGTGCGGCACGTGCTGCGGCACCTGATGAGCGGACCGGACGGACGGCGCGCGGCCCGCTCCATCGACGAGCACATCGGGAAGATGCCGGGACTTTCCGGCCTGCGCATCGTCGAGGACGCACTGGAGCTGCGCGGGATCCCGGCCTGACCGCACTCTCACGCTGCTCCGACAGCACCCGTCGCGCGGCTGTGCCATGGGTACCTGGGCGCACCGCTCGGGGGCCGGGGCGTGGGCGGCGTACCTGTTGCGCGGCTGTGCCATGGGTACCTGGGTGCACCGCTCGGGGGCCGTGGCGTGGGCGGCGTACCTGTCGCGCGGCTGTGCCATGGGTACCTGGGTGCACCGCCCAGCAGCCGTGGCGTGGGCGGCGTACCTGTCGCGCGGCTGTGCCATGGGTACCTGGGCCCACCGCCCAGCAGCCGCGGCGCGGTGGTGCGTCATGGTGCTCATTGCAAAGCGCACCGCACGCCATCCTCCGAGGGGCGACCCGGCCGCGAGATCGGGGGCGTCAGGCGGTGCGGCGGGCGACGTAGACGTGGTAGTCGACGTCGCGGCTCTCGCGCCGCACCGTCCGCACCACCTGCTCCACCTCGCCGACGGCGCCGGCCAGCACACCGGCCAGCGCCGGCGCCGGCGTCGCCGACCAGACCGCCAGCAGGCCGCCCGGACGCAGCGCCCGGGCGGCGGCGGAGAGCAGCGGCCGCTCGTACACTTCGGCGTTCGCCTGGTGCACGAGGAAGTGCGGCCCGTTGTCGACGTCGAGCAGGATGCCGTCGTACGCCGACGGCGGCGCCGCGCGCAGCATGGCGCGCACGTCGTCGACCACCACCCGCACCCGCGGGTCGGCGACGACGGCCTCGAGCCCCGGCACGACGCCGCGCCGCAGCACGTCGACCAGCGTCGGCTCGATCTCGACGACGTCCACCCGCCGCACGCGGTCGTCGGCCAGCAGCGCCCCGGCGGTGAAGCCGAAGCCGAGCCCGGCCACCAGCACGGCCGCCGGCGACGGGTGCCGCTCCAGCAGCAGGCCGGCCAGCAGCCGCTCCGTCGACGTCTCGGCGGTGTCCATGAGGAACGTGCCGTTGACGATCAGTTCGTAGACCGGGCCGTCGGGCCCGGACCGGCGGCGGACGACCACCTCGCCGTCGACGCCGTCGTGGCGGACCAGCGTCTGCGGGGTGTCGAACACGAGAACACCGTATGTCCTCGACCGGGGGCACCGGATGTCGTAGGTTCGACTCACACCATGACGCTCCGATGCCGTAGCGGTCACCTGGAGCGACCATCTGCTCCAGGGAGGCGATGTGGGCAGAAGGACCGTCAGCGTCGCCGCGGCCGCCGTCCTCACGGTGGGACTGGCAGCCTGCGGCAGCAGCGATTCCACCCCGACACTCACGTGGTACATCAACCCCGACAACGGCGGCCAGGCGGAACTGGCCAAACGGTGTACCGAAGCGGCAGGCGGCGAGTACCGCATCGAGACGTCGCTGCTGCCGCGTGAGGCGTCGGCGCAACGCGAGCAGCTGGCCCGCCGGCTGGCCGCGAACGACTCGTCCATCGACATCATCAGCCTCGACCCGCCGTTCATCCCGGAGCTGGCCGAGGCCGGGTTCCTCGCCGAGATCCCCGACGACGTCGCGCAGGCGGTCACCGAGAACGTCGTGCAGGGCGCCATCGACGGCGCCACCTGGCGCGACGAGCTGGTCGCGGTGCCGTTCTGGGCCAACACCCAGCTGCTCTGGTACCGCAAGTCCGTCGCCGAGGCGGCCGGGCTGGACCCCGAGAACCAGCCGGTGACCTGGCAGCAGATCATCGACGCCGCGCAGTCGCAGGAGAAGTACCTCGGCGTCCAGGGCATCCGGGCCGAGGCGCTGACGGTGTGGATCAACGCGCTGGTCACGTCGGCCGGCGGCGAGATCATCGACAACCCGGAGGCGCCGGCCGACCAGGTGCAGCTGGGCCTCGAGACCGACGCCGGCCGCGAGGCCGCGCAGATCATCGAGGACATCGCCCGCAACGGCCTGGGCGGGCCGGGCCTGGCCAACGAGGACGAGAACGCGTCGATGCTGCAGTTCCAGGGCGACCGCGGCTCGTTCATGGTCAACTGGCCGTTCGTCTGGGCGGCCACGCTGGCCGGCGTCGAGGCCGGCAACCTCGACCAGTCGCTGGTCGACGACATCGGCTGGGCACAGTACCCGGCGGTCGCCGAGGGCGAGGACTCCCGTCCGCCGTACGGCGGCATCAACCTCGGCATCGGCGCGTTCAGCGAGCACACCGACTTCGCCCTCGCGGCCGCGCAGTGCATCGTCCAGCCCGACAACCAGGCCTACTACATGGTCACCAACGGCAACCCGGCGTCGAACACCGAGGCGTACGAGAACCCGGACGTCCAGGAGGCCTTCCCGATGGCCGACCTCATCCGCGAGTCGCTGGAGGCGGCGGCGCCCCGGCCGCAGACCCCGTACTACAACGAGGTCTCGACCGGCCTGCAGAACACCTGGCATCCGCCGATCTCCGTCACGCCTGACTCCTCGCCGGAGGAGGCCACCACGCTGATCACCGAGGTGCTGAAGGGGGAGAGGCTGCTATGAGCGCCACCGAAGCCGCCGACGGCGGCAAGGCCTCGGTCACCGACCGCGCGCGGTCCGAGCGGCGGCTCGGGTGGTGGCTGGCCGGTCCGGCGTTCGTGGTGATGCTGCTGGTCACCGCCTACCCCATCGTGCAGGCGTTCTACGAGTCGCTGTTCAAGTACCGGCTCACCGACCCCGGCGCCCGCGAGTTCACCGGGCTCAACAACTACGTCGTGGTGCTCGGTGACCCGATCTGGTGGCAGGCGGTCGGCGTGACCGTGCTGATCACCGTCATCACCGTCGCGATCGAGGCGGTGCTGGGCTTCGCCCTGGCGCTGGTGATGCACCGCGCGCTGAAGCGGCTGCGGCCGATCCTGCGCACGGCGATCCTGATCCCGTACGCCATCATCACCGTCGTGTCGGCGTTCGCGTGGTTCTACGCGTTCGACATCAACTCCGGGTTCGTGAACTCGTGGTTCGGCTGGGCGCCGGGCATCAGCGAGAACACCAACTGGTTCGGCGAGTTCGGCACGTCGGTGTTCGTCATCATCGCGTCGGAGATCTGGAAGACGACGCCGTTCATCTCGCTGCTGCTGCTCGCCGGGCTGGCGCAGGTGCCGGAGGATCTGCAGGAGGCGGCCAAGGTCGACGGCGCCACCTGGTGGCAGCGGATGTACAAGGTGACGATCCCGAACATGAAGGCCGCCATCATGGTGGCGCTGCTGTTCCGGACCCTCGACGCGTTCCGCATCTTCGACAACGTCTTCATCATGACCCAGGGCGCCAACAACACCGAGGTCGTCTCGTTCCTGGCGTACAGGCAGACCATCAGCCGGTTGGAGATCGGCCTCGGCTCGGCCGTCTCGGTGCTGCTGTTCCTCTGCGTCGTGCTGATCAGCTTCGTGTTCATCAAGTTGTTCAAGGTCGATCTGGCCAGCGCGAGAGGGGAGCGGTGATGGACGAGGGTCAGCTCTCCCGCGGCACCAAGGTCTGGTGGTGGGTCGCCGGCATCGCCGTCATCGTCTACGCGCTGTTCCCGGTGGCGTGGATCGTCTCGCTGTCGTTCAAGACCCCGAGCGACCTGGCGACGGGGGAGTTCCTGCCGACGAACTGGGTCGGCGACAACTACGACAGCATCCTGCGCGGCGACGCCCAGGATCTCTTCCTGTCGTCCCTGCGCAACTCCGTCGGCATCTCGCTGATCGCCACGTTCATCTCGGTGGTGCTGGCGATGTTCGCGGCCTACGCCATCGCCCGGCTGGACTTCCCGGGCAAACGGCTGATCCTGACGACGGCGCTCGCGGTGGCGATCTTCCCGGTCATCTCGATCGTCACGCCGCTGTTCAACCTGTGGCGCAACATCGGCCTGTACGACACCTGGCCGGGCCTGATCATCCCGTACCTGTCGCTGACGCTGCCGATCTCGATCTGGACGATGTCGGCGTTCTTCCGGCAGATCCCGTGGGAGCTCGAGCAGGCCGCGCAGGTCGACGGCGCCACCACCTGGCAGGCGTTCCGCAAGGTCATCGTGCCGCTGGCCACGCCCGGCGTGTTCACCACGGCGATCATCTCGTTCTTCATCGCGTGGAACGACTTCATCTACGGCATCTCGCTGACGTCGACCGAGAGGGCCCGGCCGGTCCCCGCGGCACTGGCGTTCTTCACCGGCGCGTCACAGTTCGAGGAGCCCACGGGGGCCATCGCGGCCGCCGCCGTGGTCGTCACCATCCCCGTCGTGATCCTCGTCCTGTTGTTCCAACGCCGGATCGTGTCCGGCCTGACCCAGGGCGCCGTCAAGGGCTGACCTGCATAACCGGGAGGAATGATCCCCAATGGCTGCCATCACGCTCAAGGACATCAACAAGCGCTACGGCGACGGCTTCCACGCGGTCAAGAACGTCAGCCTCGACATCGCCGACGGCGAGTTCGTCATCCTCGTCGGGCCGTCCGGCTGCGGGAAGTCGACGCTGCTGCGGATGATCGTCGGGCTCGAGGACATCACCAGCGGCGAACTGCGCATCGGCGACGAGCGGGTCAACGAGAAGGCGCCGCGCGACCGCAACCTGTCGATGGTGTTCCAGAACTACGCGCTCTACCCGCACCTCACCGTCTACGAGAACATCGCGTTCCCGCTGCGGCTGGCGAAGACGCCCGACAAGGAGGTCGACGAGCGGGTGCGGCGCGCCTCAGGCCTGCTGGAGCTGGACGAGCACCTCGACCGCAAGCCGGCCAACCTCTCCGGCGGCCAGCGCCAGCGCGTCGCCATGGGCCGGGCCATCGTCCGCGAGGCGCAGGCGTTCCTGTTCGACGAGCCGCTGTCCAACCTCGACGCGAAGCTGCGCGGCCAGATGCGCACGGAGATCTCCCGGCTGCAGAAGCGGCTCGGCATCACGACGGTGTACGTCACGCACGACCAGGTCGAGGCGATGACGCTCGGCGACCGCGTCGTCGTGCTGCGCCGCGGCGTCGTCCAGCAGGTGGCCAGCCCGCGCGAGCTGTACGAGAACCCCGTCAACCTGTTCGTGGCCGGGTTCATCGGGTCGCCGCCGATGAACTTCATCTCCGCGACGGTGTCCGGCGACAGCCTGCACACCCCGTTCGGCGAGTGGAGGCTGCCGCCGTCGCGTGCGGTCGACCTCAGCGGCCACGAGGTCGTGCTGCTCGGCGCCCGGCCGGAGGCGTTCGAGGACGTGTCCGTCGTCTCCGACACCGTCCGCGACCACGGCGTGGTGTTCGACGCGACCATCGACGTCATCGAGTGGCTGGGCAACGAGCAGTACGCCTACGTGCCGTACGAGGCGCCCGAGGACATCCGTGCGCAGCTGGCCGAGCTGGAGCGCGAGCTCGACAGCGAGGCGCTGCGCACTCAGCTGGTGGTGGCGCTCGACGCCAGCAGCCGCATTCCCGAGGGGACGCCGGCCAGCCTCTGGCTGGACCTGCGCCGGGTGCACGTCTTCGACCCGGAGTCCGGCGACAACCTCACGGTCAAGGCGATGGGGGAACGGGAGCCCGACGCGGCCGGCAACGGCGGTCCGCCGGCCGCGTCGGGCGAAACCCCGGTGACACCCTGATCCTTCTTCAGGGGTAGATCTCCGGGCTTTCTCCTCCGTCCGGACGGCCCGGTGATTGCTAAGGTCGTCAGTTGTGGACGAGACAAGCGACCAGCGGGCCATGCGGGCTTCCGACGCCGACCGCGAACAGGTCGCCGACGTCCTGCGCCAGGCGGCGTCCGACGGCCGGCTGAGCCTCACCGAGCTGAACGACCGCATCGAGGCGCTGTACGCCGCGAAGACGTACGCCGACTTCGAGCCGGTCATCGCCGACCTCCCCGGCGACCTCCCGCTGCCGCCGTCCGCCGCCCTCGCGCGCCGGGCCGCCGCGGCGCCGTCGCCGAGCCCGTCCGCCCGCGTGGGTGGCGTGCCGTCGTCGCGCAGCGCGAAGGTCGTGTTCAGCGGCATCCAGCGGCGCGGCGACTGGGTCGTGCCGCAGTACTACCGCGTCAAGGCCGTGTTCGGCGGCGCCGACCTCGACCTGCGCGAGGCCACGCTCGAGACGGCGGAGGTCGAGATCGACATCAAGGCGGTCTTCGGCGGTGTCAACATCCTCGTGCCGCCCGATCTCCGGGTCCAGGTCGACGGCGACGGCGTCTTCGGCGCGTTCAACGACGACACCACCCGCGGCCCGCAGCCGGGCCCGGGCGCACCGGTCGTCCGCATCACCGGCAAGGCCGTCTTCGGCGGCGTCAACGTCCAGCGCAAGGCGGCGGGCGAACGATGAGCGAGGTCCCCGACGAGCCGAAGCCGGCGCCCGCTCCCGCGCCGCCCGCACCCGGCGCCGACTACCCCGACGTCCGCAGCGCCGCCGACCTGCGCTGCTCCGACGTCGATCGTGAACGGGTCGCCGAGGCGCTGCGCCAGGCCGCCGGCGACGGCCGCCTCACGCTCACCGAGCTGGAAGAGCGGCTCGAGGCGACGTTCAAGGCGCGCACGTACGGCGAGCTGCAGCCGATCACCCGCGACCTCCCGCAGGGCCCGTACCCGGTGCCCGGCGGCAACCCGGCGGCGAACTGGCAGGCCGGACGTCCGGGCGCGGCGGGGGTGGCGCCCGTGGCCGGCGCGGCCGGCGCCGGCGTGCAGCCGCCGCTGCCGCCGTCCGGTGGGCCGGTCCGCCCGTCCGAGCGCATCACCAGCGTGCTCGGCAACGAGAAGCGGCAGGGCCGCTGGGAGGTGCCGGCCCGCATCGACGTCACGTCCATCCTGGGCGAGGTCGTCCTCGACTTCACCGAGGCGGTCGTGCGCACCCCCGAGGTCGAGATCCAGACGTCGATCGTGCTGGGCAGCCTCACCATGATCGTGCCCGAGGGCATCGACGTCCGCATCGACGAAGGCACCAACATCCTCGGCGAGCGGAAGATGAAGCTGCGCGAGCCGGTCACGCCGGGTGCGCCGGTCTACCGCGTGCGCGGCTTCGTGCTGCTGGGCGAGGTCACCGTGCGCCCGCCGCGCGACAAGCGCCGTTCGCTGCTCGGCCACTGACCGACGTCCGGGGGGAACCGTCGTGGGTGATCATGCATCGACGAGCCTGCTCGTCGCCGTCGTCGCCGAAGCTCAGCCCGACGACAGCTTCGGCTGGGGCCCGTCCGGCGTCGTCTGGGCCGGCCTCGGCTGGCTCGCCCTGGTCCTCCTCACCGCCATCCTCCTCCGCCGCCGAGCGTCCCGCCGCCGCTGACCGATCGGACGCACCGCTGAGTCGACGCCAGCGGCTTCACGATGCGCTTCATACCACGGTGCGGGCGCATTCGACGGGGCGTCGCCGAGTCGCGGGCTACGAGCCGCTGAACGAACTCTCCCAGGCTCTCGGCCGATCTGGCCGATGCCGTGGCCTCGGGCTGGGCGAGCGCGAGTGGCAGGCGAAGTACTGGCCGGAGGTCCAGGAAGGGCGGGTCTGGTCATCCCGTACTGCTCGAGGACTGTGCGATCCCGACGCTGCTGCGCACCAGGTGCGGGCTGACCGATCTGCGGCTCACACGACGTAGCGGCGCCGCAGGTGCGGGTCTATGCTGTCCGTTGTGCCGCAATTTCGGATCGCCGATGCCGCTCGCCTGCTGGGGGTGAGCGACGACTCGTTGCGACGGTGGGCCGACGGCGGGCGGTTGCGGCTCGACCGCGACGACGCCGGGCGCATGGTGGTCGACGGGGTGGAGCTGGCGCGGGTGGCGCGGGACATCGGGCCCGACGAAGCCGCCCTGCCGACGCCGCGCGAGTCGGCGCGCAACCACTTCCCCGGCATCGTCATCTCGGTGAAGAAGGACGGAGTGATGGCTCAGGTGGAGATCCAGGCGGGTCCGCACCGCGTCGTGTCGCTGATGAGCCGCGAGGCCGCCGACGAGCTGGGGCTCGACGTGGGCGTGGCGGCCATCGCGTCGGTCAAGGCCACGACCGTCGTCGTCGACCTGCCGGCGGGCCGGGCATGAGGCGCGCACGGCTGACGTTCGCCGTCGCCGCGGCCGCGCTGCTCGCCGTCGCCTGCGGGGGAGACGACGGCGGCGACGACACGGCGGCGCCCGCCGGTACGGCGACGACCGAGCCGGCCGACGACGCGCCGTCCGGGACGGTGACGGTGCTGGCGGCGGCGTCGCTGACGGAGTCGTTCGAGACGCTGTCCGACCAGCTGGCCGATCAGTACCCCGACCTCGAGATCGTCTACTCGTTCGGCCCGTCGTCGGGCCTGGTCGAGCAGGTGCTGGCCGGCGCGCCCGCCGACGTCCTGGCGACGGCCGACACCAAGACCATGGACGAGGCGGTGGCGGGCGGCGTGGTCGACGGCGAGCCGTCGGTCTTCGCCCGCAACACCCTCGCGCTGGCCGTCCCGGCCGGCAACCCGGGCGGCGTCACCGGGCTGGCCGATCTCGCCAACCCCGACCTCCGCATCGCGATCTGCGAACCGCAGGTGCCGTGCGGCGGCGCGGCGCAGCGGCTGCTCGACGCGGCCGGGGTCACGGCGGCGCCGGACACCCTGACGACGGACGTGAAGGAGGCGGCGTCGCTGGTCGCGCTGGGCGAGGCCGACGCGGCGCTGATCTACCTCACCGACGCCGCGGCCGAGGGCGACGCCGTCGAGACCGTCGACGTCCCCGAGTCGGACAGCGTGGTCAACGACTACCCGGTCGCCGTGCTGACCGACGCGCCGAACCCCGATGGCGCGCAGGCGGTCCTCGACGCGATCACCGGCGAGCCGGGCCAGAGCATCCTCGGCGAGGCCGGCTTCCTCTCGCCGTGAGCCGGCGGACCGCGGACCTGCGGGTCCCGGCGGCGTTGCTGATCCCCGCGGCGCTCGGCGTCGCGATCCTGGTGCTGCCGATGGCCGGGCTGATCGTGCGGGCGCCGTGGGGCGACCTGTCGTCCATCCTGACCTCCGACGAGGTGCTGACGGCGCTGCGGCTGTCGCTGGTCACGGCGACGGTGGCGACCGGCGTGGCGCTGGTGTGCGGGGTCCCGGTCGCGTGGCTGCTGGCCCGGACGGCGCTGCCCGGGCGGGCCGTGCTGCGCGGCCTGGTGACGGTGCCGCTGGTGCTGCCGCCGGTGGTCGGCGGCGTCGCCCTGCTGATGGTGTTCGGACGGCGTGGGCTGGTCGGCGGCTGGCTCTACGACACGTTCGGCATCAGCCTGCCGTTCACCACCGAGGCGGTCGTGCTGGCGCAGGTGTTCGTCGCGATGCCGTTCCTCATCGTCGCGGTCGAGGGCGCGCTGCGCACCGCCGACCGCCGGTACGAGGACGTCGCGGCCACGCTCGGCGCGACGTCCTGGACGACGTTCCGCCGGGTCACGCTGCCCGCCGTCATGCCGGGCGTGCTGGCCGGCGCGGTGCTGTGCTGGGCCCGGGCGCTGGGCGAGTTCGGCGCGACCGTGACGTTCGCCGGCAGCTTCCCTGGCACCACCCGCACGCTGCCGCTGGAGGCGTACGTGGCGATCAACGCCGGCGACAGCGACGTCGCCATCGTGCTCAGCCTGCTGATGATCGCCGTCTCGGTGACCATCCTGATCGGGCTGCGCGAACGCTGGATCGGGACCGCATGAGCCTGTACGCCGACCTCACGCTGCGCCGCGGTGATCTCGAGCTGCGGGCCGCGCTCGCGGTCGCCCCCGGCGAGGTGGTCGCGCTGCTCGGGCCGAACGGCGCGGGCAAGTCGACGGCGCTGCAGCTGCTGGCCGGCATCCTGCCGCTGGACGCCGGCCGGGTCGAGCTGGACGGCGTCACGCTCGACGACCCCGCCGAGGGGGTGCACGTCCGGTCGCGGGACCGGCGGGTCGGCATGGTCGTCCAGGACTACCTGCTGTTCCCGAAGATGAGCGTGCTGGAGAACGTCGCGTTCGGGCTGCGCTCGCGCGGCGTGCCCCGCGACCGTGCCCGGGCCGAGGCGAGCGAGTGGCTGGTGCGGATGGGCCTGGACGGCTACGGGCGACGGCGTCCGGGCGAGCTCTCCGGCGGGCAGGCGCAACGGGTCGCGCTGGCCCGTGCGCTGATCGTCGAGCCGCGGCTGCTGCTGCTCGACGAGCCGCTGGCCGCGCTCGACGCGGGCACCCGCCCGGCTGTGCGGGCGGAGCTGCGCCGGCACCTCGGCGGCTACGACGGCTGCACGCTGGTCGTCACGCACGACCCGCTGGAGGCGATGGTGCTGGGCGACCGCGTCGTCGTGCTGGAGCGCGGCCGCGTCGTCCAGCACGGCGAGCCGGCCGAGGTGGCCCGCCGGCCGCGCACCGACTACGTCGCCCGCCTCGTCGGCCTGAACCTGCTGACGGGCACGGCGTCGGGCCGCAGCGCGCAGCTGCCGTCCGGCGCCGTCGTCGCCCTGGCCCACGACGCCACCGGTCCGGTGCACATCGCGTTCGCGCCGGTCGCGGTCACGCTCAGCCCGCGCCGGCCGGAGGGGTCCGCGCGCAACGCGTGGCCGCTGGTCATTGCCGACCTCGAGGCGCACGGCGACCTCGTCCGGGTGACGGCGGACGGCGCGGTGCCGGTGCTCGCGGACGTCACCCCGCTCGCCGTCGCCGACCTCGGCCTGGAACCGGGCGGGCAGGTGTGGGCGTCGGTGAAGGCGAGCGAGATCAGCGTCTATCCGGCGTGAGCCGGTAGTTCAGCTCCGGCCGCCCGGCGCCGCCGTGCCGCGCCTCGCGCTCGACCCGGCCGAGGTCGTGCAGGTGCTCGAGGTACCGGCGCGCCGTCACCCGCGACACCGACAGCTCGGCGGCCACCTCGCGGGCCGACGCGCCGTCCTGCTCGCGCAGCACCGCGACGACCTGGTCGAGGGTGTCCTCGGCCAGCCCCTTCGGCAGCCGGGAGAGGTCGGGCGCGCGCAACGTGCCGAGCAGGCGGTCGATCTCGTGCTGGCTGGTCGCCTCCGACTCCGCGCTGGTCCGGGCCCGGTAGGCGGCGTAGCGGGCGAGGCGGTCGGCCAGCATCGCGAACGTGAACGGCTTGATGACGTACTGGACGATGCCCAGCGACACCGCGGCGCGCACCATCGCGAGGTCGCGGGCCGCCGTCAGCGCCATGATGTCGGTGCTCAGCCCGGCGGCGCGGAGCCTGCGGCAGACGTCCAGGCCGTGCAGGTCGGGCAGGTTCATGTCCAGCAGCACGAGGTCGACCGGCTCGCGTGACAGCACGGCCAGCGCCTCGCGTCCGGACGGCACCACGGCGGCCAGCTCGAAGCCCGGCACCCGCTCGACGTAGGTCGCGTGGGCGGCCGCGGCGATCGGCTCGTCCTCGACGACGAGGGTGCGCAGCGGCCCGCTCATGCCGGCTCCGCGACGGCCGCCGCCGGCAGGGTGACCCGGAACAGCGTCGCGCCGTCGTCGCCGGCCAGCTCGATCTCGCCGTCCAGGCGCCGCACCACCTGTGCGACCAGCGCCAGCCCCAGGCCCTGGTGCGCGCCGGCGCCGTCCTTCGTCGACCAGCCGCGGTCGAAGACGCGGTCGCGGTCGGCGCTGTCGACGCCCGCGCCGGAGTCGCCGACCTCGACCACCAGCCCTTCGGTGGCGTCGAGCGCGACGTGCACCCAGCGTGGCGACGGCCCCGCACTGGCGGCGTCGACGGCGTTGTCGACCAGGTTGCCGACCACCGTGACGAGGTCGCGTGCGGCCACGCCGGCCTCCTGCGCCGACCCGGCCGCCTCGATCGTCAGCGCGACGCCGCGCTCGTCGGCTTGCGCGATCTTGCCGAGCAGCAGCGCCGCCAGCACCGGCTCGTCGATGGCGGCGACGACGCGGTCGGCCAGCGCCTGCGTGGTGGCCAGCTCGGTGGTCGCCAGCTCCAGCGCGGCGTCGGAGCGGCCCAGCTCCAGCAACGAGACGACGGCGTGCAGCCGGTTCGCCGACTCGTGCGCGTGCGCCCGCAGCGCGTCGGAGAAGCTGGTCGCGGAGTCCAGTTCGCGGGCCAGCCGTTCCAGCTCGGTGTGGTCGCGCATCGTCACCACCGCGCCGCTGCGGCCGCGGCCCGCGGCGGAGTCGTCCGTCCGGGCCGGCATGCGGCTCACCACGATGACCCGCTCGTCGGTGAGCACGAGCTCGTCGACGGTGCTGCCCTCGCCGGTCAGCGCGTGGACGACGCCGGGCGAGAGGTCGACGTCGTCGAGGGTGAGGTCCGGCGGCAGCGGCCGGGGCAGCCCGAGCAGCCGGATCGCCTCGTCGTTGGCCAGCACCACGCGGCCGTGCTCGTCCAGGATCAGCAGCCCTTCCCGGATCGCGTGCAGCACCGACGCGTAGTACGCGAGCGTGCGGGTGACCTCGGCCGGGCCCATGCCGCCGGTGACGCGGTGCAGCCGGCGCCCGATCACCACCGACCCGGCGACGCCGAGCAGGGCCGCCGCCAGCGCCGTCAGCACGATCCACGGCACCTGCTCGGCCACCCGCTCGCCGACGTTCTCGATGGTGACGCCGACGGCGACCAGCCCGACCACCGCGCCGCCGTCGGGGCCGGAGCGCACCGGCACGACGGCGCGCACCGACGGGCCGAGCGTGCCGGAGAACGTCTCGCGCAGCGTGCCACCGGACGGCGCGTCGCCGACGTTGCCGAGGAAGGTGCCGCCGATCTGAGCCGGGTCCGGATGGGTGTAGCGGACGCGGTCGGGCGACATGATCGTGATGAAGTCGACGTCGGCGCCGGCCCGGACCTGCTCGGCATACGGCTGCAGGTGCGCGCTGGGATCGTCGGAGCCGAACGCCGAGATGACCGACGGCGCCGTGGCGATGGCCCGCGCCACCGACAGCGACCGGTCGCCCGCCGCCTCACGGGTCTCGCGCTGGGCGTTCACCACCACCATCGCCGCGACGGCCGCGACGATGCCCAGCACGACCGTCAACTGGATGACGACCGTGCTGCGCACCAGGCTCCAACGTCGCCACGGCCTCGTGAGCGACCCCATCATCACGCCAGTCTGCCCGCCATCACCCGCCGGCCACCAACTCGACGAGCGCGGCCGTCACGTCGGCGGTGCTCGCGCTGCCGCCGACGTCCGGCGTGCGGGTTCGTGGATCGCGCAGCGTCGTCGTGATGGCCGTCATCAGCTCCGCCGCCGCCTTCTCGTGCCCGAGCCGCTCCAGCATCAGCACGCACGACCACAGCGTGCCGACCGGGTTGGCCAGGCCCCGGCCGGCGATGTCCGGCGCCGAGCCGTGCACCGGCTCGAACATCGACGGGTGCGTGCCGGTCGGGTCGATGTTCGCCGACGGCGCCACGCCGATGCTGCCCGCGACGGCCGCCGCGAGGTCGCTGAGGATGTCGCCGAACAGGTTCGACGCGACGACGACGTCGAACCGGTCCGGCTGCAGCACGATCTTCGCCGCCAGCGCGTCGATGTGCTCCTGGTCCCAGCGCACGTCCGGGAACCGCTCGGCCCGCTCGGCGACGACCTCGTCCCAGAACGGCAGCGTGTGCACGATGCCGTTGCTCTTCGTCGCCGACGTGACGTAGCCGCGGCGGCCGCGGGCCAGCTCGAACGCGTAGTCGGCGATGCGGGTGACGCCGGCGCGGGTGAACACCGACTCCTGCACGGCGAACTCGTCCGGGAAGCCGCGGTTGAGCCGGCCGCCGATCTCGCTGTACTCGCCCTCGACGTTCTCGCGGACGACGACGAGGTCGACGGCGCCGGGCTCGGCCGTGCGCAGCGGGCTGCCGACGCCGTCGAAGACCCGGATCGGGCGCAGGTTGACGTACTGCCGGAAGGCCCGGCGGATCGGGATCAGCAGACCCCACAGCGACACATGGTCCGGCACGCCCGGCCAGCCGACGGCGCCGAGCAGGATCGCGTCGAACCGGGACAGTGTCTCCAGGCCGTCGGCCGGCATCATCGCGCCGGTCTCCGCGTAGCGGCGGCAGGACCAGTCGAACGTCTCGTAGCCGAGGTCCAGGCCGTGCCGCCGGTCCAGCGCGTCCAGCACCGTCCGGGCCGACGCGACCACCTCGGGGCCGATCCCGTCGCCCGGGATCACCGCGATCGTCCGCGTCACGCCGTCACCCGCCCAGCCCGAGCACGCTCACCATGACGGGGAGCAGCAGCAGGATCAGGATCGCGCCGAGCACGTCGAACGAGGCGCCGGAGCGGATCATCTTGGTGATCGGCACGACGCCGGACCCGTAGACGATCGCGTTCTGCGGCGTCGACACCGGCAGCATGAACCCGAACGACGCGCCGAACGTGGCGGCCAGCGCCGGGACGAACGGGTTGACGCCCGCGGCGACGGCGATCGGGATGATGATCGGCACCACGACGGCGGCCGCGGCGGTGTTGCTGGTGGTCTCCGAGATCACGATCGCCAGCAGCACGGCGAACGCGGTGATGGCGAACGTGCTGGTCAGGCCCATGGAGTCGAAGGCGCCGCTGCCGATCGTCTCGGCCAGGCCGGTCGACTCCAGCAGCGAGCCGAAGATGATGCCGGTGCCGAACAGCACCACGGTGCCCCAGTCGATGCGGGCCGCGTCGCTCCAGCGCAGCGTGTACTCGCGCCGCTTCCAGTCGGTCGGCAGCAGGAACAGCAGCGACGCCCCGACGACGGCGACGACGCCCTCGTTCAGGCGGCCGCTGACGGTGCTGTACAGGTCCGACTCGGTGCCGGCCACGACCGCGATGACGCCCGGGAAGATCCACAGGGTGACCGTCACGCTGAACGCGATCAGCGTGTTCTTCTCGGCCTGCGAGAACCGGCCGAGCGCCGCCTTCTCCGTCGCCACCCACTCCGCGACTCCCTCGAGGTGCTTGATCTCCGGCCGGTTGAGCAGCAGCAGGACGATGGCCAGCGCCACGAACATCAGTGCGCAGATCGGCAGCGCGAGCATCATCCAGTCGAGGAACGAGATGGTCTCGCCGGTCGCCTCCTCGATCAGCCCGCGGCCGATCAGGTTCGGCGGCGACCCGACCGGCGTCAGCAGCCCGCCGACGCTGGCCCCGTACGCGAGCATCAGCATCAGCGCCGCCCCGACACGCAGCCGCAGCGGGTCGAAGTCGCTGGCCACGAGGCCCTTCGCCTGCAGCAGCTTGGCGATGACGGTGAGGATGCCGATCGCCGTCGGCAGCAGCATCGCCACCGTCGCCGTGTTCGACACGAACGCCGACAGCAGGCACGTGATCAGCCCGAACACGATGATGACCCGCGTCGTGGACGAGCCGACGCCGGGCAGGTTGAGCATCCACATCGCGAACCGTTTCGCGAGGCCGTGCTTGAGCATCGCCTGCGCCAGGATGAACGCGCCGATGAACGTGAACACCGTCGGCGAGCCGAACGGCGCCAGCGCCTCCGCCGCCGGCACGACGCCGAGCAGCACGATCGCGCCGATGCCGATGAACCCGCCGACCGGGATCGGCACCGGTTCGGTGACCCAGAGGACGATGACGCCGAGCAGGATCGCCGCAAGCGTGTGCTGCTGGTCGTCCAGGCCGAGCGGCAGCAGCAGCGCGATCACGGTGACCAGCGGCGCCAGGAACAGGCCGGCGGTGCGGCGGCCGCGCTCGAACCGTTCCTCGGCCGGGCTCAGCTGCTGCTCGCCGAGGCTGCGGTAGGTGGCGTGGCCGAGGAACGCCTTGTCGACGTCGGTGGGCGGCGGTGTCGGCCGGTCGATGACGGACACGTGCGGCTCCTCTCGCGGGGGCGGTCGTTTGACGCCCGAGTGTGAGCCAGCCCACATCGACGTGTCACCGTTGCGTAACTTGAGTACATCGATCGGGTGGGGCCGCCGCGTCCTGGCGGGCGGCGACCTGCGACGATGGCGTACGTGGCAGCCACCTCGACTCGCGGCAACCCCTCGCTGGGCGACATCTTTCGCAGCGTGGGGGTACTGGCGGGCGTGATCGCCGCGATCGCGCTCGTGTTCAACCTGCTGAACGACCCCGAGCCGCGGCTGCCCGACCCCGTCGACTACCAGCCGGCGCTGGCCGTCGCGCGCGAGGAGTACGCGTACCCCGTCCTCGCGCCCGAGCCCGTGCCCGACGGCTGGCGCCCCACCAGCGTCGACTTCGCCCAGGAGGAGTCCGGCGACCGCTGGAAGCTGGGCTTCCTCATCGACGAGGGCGACGCGTTCGTCGGCCTCGAGCAGACCGACGGCGAGATCCAGAGCTACCGCGACGACCGCCTGGCCGACTTCGCCGCCGAAGGCGAGAGCACCATCGACGGCGTCACCTGGGAACGCCTCCTCGAGGACGACGACCAGCCCGACCGCGCCCTCGTCCGCGTCGACGGCGGCGCGCTCACCATCGTCCGCGGCACGGTCTCGTACGAGGAGCTCGAGGACTTCGTGCGGCTGCTGCGCTGACGCCCGTCACAAGGCGGCGTGGGACGATCTTCGTCGCTGCCTCGTGCTATGCTGATTTCACTACATCCCCCACGCCTCTCCACGATGCGCACTTGGGGGATTTTCTCTGCCCCGGGCCAGGAAGGGCGCCGATGTCCCGACCACTGCGGCCACGCGGCTCGCTCCATTACGATAAGCCGTCGTTGAGTCTCGACAAGCTCGTCGGCCGCCTCGCCGAGCGCGGTCTGAAGATCCCCGATGAAGGCAGAGCCGCCAGGTATCTCCGCCACATCGGCTACTACCGGCTCTCGCCGTACACGATCCCCTTCCAGCAAAACCGTTCTGACCACCTTCTCCGCGAGGGAATCGTGTTCGATGACGTGCTTGACCTCTATGCCTTCGACCGCGCTCTGCGGTTGCTCGTCATCGACGCGCTGGAGCGGGTCGAAGTCGCCGTGCGTGCGGCACTCACTGATCACATGTCGACGACATACGACGATCCGCACTGGTACATGGGTGCGGCGCACTTCCGACACCGCGGCAAGCACGAAGGTCTCTTGCGGATCGTCCGGGAGACCTCGGAAGCACGTCTCAGCGGAGCGCCGGAGCTGACGGGCACATCATCGGAGGCAGAGCATGATGAGCACGAGCTGAAGGGTGGCGAGCTCACATCGGACGACGTTGCTCCGATCCATCGCTCGGCCCTCGAGCACTACCTGACGACTTATGGCACGCCCGACCTGCCGCCCTCGTGGCTCATGATGGAGACCCTGACCCTCGGGCAGCTGACCAGCATGTACCGCAACCTGGACCGACGGTCCGATAGGACCGCGGTCGCGACGAGCATCGGCCTGACCGCGCCGGTGCTGGAGTCCTGGATGCAGACCTACGTCCGCGTCCGCAACATATGCGCGCACCACGGTCGGCTGTGGAACGTCGGCCTCGGCGTCTACCCCGCGATCCCGACCTCGCCTGCGATTTCATGGCTGCGGGGGACGGACGCTCTGCCGGAACGATCCCGGAAGCGCCTCTACCCGGTGCTGGTGTCGCTGCAAGCTGTGCTCGCAACCGTGTCTCCGCGCAGTAGCTGGACACGCCGACTCCACGAGCTGGTGAGCACACGTCCACCGATGAACCTCGCGGGTATGGGTATCCCAGCGAACTGGGCAGACGATGACTTTTGGAGTCGGCAGATCCGGTAACCGGGACCGGTGTCGGGAGAACAACGGAGCCTGCGGTGTCGGTTCAGGACATCGTTCGCCCCGGAGGGCGAGCCAACACGGTCCGTCGAGGACGACGGCGAGAGCACCATCAACGGCGTCACCTGGGAACGCCTCCTCGAGGACGACGACCAGCCCGACCGCGCCCTCGTCCGCGTCGACGGTGGCGCGCTGACCATCGTCCGCGGCACGGTCTCGTACGAGGAACTCGAGGACTTCGTGCGGCTGCTGCGCTGACGCCCGTCACAACTCCGCGTCGGCCGGCACCTTCGCCGGTGTGGCGGGCGATGACGGCAGCGGGCCGATCCGGCGGGCCTTGACCGGCCTGCTCGACGCCTGGCTCGATCTCGACCGCGGCAGCGCACCGGCGCTCGGCCGGGCGCGGGAGCAGGCGGCCGTGGTCGCGCGGGCCGTGGGTCCCAGACATGGGGCGCTGGCCGAGCAGGTGCCCGCGAAGATCGCCCTCGGCGCGTCGGCGGCCTCGGACGCGCTGGCCGACCTGACTCGGGTGTTCGCCGACGAGGCGGGCGCGTTGGTGTCGCTGCTCACGGGTGTGGCCGGGTCCGTCACCCCGGCCGCCCTCGGCTCCGGCCCCGGCGCCGTCGTCGACGCCTTCCCGTCCGGCGCCGCGCGCCACTACGTCGCCGACCTCGTCACCGACGCCGCCCATGACCACCGGCAGCCGTCGTCTGCCGCCGAGCAGGTGCCCGCCGTCAACGCGATCTCGCTGTCCGTGGCCGCCGGCGTGCGGGCCGCCTTCGACGGATCGGTGGGCGAGGCCATGCTGGCGATGGTGTGCCACCCCCGCGGCCACGCCGTCCAACTGCACGGCCCGGACGTGCCGGACGAGGCGCTGATGGCCCGGGTCAGCTGGAAGAAGGACCCCATGGGCCGCACCGACACGAAGAACTCCTGGCGCCGCGACGCCGACGGCACGGTCCACACCAAACACGCGCTCGGCCACGTCGCAGGCAAGTTCACGACGGTGGAGGCGCTGGTCAAGCCCCTCCGGGCGCTGCTCGCCCACGCCGGCGGCACGATCGAGGGCCTGCACGCCTACCTCGACCGCAACGCCCCCGCCGGATTCGCGCGGATCTTCGTCGCGGCCGACGACGCCGGTCTGGCACCGGGCGACTCGACCGGCTTCCGCGGCGCCGGCACCTCGACTGCCAGCATGGCCGACCATTGGTTCCGGGCCAGGCGCGATGCCATGGCGAGCGGCGGCGGGCCGATGCCGATCGTGCGCACCGACCAGATCGCTGACAACGACGCGCCCGGGGCTGCGATGATCCTCCGGAAGGTCGACGGAGACTGGATGATGATCACCTGCTATCCCGACAGTGCCCAAGGTGATGAGTTCATGCGGATGGGAGCCGAGACGTGACCGAGCGGACCACCAACTTCAGGCGTTGGTTCGGCAACTGGTTCGCCGGTGTCGACAGCTACCCGGACGGCTACACCGAGGGCTGCGAGACAGTCGCCCAGTGGGAGGCGGACGCGGAGCTCGGTGAGAGCTTCGCCGCGTTCAAGGACGAGGTGGCGGCCCACCTCCGTGACTCCTCGCTGCGACCGGTCGGCACGAGTGAGGCGCAGTGGCTGAACGACGAGTGGTTGCGCAACCTCTGGTACGACCTGTTCGGACCCGAACCGGCCCCGGGCGACCCGTACCCCGTCCCGGCCGAGGACTGGGGCCACCCGCGCGAGACCCCGTACATCATGCACGCCGTGGGCGAGAGCGACGACGATGCGACCGATGGCGAGCGGGCGTGGCTCGCGCAGCGTGGGCTGACCCATGCCGGCATCCAGCGCGGCCACCCCTGGCGGAGGACGGCGCCCGAGGGCTACGCGGACCGGCTGGCCCGGCTCACCGCGGAGGGCAGGCGCACCGCCTACGACGGCGAGGTGTGATCGGCCTCGTCGGCGGCGCTGGCGGCGTCGAGCTTGGCGCGGGCGCCGTCGAGGTAGCGCTCGCACAGGGCGGCCAGCTCTTCACCGCGCTGCCACAGCGCCAGCGACTCCTCCAGCGTGGTGCCGCCGGCCTCGAGCTTCGCGACGATCTGGATGAGCTCGTCGCGGGCCTCTTCGTACGTGGGTTCGGCGGCCTGCATGGGAAGCCAACCTACCGGATCTCGGCGCCGATCTCGCCGCCCGCCACCAGCAGCCGGACGTTGTCGCCGGCGACCACGTCGGCGGGTTGCCGCACGACGGTGCCGTCGTCCTTCTGCACGACGGCGTAGCCGCGCTCCAGCGTGGCGGCCGGCGAGAGCGCCCGGATGCGGGCCCGGGTGTGGTCGACCTCGACGGCGGCGCGGTCCAGCGCGTGCCGCACGGTGCGCCGGGCCCGCTGCACGAGGGCGTCCAGCTCGGACGCGCGCAGTCGCAGGCCGTGGTGCGGGTCGGCCAGCGCGGGCCGCGACCGCAGCGACGTCAGACCGTGCCGCTCGCGGTCGAGCCGGTGCCGGACGGCGGACCGGATGCGCTCGCGCGCCCGCCCGACCCGCTCGGCCTCCTCCGCGACGTCGGGCACGACCCGCTTCGCCGCGTCGGTCGGCGTGGACGCGCGGACGTCGGCGACGAGGTCGAGCAGCGGGGTGTCGGCCTCGTGCCCGATGGCGCTGACGACCGGCGTCGTCGCCGCCGCGACGGCACGCACCAGCGCCTCGTCGGAGAACGGCAGCAGGTCCTCGACCGACCCGCCGCCGCGGGCGATGATGACGACGTCGACCTCGGGGTCGCGGTCGAGCACCCGCAGCGCGTCCATGACCTGGCTGACGGCGTTCAGTCCCTGCACCGCGACGGTCTCGACCCGGAATCGCACCCCCGGCCAGCGCCGCCGCGCGTTCTCGAGCACGTCGTGCTCGGCCTTGGAGTCGCGCCCGCAGATCAGCCCGACGACCCGCGGCAGGAACGGCAGCGGCCGCTTGCGCGCGTCGGCGAACACCCCCTCGGTGGCCAGGATCTTCCGCAGCCGCTCGATGCGCGCCAGCAGGTCGCCCAGCCCGACGGTGCGCAGCTGGTCGGCGGCCAGCGACAGCGTGCCGCGGGTGAAGTACCACGACGGCTTCGCGTGGACGACGACCCGGGCGCCGTCGGCCAGCGGCGCCTCCAGCGTGTCCAGCAGCCCCACCGGGCAGGTGACGGTGACCGACACCTCGGCGTGCGGGTCGCGCAGCGTGAGGAACGCCGTCGACGTGCCCGGGCGGCGGGAGTACTGCGCCACCTGCCCCTCGACCCAGACCGGGCCGAGCCGGGCCACCCACTGGCCGATCAGCTGCGAGATGACGCGGACCGGGGCGGGCTTCTCCGGGGATGTGTCGAGGGCCACGATGGGCACCGTACCCGCTGGCTCCGACTAGATGACCTATTCCAAGTGGTCGCGCGCGTGTCATGAGCCGGTGACGTGGGCGAGGGTGTCCAAGATCAGTTTGTGAGAACAAACCTGGACACCCTCGCGACTGCACTGTACGTGACGGTCGATGACCTGTTGATCGATTCTCCGCACCTGGCGCCGTGGCGGCCCAGGGTCGGGATCGAGCCGAGGATCAGCGACGCGGAGTTGGTGACGCTGGCGGTGATGCAGGCCCTGCTGGGGTTCACCTCTGAGGCTCGCTGGCTGCGCTACGGACGCGCTCACCTGCGGCATCTGTTCCCATACCTGCCCCAGCAGCCCGGCTACAACAAGCGGCTGCGGCGCCTCGGCGCCACGATCGCCCAGCTGGTCGGGGTGCTGGCCCGGGACACGAGCATGTGGACCGATGACGTCTGGGTGGCCGATTCCACCCCGGTCGAGTGTGCCCGATCACGGGAGACGGCGCGGCGCTCGGACCTGGCCGGGTGGGCCGAGTACGGCTACTGCGCCTCGCATTCGAGGTTCTTCTGGGGACTGCGGCTGCACCTGCTGTGCACACTGCACGGCCTGCCGGTCGGGTTCGCCCTGACCGGCGCGAAGGCCGACGAACGCCAGACGCTGCTCGGGATGCTCGATGCCGACCCCGAGCTCACCGGTCCCGGGCGGGCCGGGCAGATCGTGATCGCGGACAAGAACTACTACGGCCGCGAGTTCGAGACCACCCTCACCGACGCCGGCGTGGACCTGCTGCGCCCGGCCCGCAAAGGCGAACCCCAGCGGGCCGGGACCGAGTTCTTCAAACCGTTGCGGCAGGTCATCGAGTCGATCAACGACACCCTCAAGGGCCAGCTCGATCTCGAACAGCATGGCGGACACACCCCGGCCGGAGTGTGGGTCCGCGTCACTCAACGCATCCTGGCCCTCACCGCGGCAATCTGGCACAACGACCACACCGGTCAGGCGACCAAGCGATCCCTCCTGGCCTACGACCACTGACCACCTTGGAATCGGTCATCTAGGCGCGCGCCTACCATGGGACACATGACTGATTCGGGCCGAGTCCTGCTCGCCGCACCCCGGGGCTACTGCGCGGGTGTCGACCGCGCCGTCGTCACCGTCGAGAAGGCGCTCGACCACTACGGCCCGCCGGTCTACGTCCGCAAGCAGATCGTGCACAACAAGCACGTCGTCGAGACGCTCGAAGAGCGCGGCGCCATCTTCGTCGAGGAGCTGTCCGAGGTGCCCGAGGGCGCGCTCGTCGTCTTCTCCGCGCACGGCGTGTCGCCCATGGTGCACGCCGAGGCCACCGACCGCGGCCTGCGCACCATCGACGCCACCTGCCCGCTGGTCACCAAGGTGCACAACGAGGCCCGCCGGTTCGCCAAGGACGACCTCGACATCGTGCTCATCGGCCACGCCGGGCACGAGGAGGTCGAGGGCACCGCCGGTGAGGCGCCCGAGCACATCCAGCTGGTCGAGAGCCCCGACGACGTCGACAAGGTGCAGGTCCGCGACCCGTCCCGGGTCGTCTGGCTGTCGCAGACCACGCTGTCGGTCGACGAGACGTACGAGACCGTCGGCCGGCTGCGCGAGCGGTTCCCGGCACTCATCAGCCCGCCCAGCGACGACATCTGCTACGCGACGCAGAACCGCCAGGTCGCCATCAAGGAGGTCGCGGCCGAGTCCGAGCTGGTGCTGGTCGTCGGCTCGGCCAACTCGTCGAACTCGGTGCGGCTGGTCGAGGTCGCCCTCGACGCCGGCGCCGACGCCGCCTACCGCATCGACAACGCGTCCGAGATCGACGACGCCTGGCTCGAAGGCGTCACCACGGTCGGCCTCACCAGCGGCGCGTCGGTGCCCGAGGACCTCGTCGACGGCGTCGTCACCTACCTCGGCGAGCGCGGCTTCCCCACCGTCGAGGAGCACCGCACCACCGAGGAGTCGCTGATCTTCTCGCTGCCGCGCGAGCTGCGTCGCGACCTCAGATCGTCGGCGACCTCCGACTGACGGCGGTCAGCTCTTCTTGTCCTTGCTGCCGCCGAGGCCGGCGATCAGCAGGATCAGCCCCCAGATGCCGAGCGGCCAGATGGGCCAGAACCGCTGCAGCTCGCCCGAGGCGATGCTGCTGATGCCCCAGATGCCGATCATGATGACGGCGGCGCCGGCCCACCCCTGCCACTCGTCGAGGTACTCGCGCAGTTCGCGCTTCTTCCGTTCGGCGACGGCCTGCTCCTCCTGCTCCTCGGCCTGACGGCGTTCGCGCTGCAGCGGCTGCGGCAGGTCGGCCGTGAGGCGGTCGAGGTCGCCGTAGGTGCGTGACTGCCACACCGCCTGGATGCGGCGCTCGTACTCGTCGTCGTCGAGCCGCCCCTCGCCGAAGGCGTCGCGCAGGTCCTCGGCCACCAGCTCGCGATCGGCGTCGCTCGCCCGCTGTTCCGGCCGCCGCGCGGGCAGGTCGCTCATCCCGGCGTTCTCCTCTCGTGTGTCCGAGCAAGAATACGACCGGAACCGGGCCGGAGCGGTCACCTGGAACGACCACGGCGGACTTCCGGCGCATGTGGCGGGACCTTGGTCCCTGGCCGCCCGGGTCCGGCCTGTGGAATCTGAAGGTGTGGACGCACTTGCCCGTGCCGATTCCCCCGGCCTCGAGAACCTCGGACGGTCGGACTGCTTCGCCCTGCTGCGGTCGGTGCCGATCGGGCGCATCGTGTTCACCGAGGCCGCGCTGCCGGCGATCCAGCCGGTGAACTTCGTGCTGGACGGCGACGACGTGATCATCCGGACGGGCATGGGGTCGAAGCTGGCCGCCGCGACCCGCTCCGCCGTCGTCGCGTTCGAGGCCGACGAGTACGACGAGGACGCGCTGACGGGCTGGTCGGTGGTGCTGGTCGGCCGGGCCGAGGCGGTCGTCGACGAGGCCGAGCGGCGCGAGCTGGCGACGCTCGGGCTGACGCCGTGGGCGCTGGGCGAGCGGCCGCACTACATCCGGATCCGCCCGGAGATCGTCCGGGGCCGCCGGATCCGCCGTCCGGCGGCGCTCTGACCCGGTTCAGGACCAACGTCCCATCGACTGGCGACCTTTGCCAGCGGCGCCCGGCGCCGCGTCGCGATGGACTGGAGTCAGCGCCGGAGAGGCCGGCGAAACTCCAGAAGGAGACGGGACGATGACCACGTCCAGCAGTCACGACGCGCCGATCAGGGCCACGGGGCCCGCGGCCGCCGAGCCCGTCACGACCCCCGACGTTCGTCCGGTCGCGCTCCAGTACGTTCTGGGCCTGCTGCGGTTGGCTCTGGGCTGGACCTTCCTCTGGGCGTTCCTGGACAAGACGTTCGGCCTGGGCTACTCGACTCCGAGCGAGAACGCGTGGATCGACGGCGGCAGCCCCACCAGCGGGTACCTGTCGGGTGTCGAGGGCCCGTTCAAGGACTTCTTCACCAACCTGGCCGGTGACACCTGGGTCGACTGGCTGTTCATGATCGGTCTGCTCGGTATCGGGCTGGCGCTGATCCTCGGTATCGGGATGCGGGTGGCGGCCGTGGCCGGTGTGTTGATGCTCGCCATGATGTACATGGCGTCGCTGCCGCTGGAGACCAACCCGTTCATGGACGAGCACCTCATCGAGGCGCTCGCGATCGTGGTGCTGGCGCTGACCTTCTCGGGCCGCTACCTCGGGCTGGGGCGGCTGTGGGAACGGATCCCGTTCGTCCAGAAGAACCGCTGGCTCATCTGAGCCACTGATCGTTCTGCCCGCGCCGGGTCCCACCGAGGGGCCCGGCGCGGACCCACGTCACGGCGGCCGCCGCCAGCGCCGTCACCCCGACCCCGAGCGCCGCCCCCGCGAGCACGTCGTGCAGGTAATGGACGCCGCCGGCCACCCGCGCGAGCGCGATGGCCGCCGCGACCGGCACCACCAGCGGCCACACCGGCGGCACGACGAGGACGCAGGCGGTCGCGAGCGCCGCGGCGATGGTGGCGTGGTTGCTCGGCCAGGACCAGTCGCCCGGTGACGGACAGCCGAGCACCGTCTCGACCGCCACGGCGCGGCACGGTCGCTCCTCGGCGACCACGACCTTGAGCAGTTCGCTGGCGCCGTAGGCGAGCACCGCACCCACACCGGCCGCGACCGTCAGCGCGAACCGTCCCCACTCCCGGCGCACCGCGACCACCGCGGCGATCGCCAGCGCCGCCGCGACGAGCGCCAGCAGACCCCGCCCGGCGGCCAGCTCGACCACGTCGCGCAGCCAGGGCGGCGCGTCCAGCGCGGTCCCGGCGATGTCGCGGTAAACGGGCTCTCGAACGGGGACGGCGGCGGCGCCGACCGCGCCGAGACCGGCCGTGAGGACGACGGTCCGGCGGCCGGGCCGCGCTTCCAGCTGGGTGTCGATCATCCGGTCAACGCTAGGAACGCGCAGGCCAGGGCACATCTGACCAAGGTCGGCGCCGCCCCTGCGACGTTCGGCGTACTTGGGGCGTGGCGGGGTGGACGATGGTCGTATCCGGCCCCGCGTGCGTGTGGGCGGGTGGGCGCTCGCGGCCGTGGCCACGCCCGCCGCCGCGTTATCGGTCCGCCACCCGCGGCAGATCGCCGCCGCCTCGTCGGTTCGGCACCCGTGCCGGCCGGTTGCCGGCCGCCGCCGGGTCATCGGTCCGCCACCCCGGCCGGTGCCCGGCCGCCGCGTCGTCCGTCGGGCACCCGTGCCGGCCGCCGCGTCGTCCGTGCGGCACCCGCCGCAGCCGCGCTTCGTCCGCCCGGCACCAGCTGCGGCCGTGCGTCCGTCCGGCCCCTGCGCCGGCCGGACGCCGGACGCCGCCGCTTTCGCCCGTCCGGCACTCGCCGCGGCCGCTCGCCGGGCGCCGCGTCGTCTGTCGGGCACCCGCCGCGGCCGCGCGTCCGTCCGGCACCCGCCGCGGCCGCTCGCCGGCCGCCGCGTCGTCCGTCCGCCACCTGCCGCGGTTGTGACGTGGTCCTGACAACTGGTCATAGGCCCCTTGGCAGACCACCACGCTTCTGCTAACTTTCTTTCCAATTCGATTCGAGGCCATTCCGGCGCAATGTTCCGATGGCTGGGAATCGGCCGATCCGCGTCGGCCGATCACCAGTCGCGTCGGCGAGTCATACCCCTAGTCAATGGTGCGCGACGGCCTGCGTGCGCCCTCGTGGAGGTGACCGCGTCACCGCGATCGGATCCCCGCACGGACGAGCCTCTCGCAAGGAGTCAGCCCATGAAGACACGATGGCGTACCGCGGTGGCGTACGGCGCCGCCGCAGGCCTGCTGGTCACGAGCGTCGCGGCGGCGTTTGCCGGCCAGCCGTCGCGACCGGACGGCGATCCGGCGGCGGCGTCGGAGCCGGCGCAGACGCGCGGCGCCGCCGCGGCCGAGAACGGTTACCGCAACGTCGGCTACTTCACCCAGTGGGGGATCTACGGCCGCGACTTCCTGGTCCAGGATCTCGACCTCACCGGCGCGGCGTCCGACCTCACCCATCTCAACTACGCGTTCGCCAACATCCACCCGGACACGCTGACCTGTTTCGAGGCCAATCGTCCGAACGGGCCCAAGGACTCGCCGGCCGAGGGCGACTACGCCGGCGACGCGTGGGCCGACTACGGCCGCGGGTTCGCCGCCGGCGACTCCGTCGACGGGGTCGGCGACACCTGGGACCAGCCGCTGGCCGGGAATTTCAACCAGATCAAGGAACTCAAGGCGAAGTACCCGCACCTGAAGGCGCTGGTCTCGATCGGCGGCTGGACGTGGTCACGGCACTTCTCCCGGGCCGCCGCCACACCGGAGAGCCGCGAGCGGTTCGTGTCGTCGTGCGTCGACCGGTTCCTGCGCGGCGACCTGCCCGTGATCGACGGACGGGGCGGCCCGGGCGCCGCGGCGGGCGTGTTCGACGGGTTCGACATCGACTGGGAGTGGCCCGGCGTGCCGGAGGACCTCCAGCACCCCGGCAACCACTGGTCGCCGAACGACAAGGAGAACTTCACCGCGCTGCTGGCCGAGTTCCGCCGTCAGCTCGACGCACTGGGCGCCGAGACCGGTGCGGCGTACGAGCTGAGCGCGTTCCTGCCGGCGAACCCCGTCCTCGTCGACGCCGGCTGGGACGTCACGCAGATCTTCGACTCCCTCGACTTCGGCAACGTGCAGGGCTACGACCTGCACGGCACCTGGCGGCCGGACCTCGCCGGGCACCAGGCCAACACCTACGACGACCCGGCGAACCCGCTGGCCGACGGGCAGCGCTTCAGCGTCGACGCGGCGATGAGCTACTACGTCGACCGGGGCGTGCCACCGTCGCAGCTCACCGTCGGCATCCCGCTCTACGGCCGGGGCTGGACCGGGGTCGCGGACGGCGGGACGCACGGGGCGTGGCAGCCGGCCACCGGCGCCGCGCCGGGCGAGTTCCCCGAGGAGCCGGGGACCGACCGCTACCGCAACCTGCGCGGCGGCCAGATCTTCCACGACGAGCAGGTGCTGGCCTCGTGGTCGTACGACGGCACCGAGTTCTGGTCGTTCGACGACCCGTGGCTGGTGGACAAGAAGGCCGACTACATCACCGCCGGCGGCTTCGGCGGCGCGATGTGGTGGGACCTCGCCGGCGACTACCAGAACGAGCTGGTCGGGCTGATGGGCTCGCGGCTGGCGACCGGCGGGCCGGGCGACCCGGGTGGCGGCGACGTGTCCGGCGGCGACGTGTCCGGTGGTGACGTCTCGGGCGGCGATGTGTCGGGCGGCGAGGGCGGCGGGCCGGAGGGCTGCACGGAGCCGGCCTGGGACCGGGCGACGGTGTACGTCGGCGGCGACCGGGTCTCGTACGACGGTCACCACTGGACCGCCCGGCACTGGACCCAGGGCGACACCCCGGCCCCGAGCGAATGGGGTCCCTGGCGCGACGACGGCGCCTGCTCCGGCGGGACGGACACCGGTGCCGACACCGGTACCGACGTCGGCGCGGTCGCCGGTACGGAGACCGGCACCGAGACGGGCGGCGACGCCGGCTCGGAGACCGGCACCGAGGACGGCGGCGATCCCGGCGGCCCGGGCGATCCCGGCCACCGCTGGCTGACCGGCTACTGGCACAACTTCGACAACGGCTCCACCGTGCTGCGCGTCTCGCAGGTGCCGGCCGCGTACAACCTGCTGGCCATCGCGTTCGCCGACAACCTGGCGGGCACGCCGGGCGGCATCACGTTCAACCTCGACACCGGCGGGCTCGGCGGCTACACCGTCGACCAGTTCAAGGCCGACGTCGCCGCCCGGCAGGCCGCCGGCGGCTCCGTCGTCATCTCGGTCGGCGGCCAGAACGGCCACGTCAACGTCACCAACGCGACCGAGGCGGCCAACTTCGCCCAGACCACCTGGGCGCTGATGCAGGAGTACGGCTTCGACGGCGTCGACATCGACCTGGAGCACGGGATCAACGCGACGTACATGGAGCAGGCGCTGCGGCAACTGCGGTCGCTGGCCGGCGCGGACCTGATCGTCACCATGGCGCCGCAGACGATCGACTTCCAGGCGCCGACGTACGAGTACTACAAGCTGGCGCTGGCGATCCGCGACATCCTCACCATCGTCAACATGCAGTACTACAACTCCGGCACGATGATGGGCTGCAACCAGCAGGTCTACGCCCAGGGCACGGTCGACTTCCTGACCTCGCTCGCCTGCATCCAGCTCCAGGCCGGACTCGCGCCGCACCAGGTCGGGCTCGGCCTGCCGGCGACGTCACAGGCGGCGGGCGGCGGCCACCAGTCGCCGTCGAACGTCACGGCCGCCCTCGACTGCCTGGCGACGGCGACGCGCTGCGGCAGCTTCGTCCCGGCCGATCCGTGGGGTCCGATCGGCGGGGCGATGACCTGGTCGGTCAACTGGGACGCGACGAACGGCTACCAGTTCGCCAACACGCTGGGCGCCTATCTCGGGACCGGCTGACCTCCAGGACCAGGCGACGGGTGAGTGCCACGGCCCCACCGGGCGCTCACCCGCCGCCGTCCGGTCCGTCGCCGTCGACCGGTCCGCCGCCTGGTCCCTCGTCGCGGCCATGCGGGCTCAGCCGCGTGCGGGCGCGGTCGAGCGAGAAGATGCTCGACGCGGTCATGGTGCCGGTCGTCATCAGCGCGGTCAGCTCGGGCCCGTCGAACGGCACGAACTCGATGCGCGGCCCGCCGGCCGTCGCCGATTCCCAACTGCCGCGCGCGGTCAGGCCGAGCTCGTGGGCGTACTCGGGCGAGGTGAAGTGGGCGAGGACGGCCAGCACGATGCTGCCGTCGCTGATGTCGATGGCGGCGCCTGTGCAGCGCAACCACAGCCGGCCCGCGTCGAGCTCGGTGACCAGGCGTCGGCCGTGCTCGCTGCGGAAGATCCAGTCGGGGTGCGCGGCCCCGGGCTGGTCGGCGGCGCGCGTGAGCTCGTCCTCGTCGAAGAACTCTTCCAGGATCTCCTTCAGCACGTTGTACGTGACCAGCCCGAACCGGCTGCGTGAACTGCCGAGCACGTTCGGTTCCAGCCCGAACACCGGGGCGACGGCGTACATGCCGCGTGCGGTGACCACGCGGTCGGAGCGCCGCTGCAGCGCGACCTCGCGGCGACCGTCGCCGGTCTCGAAGACGCAGGTCGCCGTCGCGGAGATGACGACGGGGCGCAGCGTGCCGGCGACAGCTTCGTCGAATCCGCGGAAGGTGCCGAGCAGCAGTGGCTTGGCGCCGTCGGGCGCGTCGGACTCGTGCAGGATGCGGTCGCCGAGGTCGACGTAGGCGAAGTAGTTGCACACACCCACCGCGAGCCCGTCGTCGGTGACCGGTTCGCCGAGCGCATAGAGCAGCGAGCCGTCCCAGAGCGTGACGCCGCCGCGCTGCTGGCGTTCGATGACGGTGCGCCGGTACGGGAACTCGACCCGTTCGGGCTGCAGCAGCCGCAGCGGCGCGTCGGATTCGGGCGCGATGTCGCCGACGAACCGGTCGCCGTGGTCGACCAGCAGCGGCAGAAGCACCGGGACGCGAGTCGTGGTGGTGCGGACGAGCTGGTCGGCGAGGTCATTGGCGCGGAAGATCTCGAGCAGATGCGCCGTGTGCCGCACCGGGTCGGCCGACCGTTCCAGCCGCTGGCGCGATCGTCCCGCTCGCCGTGCCGACACCCGCGACTTGAGGAACGAGTAGCCTTCGTCGCCGGCGATGCCGAGGACCACGCCGACCAGGATCAGCGCCAGCTCACCCATGCCCGCCCCTCTGTCGGCTGCCAGTCGCCGGCCCTGCCCGGCGCATCGGCTTCGCCCGGAGCGCCGGCCTCGCTCGTCACGCCCGCCGCGCCTGCCTCGCCGGGAGTGCGTGCTTCGCCCGGAGCGCCCGCCTCGCTCGTCACGCCTGTCCCGCCCGCCGTGCTCTGCCGCCGTCAGCCGTCGGTGCCGCTGCGCCGCCGCGAGCGCGACCCCTTCCCGGTGGCCGGGCCGAGACCGAACCGGGGATCGACCTGGATGTCTTCGAGGGCGATGAGCGCGTCGTCGACCATCTCGGGCGCCTGCAGCTGGCGCGCCGCCCGCTCGACCTGCGGCGGCGCCTCCAGCTCCTCGTCGACGACCTTGAGGTCGGCCATCTTGCGGGCGCTGACCAGGACCCGGCTCTCCAGCGAGCTGACGCCATCGTTGTAGGCCTTGACCGCGCCGTCGAGCTGACGGCCGAGCCGGGCGAGGTGACCGCCCATGGTCGCCAGCCGGGAGTGCAGCTCGCGGCCGAGGGTCAGCACGTCCTGCGCGTTCTGCGCCAGCGCCTCCTGCCGCCAGGTGTAGCCGACCGTGCGCAGCAGCGCGACCAGCGTGGACGGCGTCGCGATGACGACGTTGCGCTCGAAGGCGTGCTCGAACAGCGTGGGGTCCTGCTCCATGGCGGCGTTGAGGAACACGTCGGACGGCACGAACATGACCACGAACTCGGGCGTGGGGGTGAACTGCTCCCAGTACTGCTTGCCGGCCAGCGAGTCGATGTGGGTCTTCAGGTGCCGCGCGTGCGCCGCCAGCCGCTTGTCGCGCGTCGCCTCGTCGCGGGCCTCCTGTGCTTCGAGGTAGCCGTTGAACGCCACCTTCGCATCGACGACGACCTTCTTGCCGCCGGCGAGGTTGACCAGGAGGTCGGGGCGCAGCTTGCCGTCGGAGGTGTCGGCGGTGGCCTGCTCGGCGAAGTCGACGTGCTCGACCATGCCGGCCGCCTCGACCACCCGGCGCAGCTGCAGCTCGCCCCACCGGCCGCGCACCTGCGGCGCGCGCAACGCCGTGACCAGCTGCTGGGTCTCGAGTCGCAGCTGGTCGGAGCTCTTGCCCATGGTCTCGAGCTGGGTGCGCAGCTCGCCGTAGGCCGTGGCGCGCGCCTTCTCGAGCTCGTTCGCGTGGTCGGTGACCTTGTTCAGCTGGTCGTTCAGCGGCCTCACCATGGCCTCGACGGCCAGCCGGCGGTGCTCGAGCTCGGTCTTGACCCGCTCTTCCGAGCCCTTGAACTGCTCCGTCGCCAGTTCCAGGAAGTCGGCGCGGTTCTGCCGCAGCGCGTCGGTGGACAGCCGCTGGAACTCCTGCGTCAGCCGCTCCTGCTCGGCCCGGAGCATGGCCAGCTTCTCTTCGCCGCTGCTGCGCGCGTGCGCCAGCTCGGTCTCCAGCCGGGTCTGCTCGGCCTGGGCGTCGAGCATGCGCTCGCGGTCGACCTCACGCTCGGCCTGCAGGTCGGCCTTCTCGCGCCGGACGGAGTCGAGCTCGGCCCGCGCGGCGTCGCGCTCGGCGGCCACCGTGGCGGCGGCGCCGGCCGTGCGGACGCGGACGAGCAGCGCGCCCACGACGCCGCCCAGGAGGAGGGCGACGAGGGCGACGAGGACGCTGGAGACGTTCATGGGGGCTACTTTGCCGGGGACCTCCGACAAAGTCGGGGAGGCGCGGCGGGAACCGGTCCGGAACAGGGCTTTCGTCGCACTTCAAGATCCGCTTCGTCGCCGGCCGCCGGGCCACGTACCCTTTGCACCTGTGAGTCTCACCATCGGCATCGTCGGCCTGCCCAACGTCGGCAAGTCCACGCTGTTCAACGCCCTGACGAAGAACGACGTGCTGGCCGCGAACTACCCGTTCGCCACCATCGAGCCCAACGTCGGCGTCGTCGGCGTGCCCGATCCGCGGCTGGCGAAGCTGGCCGAGATCTTCGGCTCCGCCCGCCAGCTCCCCGCCACTGTCAGCTTCGTCGACATCGCGGGCATCGTGAAGGGCGCCTCCGAGGGGCAGGGCCTGGGCAACAAGTTCCTCGCCAACATCCGCGAGGCCGACGCGATCTGCCAGGTCATCCGCGTCTTCAACGACCCCGACGTCGTCCACGTCGACGGCCGGGTCGAGCCGAAGGCCGACATCGAGACGATCAACACCGAGCTGATCCTCGCCGACCTTCAGACCATTGAGAACGCCCTGCCGCGCCTGGTCAAGGAGGCGCGCATGGCCAAGGACAAGCAGGAGAACGTCGCCGCCGTCGAGCGGGCCAAGGCCGTCCTCGACGGCGGGCAGACCGTCTTCGCAGCCGGCCTCGACCTCGAGCCGCTGCGCGAGCTGCACCTGCTCACCGCCAAGCCGTTCCTCTACGTCTTCAACATGGACGACGAGGAGCTGTCCGACGACGCCCTCAAGGCCGAGCTGCGCGCGCTGGTCGCGCCCGCCGAGGCGATCTTCCTCGACGCCCAGATCGAGGCCGAGCTGTCCGAGCTGGACGACGCCGAGGCGCTGGAGCTGCTGCAGTCGATGGGCCAGGACGAGTCCGGCCTCGACATGCTCGCCCGCGTCGGGTTCGACACCCTCGGGCTGCAGACCTACCTCACCGCCGGCCCCAAGGAAGCGCGCGCCTGGACCATCGCGAAGGGCGCCACCGCTCCCGAAGCGGCCGGCGTCATCCACACCGACTTCCAGAAGGGCTTCATCAAGGCCGAGGTCGTCTCCTTCGACGACCTGGTCGCGACCGGCTCGATGACGGAGGCGCGCTCGAAGGGCCTGGTCCGCATGGAGGGCAAGGACTACGTCATGGCCGACGGCGACGTCGTCGAGTTCCGCTTCAACGTGTGAGCTTTCGCCTCGACGGCGGACGGGGCGAGCCGACCTGTGGCTTCATTCGTCCGCGTCGAGGTCGGGAAGGGGCGCGTATTGGCGTGCCCTGCCGTCACGGATCATCCAGACCCGGAACGCACCCTGTTCTTGATCTTGGACGAAGAGTTGAGCGAGCGCCGGAGCGCGCCAGTCGATGGTTCCGAATCGTTGGACGACGACGGGGATGTCGGCATGGTTGAGCACACCGGCCCAGAGCAGTGTTTCGGGAAACTTCCAGCCGCCCCATGCGCCCGGGCTGTTGTGCAGGGCCCGGAGAGAACCGACGCCTTGGACGTCGGGCTGACCTCGCCGTGGGGCCTTGGTCTGCAGCCAACGGTCGAAGTCGTGCACGAGCGCTCGGTCCTCGGCCGTATCGACCGACAGCAGTACGTTGGTCACCCAGCTCATGCCGTCATCGTCCAGCAGACTCGGACCTTCGGCCTGGGCGTACATTGGCGAGGGGTACGGCGTTCGCGGCCGCCCGGGCGATCTCGACCTGACGGACGAGGAAGGCCTGCTCGTCCAGCTTCTTGCGGCGCATCCAGGTGGTGACCTCGACGTTGCATTTGCTCGCGTTGCAGGAGCGGCAGGCGGGCACGACGTTCGTCAGGGTGTAGCGGCCGCCGCGGGAAATGGGCAGCATGCAGTCCTTCTGCAGCTTCGGCTGCGGCTCCGGAGCGCCGCAATAGGCGCACCCGCCCCAGGCGGCGACGAGGGCCGACCACTGGTCTTCGGTGAGATCGTGCTCGACCTTGCCCATGCGGCGCTTCCGGCGACGCGCGTAGGTCGCGGCTCGGCTGCGGGACGGCACGTTCCGAGCGTACGGCCGGGGAGCGCCCGATCCGGGTATTGAGCGGCCATGACCATCCAGGATTCGGGTCGTGATAGCAGCCCAGATCTTGGATGATTATGGTGACCCATAGCGTGATCGCGGAGCCAGGCCACGTGGTGTTCGGTCGTGGCCTTCAGCTCGGGCGGGCAGAGATCGATCATCCGAGCCAGCGCGGCGTCGAGCCCTGGCTCGGGACCGCCTTCGGTGAGCAGGATCGCCTCGGCTCGCGCGAAGAAGAAGTCGTCGCCGGACCGCGCCTTCAGATAGCCGAGGTCGCCAGAGCGCACCTGCGCCAGCATCGCGTCACGGTTCGGGAGTCGTTCCAGGATCGGCCAGCCATCGGCCGTCAGCTGGTGCAGTATGTCCGAAGCCGCAGCGCTCGTCGTCGCAGGCTCGTCGATCCGCCACCACGGCGACGGTACGAGCGCGACGCCGATCACGCAGCGGAGCTCTTCACTCGAACTCCACATCGAGGAGCTGACGGTCACGACCGCGCAGTCGCCGAACTCGTTGGTGTGCCGCCAGGTCGCGCCGGATCCCTTGTAGCCGTGCTCTCTGGCCGCTGGCCCGACGACGCCGCGCAGCACCTCGCGGAGCGCGAGCTGGGCGGACAAGGAGTCACGCGTCCTCGACGTCGAGGTCGGGGGGTGGGAGGAGGCCGATAACCTTCAGCAGCTGGCCGACCGTCTCCTCGACGAAGATGTCCTCGGGCTCGTCGCCGTCGGGGGAGGCGAGGAGGGGGAGGATCTCGTCGGACGTGGCGAGCAGGCCGGTCACGTCCGCGGCCCAGGCGATCAGCGCGTCGGTCTAGACCGCGAGGTCGACGGGCTTGTTGGCCGAGTCGTCCTCGAAGTAGTGGCGGGCTCGTAGCCGGGACCATTCACGTGAAATGACCGCGACGCAGCACCGGTGTGGGACTGCGTCGCGGCCTACCGGCATCAAAGGTGGTGGAAGCACCTCCACCGGCACGGCCCAGCATACCCAACCTCAGGCGGTGGTGGCGCGCTGACGGTGGCCGCGGACCTTCGCGAGGTTGCCGCAGCGCTGCATCGAGCACCACCGCCGCTTCCCGGGCCGGGACGTGTCGACGAGCAGGAGTCCGCACGTCTCGGACGCACAGACGCGGATGCGCTCGGCGAGCGGCCCGGCGAACAGGTCGACGGCGTCGCGGGCGATCGACGAAAGTGCGGCGGCGGTCGTCGGCGCCACCCATCCGGCGCCGGCGCCGACGACGCCGAGTGCGGGCACCAGCGGGGGCGCGGCCGCCGCGGCGTTGATCGTTGCGATGTCGGAGGCCCGGGCGGAGCTGCCGGCGGCCAGCGACCGGGCGGTGTCCGTGATGGCGGTGCGCAGCGGCCGCATCGCCTCCAGGTCCATGGGCCCGGCGGTCAGCCCGTCGACGCCGAGGATGACGCCGAGCCAGTGGGCGAGGTCGGCGGGGGTGTGGACGATCTCCCACCGCGCCGACTCGCCCTCGCCGCCGGTGTGGCTGAGGTCGAGCGACACCCGGCCGGTGAGGAACCGCACGCGGACTGAGAGGGGGAGATCCTCGCGGCGTTGCATGAAACCACTATAACCGGTTACGTTGACGCCATGACGCTCATCACGCACATCAACCCCGAGTCCATGCACGCCAACCCCGCGTTCAGCTGGGCCGTGCGCGTCGCCGCGGGCGCCGACCTGGTCTTCATCGGCGGCCAGAACGGCGTCGACGCCAGCGGGCAGGTCGTCGGGCCGGACATCGCGAGTCAGACCCGGCAGGCCCTCACCAACCTGCTGACGGTGCTCGACGCGGCGGGCGCGCAGCCGGAGGACGTCGTGAAGTGGACGATCCTCATCAAGGAGGGCGCGTCGCTGCAGGAGGGCTTCGCCGCGTTCGGCGAGGTCTGGGGGCAGCGCGCGAACCCGCCGGCCATCACCGGGGCGTTCGTCGCCGGGCTGGCCGTGCCCGGCGCGCTGGTCGAGATCGAGGCCGTCGCGGCGGTGCCCGCGGGGTAGCGTCGCCACCATGCCGGATGAGAAGGACACCCTCAAGCGCTACCTCCAGGCCCAGCGCGGCGCCCTGCTGTGGAAGCTCGACGGGCTCAGTGAGCGCGACGCCCGCTGGCCGATGACGCCGACGGGGACCAACCTGCTCGGGCTGGTCAAGCACGTCGCGAGCATGGAGGTCGGCTACTTCGGCTACGTCTTCGGCCGGCCGGCGCCCGAGCCGACGCCGTGGCTCGACGACGACGCCGAGCCGAACGCCGACCTCTGGGCGACGCCCGAGCAGACGATCGAGTGGGTGACGGACTTCTACCAGCGCACGATCGCGCACTCCGACGCCACCATCGACGCGCTCGCGCTGGACGACACCGGTACGGTGCCGTGGTGGCCCGCGGACCGGAACACCGTCACGCTGCACTGGATCCTCGTGCACGTGATCGCCGAGACCGCCCGGCACGCCGGCCACGCCGACATTCTCCGCGAGACCATCGACGGCGAGGTCGGCCTGCGCAAGGACGTCAGCAACCTGCCCGACCAGGACGCCCAGGTCTGGGCAGACTACGTGGCGAAGCTCAGGCGCGTCGCCGAGGAGTTCTAGCCCGCCCCGCCGTGCCACGACCGCCAGAGCGACGCGTACGCGCCGCCCGCGGCCACGAGCTCGTCGTGCGGGCCGAGCTCGACGATGCGCCCGGCCTCCATGACGGCGATCCGGTCGGCGTCGTGGGCGGTGTGCAGGCGGTGCGCGATCGCGACCACCGTCCGGCCGGCCAGCACGGCGGCCAGCGACCGCTCCAGGTGCCGGGCCGCGCTGGGGTCGAGCAGCGACGTCGCCTCGTCGAGGATCAGGGTGTGCGGGTCGGCCAGCACGAGCCGGGCCAGCGCGAGTTGCTGCGCCTGCGCCGGTGACAGCTCGGCTCCGCCGGAGCCCACGGCCGCGGACAGCCCCAGCGACGACGCCCACGCCCAGGCGTCGACGGCCCGCAGCGCGGCTTCCACGGCGGCGTCGGGCGCCGACGGCCGTCCCAGGACGACGTTGTCGCGCACCGAGCCGCGGAAGACGTGGTGCTCCTGGGTGACGAGCGCGACCTCGGTGCGCAGCCGGTCCAGCGGCAGGGCGGAGACGGGGACGCCGCCGACGGTGATGGCGCCGGTCCGCGGGGCGTGGACGCCGGCCAGCAGCTTGCCCAGCGTCGACTTGCCGGCGCCGGACGGCCCGACGACGGCGAGCCGCTCACCGGGCGGGATGGTGAGCGAGACGTCGTGCAGGACGTCGTGGCCGGGCCGGTAGGCATGGCTCACCCCGCGGACCTCGAACCCCTTTGATTCGACGGTATCGGTGCGAGGCGCTGCCCGCTCACCCTCGAAGGGGACCGGATCGCGCCGCACTCCCCGCAACCGTGCCATCGCCGCCCCGCCGATCTGCAGTTCGTTCAGCCAGAACAGCAGCGTGTCGACGGGCGCCAGCAGTTGCTGCGTGTACAGGGTCGCGGCCGTCACCGCGGCCAGCGTCACCATCCCGTCGAGGTACAGCAGCCCGCCGATCACCAGCGTCGCGAACACCGGCAGCACGAACGCGACGTCGATCGTCGGCAGGTACACCGTGCGCAGCCGCAGCGTCGCCCGCTCCGCCGCGTACGACGTCGCGATGTCGTCGTCCATGCGCGCGGACCGCCGTCCGCCGAGCCGCAGCGCCTCGACCGTCCGCGCGCCGTCGACCGTCTCAGCAAGGCCCTCCGCCAGCCGCGAGTACGACGCGTTCTCGCGCAGGTAGGCGTCGCGGGCCCGGCGCAGGTACCAGCGCGACGCCGCCCAGAGCACCGGCACCCCGACCAGCGCCGGCAGCGCCAGCACCGGCCCGAGCAGCACCAGCCCGCCGAGCGTCAGCACGATGGTGACCGAGCTGATCAGCGTGTCCGGGATCGCGTAGCGCACGGCACGGGCGAGCAGGTCGACGTCGCGGGTGGTGCGGGTAACGAGGTCGCCGGTGCCGGCCTCCTCGACGGTGCCGAGCGGCAGCGCCAGCACGTCGCCGACGAACTCCTCCCGCAGCTGCGCCAGCACCTTCTCGCCCAGTCGCGCCGACACGAACATCGCCACCGCGGTCAGCCCGGCCTGCAACGTGACGAACAGGCATATCAGCAGCGTGATCCGGGTGACGTCGTCGACTCCGGCGGTGACGTCCTGGACCAGCCCGCCGAGCAGCCACGGCCCGGCCAGCCCGGAGGCCGCGCCCAGCGCGTGCAGCGCGGCGGCGCCGGCGACCCAGCGGCGTTCCCGCAGCGCCAGGCGGCGGGCGTGCCGGCGCACGTCGCGCGCCGACGCGACGGGGAGTCCGCTCATGCCGCACCCTCCTCGCGGGCGACCAGCGCCCGGTACCGCGGCTCGGCCAGCAGCGACGCGTGCGTGCCGGTCGCGACGACGGCGCCGTCGTCGACCAGCACCACGTGGTCGGCGTGGTCGAGCAGGATCGGGCTGGTCGCGAACACGACGGTGGTCCGGCCGGCCCGCGCGGCGGCCAGCCGGGCGGCGATTCGGGCCTCGGTGTGCGCGTCGACGGCGCTGGTCGGCTCGACCAGCACGAGCACGTCCGGGTCGGCCAGCACGGCGCGGGCCAGCCGCAGCCGCTGCAGCTGGCCGCCGGAGAACTCCTTGCCGCCCGCCGCCACGACGGTGTCCAGCCCGCCGGGCAGCGCCTCGAGGACGTCGGCGGCCGACGCGACCTCCACCGCGGCCAGCACCCGCGCGTCGTCGTCGGCCCCGTCGACCGCCAACTCCGCCCGCAACGAGCCCGCGAACAGCCGCGCCTCGTTGCCGGACACCAGGATCCGCCGCCGCACCTCCGCGACCTCCACGCGGCCCAGCGGCACCCCGCCGTACGTCGCCTCGGACGCCGTGTACCGGCCCAGCCGGTCGGCCAGCACCGCCGCGTGGCCCGGCGCCGCGCACACGACCGCCGTGAACCGTCCGCCCGCGGCGACCAGCCCGGACGCCGGGTCCACCAGGTCCCCGCCCGCCGGCGCCGCCGAGCCGCCGGCCTCGATCTCCGGCCGCAGCGCCAGCAGCGTCACCACCCGCCGCGCCGCCACGTACGCCTTCATGAACGCGCTCGCCCCGATGCTCAGCCGCCGCACCGGCGTCGCCAGGAACACCGCGTAGCCGTAGAACGCGACCAGCTGGCCGCCGGTGAGGTCGCCGGCCAGCACCTGCCGGGCGCCGAGGAACACGATCAGCGCGACCAGCAGGCCGGGCAGCAGCATGCGGGCCGCCTCCAGGGCGGCCTCGGCGCGGGCGAGGTGCACGCCGGCCCGCCGGACCCGCTGCGACTCCGCGTCGTAGCGCCGTCCGAACAGCTCCTCGCCGCCGATGCCGCGCAGCACCCGCAGCCCGCCGACGATGTCGACGGCCTGCGCGGTGAGCTCCGCCTGCAGCGAGCGCAGCCGGGCCTGGCGGTCGTGCAGCGGGCGCAGCAGCAGCGCGACCGCCCACACCATGAGCGGCACGCCGGCCAGCACGACCAGCCCGAGCCGCCACGACGTCGCCAGCATGATGGCCGCGACCACGACGATGGAGGCGGCCGAGCCGATGGTCCGCGAGCTGAAGTCCAGCGCCCGCCCGATCTGCGTGACGTCGGCGACGCCCACGCTGAGCACCTCGCCCGCCGACGTCTTCCGCGGCAGCGTCGCGCCGAGCCGTGCCGCGTGCCGCGTCACCAGCTGCAACGTCCGGTACCGGGCGCCGAGCGCGTTGGTCAGCGCGCACCGGTCCTGCAGGATGCCGGTGGCCGCCTGGAGCACGCCGAGCGCCAGCACCACGCCAGCCCACAGCAGCAGGTCGCCGCGGTCGCGTCCGGTCAGCCCGTCGTCGATGGCCCGCCCGACGGCGTACGGCATCAGCGCCTGCGCGGTCGGCCAGACGATGCCGTAGAACGCGCCGAGCAGGACGACGCCGAGCTGGGCGCGGGCCAGCCAGAGCAGATAGCGGCCGGGGGTGAGGCGGCTCGGTTCGCCGGGATCGGGATCGGGAAAGCGCCGCACGAGACATCGGACCCTAGCGGCCGCCGCGCACGGCGGCAACGCGATTTCCGGCCCGCCCCCTTGACCGCTCGCTCACCGGCGTCGACCATCGACGCGATGGGCAGGATCAGACGCTGGCCGGTGTCGTCGTCCGCGGTGCGCTCCGTCGGCTACGACCCGCAGACGTGGACGCTCGAGGTCGAGTTCGACTCCGGCGCCATCTACCGCTACCTCGACGTCGAACCCCTGGACGTCGAGGCGATGTTCGCGGCCGACAGCCTGGGCGCGTACCTCAACGAGGAGATCAAGCCGCACTACGAGGCCGTGCAGGTCGAGCAGTAGCTCACGCCTGGCCGAGCGTCCGCTGCACCAGCCGCGCGACTTCCTCGACGTCGACGCGACCCGTGGTGTCCACCCGGACGGTAGGTCCCACGCCGAGCGGCTCGGCCCGCGCCGCCCACTCGTCCCAGGCGTGTTCCAGCCGCTGCTGGTCGTCGTGCACCGGATGGCGGCGCCGGGCCGCGTAGCGCCGCCGCGCGATGTCGGGCGGTACGTCACACCAGACCTCGACCATCGCGTTCGCGGCGCATCGGCCCAGACCGGTCCGGACGTAGCCGAGGTCGCGCGGCCGGAACCACCAGGACTCGACGACGACCAGGCCGGGCAGCGCGGCCGCGATACTCCACGCGGCCTCCATGGCGACCGGCCCCAGGGCCGAAGCCGGGGCAGCGCCGACGACGTCGGCCAGGGCCTCCTTGATGGCGTCCTTCGACAGCAGGGGAGCGGTCAGTGCGGGAGCGAGCTGCGTGGCCAGCGTGGTCTTGCCCGCGCCGGGCAGCCCGTTCACCAGGACGAGGTAGTCGGCCACCGGGGCATGGTCGCAGACCGGAGCCGGCCGGTGCGTCAGGGCGACGGGGTGAGGGGTTCCAGGGCCGCGAGGCCGGACGCGACCAGCGGGGACGGGGGAGCGGACTGCGGCGGCGTGGCCCGGAAGGCGCTCGGCGCGAGGCCGTAGACGGCGCGGAAGCGGCGGGAGAAGTGGTAGGCGTCGGCGAAGCCGCACTGGACCGCGATGGCCTGCAGCGACAGGTTGCTCATCCACAGCAGCGGCTCGGCCCGGGCCAGTCGCAGCCGCTCCAGCGCGGCCACCGGCCCGAGCCCGAACCGGCGCTGGAACGCCCGGCACAGCGTCGACACCGACACCCCGGCGGCGGCCGCCAGCCGGTCCAGGCCGACCGGCCGGGCGACGCCGTCGGACCAGGCGGAGCGGACGGCGGACATGGCGGCCACGATCGGCGACGGCAGCCCGCCGGAGGCGTCGTCCGCGGCCGCCGGCAGCGGCGCGAGGAACGTCAGCACCAGCAGCCGCAGCGTCTCGGCGGCCTGTTCGCGCCAGCCCGGCGGGCAGCCGGCGCCCAGCCAGAGCAGGTACTGGCACAGCGCGCCCATCGGGTCCGGCCGGCCGCCGAGGTCGCGCACGATCGGCCACGACGCGCCAAGGCTGGCCGTCCCGGCCAGCGTGAAGTGCACGTACGCGTGCCGCGTCGGCCGCCGCGGGTCCCACCGGAACGTGTCGCGCATGCCCGGCCGCACCAGCAGCAGCGTCCCCGGCGTGAGCGGCACCGTGAGGTCGTCCCAGTGCCAGGTCGCGCTGCCGGACAGCAGCCAGACGAACTCGTAGGTGCGGGCGTCGCGCGGGCCGAACGTGGAGCCTGGCGGGTAGTCGGCGACGGCGGGCCCGAGGCGGGGGACCAGCCCCACCTCGAACCCGCCGGCGAGCGCGGCGTGGGCGGCGTCAGCGGTCACAGCCACCGTCGCGGTCGGGCCGGATCCGCGGCTGGCGCAGCTGCTCGATCCCCTTGTAGGCGTACGGGTCGCGCCCGGCGACGAGGACGACGTCGCGGAAGTCGGCCTGCGCCATGTTCTGGCCCTCGTGCGGCAGCGCCCACGGCAGCAGCGACTCGGCGCTCATGTAGTGGTTGGCCAGCGCGCGCCGGTAGCCGTGCCGCCCGCTGTTCGGCAGCGACTTGTGCAGCAGGTAGCCGTTGAACAGCAGCACCGACCCGGCGGTCAGCTCGACCGGCACGGCGTCGTCGTCGGTCCAGGGGAAGTCGAAGGACTCGACGGTGCAGTCGTAGCGCGGGTCGTCGTGCTCGCGGTTGGGGTAGATGACGCCGTCGCGGTGCGAGCCGGGCAGCACCCAGAGGCAGCCGTTCTCGACGGTGGCGTCGTCGAGCGCGATCCACGCGGCGGTGAGCGAGCGGTCGCGGGTCGGGATGAACATCTCGTCCTGGTGCCAGGCCTGGCCCGGCTTCCCCTCGGCCTTGACGAACAACATCGACTGCATCGCCTTGACGTTCGGGCCGACGATCCGGGTCAGCGCCTCGACGACGGCGGGATGGCGCATCGTGTCGAGCATCAGCGACGACAGCTTGTGCGGGTAGTGGACGCAGAGGAACCGGCGGATCACCTCGTCGTCGGACTCGTCCGGCGACGACGCGACGGCGCCGTCGATGGCGCCGAGCTCGCCGCGGCAGATCCGGGCGGTCTCGGCGAGCAGCGCGGCCACTTCGGCGCTGTTCAGGGCGTCTTTCAGGACGACGAACCCGTCCTCGGCGTAGCTGTTCTCCAGCGTGGTCGACGGGGTGTCCGGTGCGATGGTCATGGCTCTCTCCACGGGCGACGAGGCGGGCGGTCGAGCCCAGCGTGCCGTCGCGCACGTCGTCGAGGCCATGGCTCCACCGCGCTGCCTGATGGCGAATCCTGTCACAGCGAGCCGGCAGTCGCCACGTCTTGACGGTTCCGGAAAAGTGCGCGTAGTGTCATCGACACATTTCCTAATACGTATGAAGTGGAGATCCGAACGTGCCACCCCAGGGGCGACGACGCCGGCCGACGCAGGTCGACATCGCGCGCCGCGCCGGCGTCTCGCAGGCCACCGTCTCGCTGGTCATCAGCGGCGGTGCGGCCAGCGACCAGATCGCCGAGACGACGCGGCAGGCCGTGCTCGCCGCCGCCGCCGAGCTGGGCTACTCGGCCAACGTGGCGGCGCGCAGCCTCAAGGGCGGGCGCAACCACCTGCTCGGGCTGTACACGTTCGAGCCGGTGTTCCCCACCGACCAGCGCGACTTCTACTACCCGTTCCTGCTCGGCGTCGAGGAGGAGACCGCGGCCCAGGGCTACGACCTGCTGCTGTTCAGCTCGGTCAGCTCGGGAGCCGACCGGTCCATCTACGCCGGCGGCGCGAACCGGCTCAAGCTCGCCGACGGTTGCGTCCTGCTCGGCCGCAACGTCCGTCGCGAAGAGCTGAACGCGCTGGTCCAGGAGGACTTCCCGTTCGTCTTCATCGGCCGCCGCGAGGTCGACGAAGGCGAGGTCAGCTACGTCGGGGCCGACTACGTCGCCGCCACCAGTGCGATGGTCGCCGAACTGCACCGGCAGGGCCACGAGCGCATCCTCTACCTGCGCGCCATCGAGGACACCGAGCCCACCCGCGACCGCGAGCGGGGCTACCGCGAGGGCCTGGCCGCCGCCGGCCTCGAGGTGGACGAGCGGCTGATCCAGGGCCTGGCCGACCCCGCCGACCTGTCCGCCGAGCACGTCCTGCACTGGATCGGCAGCTACGGCGTCACCGCCATCCTGGTCGAGCCGACCGAGGACAACCGGCTGATCGACGCGCTGACGGCGATGACCGACAGCGAGCGGGTGCGCTTCCCTGAGGACTGCTCGATCGCCCTGCTCGGTGAGCCGCCGTCGTGGACGCCGGAGCTGCGCGACTGGACCCGGTTCTCGCTGCCGCGCGCCGACATGGGCCGCGCCGCCGTGGGCATGCTGGTCGGCCTGCTCGGTGACGCGCAGCCGGCGGCGCGGCAGGTCACCATCCCGTGCACGTTCGTCCCCGGCGACTCCATCGGCCCCGCGCCACGGGACGGCGCGGCATGATCAAGATCGTCCTCCGCCGCCTGCTCATCGGCCTCTTCGTGATGTGGGGCGCCGCCTCGCTGATCTTCGTCATCGTCCGCGTCGCGCCGGGCGACCCCGCCACCGTCATGCTCGGACCGGACGCCGACCCCGAGCAGATCGCCCGGCTGCACGAGACGCTCGGCCTGGACCGGCCGATGTTCGCGCAGTACCTGAGCTTCCTCGGCGACGCGGCCCGGCTCGACTTCGGCGACTCGCACCGGCTCGGCCGGCCGGCGATGGAGGCGGTGTTCGACCGGCTCCCGGCCACGATCGAGCTGACCCTCGCGGCCACGGCGATCGCCGTCGTCGTCGGCCTGACGCTGGGCCTGGTGGCCGGCGGCCGGCCGGGCGGCGTGGTCGACCGCGTCGTGTCGGCGGCGACCATCGCGCTGCAGTCGTTCCCGACGTTCTGGGTCGGCATCATGCTGATCCTGGTGTTCGCGCTCGGGCTGCGGCTGCTGCCCAGCGCCGGTGTCGGCACGCCACAGCACATGGTGCTGCCGGCGATCACGCTGGCGCTGCCGTTCACGGCCATCGTCGCCCGGCTGACCCGCAGCTCCGTCGCCGAGTCGATGCGCGAGCCGTACGTGCAGACCGCCCGGTCCAAGGGGCTGACGGAGCCGCAGGTGCTGCTCGGGCACGCCCTGCGCAACTCGCTGATCCCGGTCGTGACGGTGGTCGGCCTGCAGATGGGCGCACTGATGGGCGGCGCCGTCATCGTCGAGAACGTGTTCGCCTGGCCCGGACTCGGGTCGCTGGTCGTCGACGCCGTCGCCAACCGCGACTACGCCGTCGTCCAGGCCGTGACGCTGCTGATCGCGGGCATCGTCATGGTGCTCAACCTGGTCGCGGACCTGCTGTACACCCAGCTCGATCCGCGCATCCGCATGGAGGGGGCGTCGTGACCGCCGCCGTCACCCTGGACACCTCGATCGCCACCACCCGGCGCCGCCGCGGCGGCTGGCTGGGCAAGATCCCGTACGTCGTCATCGGGCTGTACGTGCTGGTCGGGCTCGTGGGGCCGCTGCTCCTGGACTACGACCCCGTCCACACGCCGCTGGAGGACCGGCTGCTGTCGCCGGGCTCGACGACGGCCGACGGCGGCACGGCGTGGCTCGGCACCGACGATCTCGGCCGCGACGTGCTGGCCCAGATCGTCTACGGCGCCCGCACGTCGGTGCTCATCGGTGTCGCGACGGTGGGCATCGCGAGCGTCGTCGGGCTGCTGCTCGGCGCCGTCGCCGGGTACGCCCGCGGCTGGCTGGACGCCGTCCTGGCCCGCATCTTCGACGTGCTGCTGGCGTTCCCCGCCATCCTGCTCGCCATCGTCATCGCCGGGGCGTTCCAGCGCAGCGTCCTGCTGGTGGTGGTCGCGCTGTCGGCCACCGCGTGGATCTCGTTCGCCCGGGTCACCCGCAGCGTGGCCCTGTCGCTGCGGGAGCGGGCCTGGGTCGACGCGGCCCGCGTGCTCGGCGTGCCGCAGCGCGCCATCCTGTGGCGGCACATCCTCCCGTTCACCGCCGGGCCGATCGTCGCGCTGGCGACGCTGGAGTTCGCGCTGGTGGTGCTGGCCGAGGCGGGTCTGAGCTTCCTCGGCATCGGGCTGCCCGCGTCGACGGTGTCGTGGGGGCAGACCATCGCGAACGGCAAGGCCTATCTCGAGACGGCGTGGTGGATCTCCACCCTCCCCGGCATCGCGCTGTCGCTGTTGATCATCAACGTCGGGATCCTCGGCGACCAGCTGACCGCCCGGTACGGGCGCGGCCGCCGCGACGCCTAGCTCCCAGAGCCGACCGCGAGGTCCCAAGCGGCGGCGAGTCCCACAAGCGAATAGAAGACCAGCCACGAAGGAGCCATCCCATGACCCGATTCAGGGGCCGCCGTCTCGCGACGACCGTCGCCGCGGCCGCCGCGCTGCTGCTCGCGGCCTGCTCGACGACCTCCGGCGGCGGTGACGACACCTCCGACGCGGGCGACTCCGGCGAGGCGACCGGCGGCGACGTCGTCGCGGCCGGCACGTACCCGATCGAGAGCCTCGACCCGCACGGCGCCCAGGGCGCCTCGACCGGCACCCAGTTCGCCGGCCAGGCGGTCTTCAGCCGGCTGCTCCGCCCGTCGGCCGACGGCTCGCTGGTCGGCGACCTCGCCGCGGAGTGGACGGCGAACGCCGACGTCACGCAGTGGACGTTCACCCTGCGCGACGACGCCACGTTCAGCGACGGCGAGCCGGTCACGGCCGAGGACGTCGTGGCGTCGTTCGACCGGATGATCGCGCTGGACGGCCCCAACGCCGGCAACTTCCCCGAGTACACGATGACCGCCGCGTCGGACACCGAGGTGACCATCACGTCGCCGGCGCCCGACGCCGCCGTCCCGGGCAAGCTGCTGATCTTCTACGTCATCCCGGCCGGCGTCGCGCCCGACGACACCGCGTTCTTCACCGCACCCGTCGGCTCCGGCCCGTTCACCGTCGGCGCGTTCACCCCGGGCGACTCGCTCGAGCTGGTGCCGAACGAGAGCTACTGGGGCGACGTGCCGCAGGTCGACACCGTCACCGTCCGGAACATCCCGGAGCTGTCGGCGCGCCTGACCGCGCTGCGCACCGGCGAGGTCGACGTCGTCTGGGGCATCCCCGACGACCAGCTGGGCGCGCTGCAGGGCGAGGACACCCTCACGGTCGAGACCGTGCAGAGCACCGCCGTCTACACGATGTGGTTCAACTCCTCGATCCCGGCGCTGACGACGCCGGAGGTGCGGCGGGCGCTGTGGCAGGCGGTCGACTTCGAGACGATCATCTCGACGCTCTACCCGGAGACCGGGGCACTCGCCGACGCGCCGGTGTCGCCGCTGGTGCTCGGCTACTCGCCGCAGGAGCCGGTCGGCCACGACCCCGAGGCGGCCCAGGCGGCGCTGACGGCGGCCGGCTTCGACTTCTCGCAGACGCTGCGGCTGCAGTTCGCCAACGCCGAGTTCCGCCCGTTCATCCAGGCCGTCGTGTCCGACCTCGCCGAGATCGGCGTCACCGTCGAGCCGCTGGAGAAGGAGCAAGCCGTCTTCACCGAGGACCTGCTGGCGCTGAACTGGGACGTCAACTTCCAGCAGCTGGCCACCCCGACGTACGACGCGGCCAGCAACCTCGGCCGCCTCTACACCTGCGCGGCCGGCCGCAACGGCTACTGCAACCCGGAGCTGGACGCGCTGCTCGCCGCCGCCAGCGCCACCAGCGACGAGGCCGAGCGGACCGACCTCTACGGCCAGGCCAGTGAGATCATCTGGCGCGACGCGGTCGGCATGTACCCGATGGCGGTCAGCCTGGCCTACGCCTGGAACAGCGACCTCGAGGGCTTCACCCCCGACCCGAGCGGCCTGCCCGACTTCTCGACGGTGACGGTCTCGGGCTCGTGAGCGAGGTGCGGACGGCGCGAACCGAAGGCGCCCCAGTGGCCCAGCACGAGGCGTTGCTGCGGGTCGACGGTCTGACCGTCGACCTGCCGGGGACGCGGGGCGACGTGCGGGTGGTCGACGGCGTGTCGTTCGACGTGCCGGCCGGCACCACGGTCGGCCTGATCGGGGAGTCCGGCAGCGGCAAGACGATGACCGCCAACGCGATCATCGGGCTGCTGCCGGACGGCGCCCGTACCGGTGGCCGGCTGCTGTGGCGGGGCGAGGACCTGCTGCACGCCGACGGCGCGCGTCGCCGGAAGGCCCGCGGCCACGAGATCTCGATGATCTTCCAGGACCCGCTGGCCGCGCTGAACCCGACGCAGCGGATCGGCCGCCAGGTCGGCGAGATCCTGCGCCGCGACGGCGTCGGGCGGGCCGAGGTGCGCCGTCGCGTGGTCGAGCTGCTGGACCGCGCCGGCGTGCCGGACCCGGCCGAGCGGGCGAACCGCTACCCGCACGAGTTCTCCGGCGGCCTGCGGCAGCGGGCGATGATCGCGCTGGCCCTGGCCGGCAGCCCGTCGCTGCTGCTGGCCGACGAGCCGACGACGGCGCTCGACGTCACCGTCCAGGCCCGCATCCTGACGCTGCTCCAGACGATCCAGCAGGACGAGGGGCTGTCGGTGCTGCTGGTCAGCCACGACCTGCGGGTGGTCGCGAACGTCGCCTCGGAGGTCGTCGTCATGTATGCCGGGCGGGTCGCCGAGCGCGGCCCGGCGCCCGTCGTGCTGCGCCGTCCGGCCCACCCGTACACGAAGGCGCTGGTCCGCAGCGTGCCGGCGGTCCGGACGAAGACGGCGCTGGCCGACCCGCTGCCCGGCGCGCCGGCCACCCCGGCGAACCGGCCGGCCGGCTGCCCGTTCCACCCGCGCTGCCCGATCGCCCGCGATCGCTGCCGCACCGAGGTTCCCGCGGTGCGCGAGGTCGCCCCCGGCCGGGCCGCCGCCTGCCACTTCGCCGAGGAGGTGCTCGCCCCATGACGCTGCTGGAGATCCGCGACCTGCGGGTGACGTTCGGCCGCCGCCGCAACCCGTTCGTGGCCGTCGACGGCGTGAGCCTCGACGTCGCCGCCGAGGAGACCGTGGGACTGGTCGGCGAGTCGGGGTCGGGCAAGACCACCGTCGCGCGCTGCGTCGCCGGGCTGCAGCGGCCCGACGCGGGCACCGTCACGTTCGAGGGCCGGCCGCTGGAGCGGGTCGGGCGCCGCCCGGCCGAGCTGCAGCGCGCCGTGCAGATGGTGTTCCAGGACCCGCGGTCGTCGCTGAACCCGCGCATGAGCATCGCCGCCATCATCGGCGAGGCCTGGCGCACGCACCCGTCGGCGGCGCCGGACGGCGACCGGCACGAGGCGGTCACCGCGCTGCTCGCCGACGTCGGCCTGGACGCCGACGTCGCGTCCCGGCGGCCCGGCGACCTGTCCGGCGGGCAGTGCCAGCGGGTCAGCATCGCCCGCGCGCTGGCCGTCAAACCGCGGCTGCTGGTCTGCGACGAGGCGGTGTCGGCGCTGGACGTCAGCGTGCAGGCGCAGATCCTGCGGCTGCTGGTGGACCTGCGCCGCACCCACCACCTGGCCATGCTGTTCATCTCGCACGACCTCGGCGTCGTGCACCAGATCGCCGACCGCGTCGCCGTCATGCGCCGCGGGCAGATCGTCGAGGAGGGCCCGGCCACCGAGGTGCTGGCGGCGCCGAAGCACGAGTACACCCGCGCGCTGCTGGACGCCGCCCTCGACCTCGACGACGCCGGACCGGCGGTGACGGCATGACGGTCCCCGACCCACGCGGCTGGAACACCTGGGACGTCCGCACCCACACCAGCATGACGCACCTGCCGTCCGGGCTGCGCGTCCGGTTCGGCCTGCTCGACGCCGCCGGGGCGCCCGTGCTGGACGGCTTCACCTGGCGCGACGGGCTGGTCCGGCTCGGCCACCACACCGTCGACGGCTCGTTCGCCGAGGTCACGGTCGAGGCCGGCGGTATGGAGCTGCGGCTGACGATGGCCGGCGGGCCGGGCGACGAGCTGTACGTGCGGGCCGAGTCCGCGGGGACCGTCGTCGTCGACTGGCCGGACGCGACCGGCTGGCGGCTGGACCGCAGCGGCGACGACGTCCTGGTGGCGCCGGCCGACTCGGCGGCGACGGTGAACGAGGTCGCGGCCGTGCTCGAGCAGCGCCGGGCCGCCGCCGACGCCGTCCGGCCCACGTCCGGCGGCTGGTACCGCGACGCCGCCGACGCGCTGACCCGGGCCGTCACCTGGAACACCATCCACGCGCCGGACCTCGACCGCGTCATCACCCCGACCTCGCGCGACTTCGTCAGCGTCGAGCGGCAGGGCTTCTACGGCACCTGGGCGCTGCACGCCTGGGACACCTTCTTCACCGGGCTGGTGGCGAGCGTCGTCGACCGCGACTACGCGCGCGGCATCCTGGCCCAGATCCTCCCGTTCGCCGACGCCGCCGGGATGATCCCGAACCGCGTCAGCGACGAGCGCGGCACCACCTGGGACCGCTCGCAGCCGCCGGTCGGCGCGCTGACCGTGCTGTCGGCGTACCTCGCCGGGGGACTGTCGGACGAGACCCGCGACCACCGGCTGCTGGAGGCGACCTTCCCCGCCCTGCTGGCCTGGCACGACTGGTGGTCGGCCCACCGCATCGGCCCGCACGGCCTGCTGGCCTGGGGCTCGGACCCGGTCGACGGCGACCCGGAGTCGGCCACGCTGGACCGCACCAAGCGCGAGTCGGGCCTGGACGACTCGCCCATGTACGACGAGGCGGCCTACGACCCCGCGACGCACACCATGGACCTCGCCGACGCCGGCCTCAACGCGCTGCACGTCGCCGACGCCGAGGCGCTGGCCGTCATGGCCGGCCGGCTCGGCGACGACGCGACCGCCGCGCGGCTGACCGCCGAGGCCGACGACGCACGCGCCAAGGCGGCGAAGGCGTTCTGGGACGACGACGCGCACGCCTACCGCAACCTGCGCGCCGACGGCAGCCACGACCCACACGTCTCGCCGACGCTGCTCTACCCGCTGCTCGGCGGCTTCCCGACGACGGCCGAGACGGCGCGGGAGATCGCCGACGCGCTGCTCGCGCCGGACGTCCTCGGCGGCGACCGGCCGCTGCCCAGCGTCGCCCGCAACGACTCCGGCTTCGCCGCCACCTACTGGCGCGGCCGCATCTGGGCGCCGATGGCCTACCTCGCCGTCCAGGGGCTGCGCCGCTACGACCTGCGCGACCACAGCCGCGCGGTGAGCGGCGCGCTGCTGGAGCTGTTCCTCGCCGAGTGGGAGACGCACAGCGCGGTCCGGGAGAACTACCCGGCCTTCGACGGCGAGGACCTCACCGGGTTCCAGCAGCGCTCGGACGGGCTGATGGCGTGGGGCGGGCTGCTGGCCCACCTGGCCTTCGGCGAACTGGCCGAGGCCCGGCCGGACGGCTGGCGCTTCGCCCATCCCGGGCACGCGGCCGAGCTGGCGAACCTGCCGCTCGGCGACGGCCGGCTGACGGTGACGGCGGGCGACCGCCTGGTCGTCACGCTCGACGGCGCCGTCCTGCTCGACGCCGGCCCGGGCGTCGTCGTCACCGCGTACCGGCGTACGTCCGACGAGGTCAGCGCCACCGTCTCCGGCACCGGGGACATCCGCATCACCGGCACACAAGGCGAGCCGCAAGCCGTCACCGTCGACGGCGGCACCCGGCACGTCCAGTTCGTCAGAGAGGGAACACCCGCGTGAGCAGTGAGACGGCAACGACGACCGACATCCTCGTGGTGGGCGGTGGGCTCGGCGGCGTCGCCGCGGCCCTCGCGGCACTGCGGCGAGGCAGGTCCGTCCTGCTCACCGAGGAGACCGACTGGATCGGCGGCCAGCTGACCAGCCAGGGCGTCCCGCCGGACGAGCACACCTGGATCGAGCGGTTCGGCAGCACCCGCAGCTATCGCGAGCTGCGCGAGAACATCCGGGCCTACTACCGCACCTGGTACCCGCTGGCCGACTGGGCCCGCGAGGCGCGCGACCTCAACCCCGGCCAGGGCCGGGTCAGCCGGCTGTGCCACGAGCCGCGGGTGGGCGCCGCCGTGCTGGAGGCGATGGTGGCGCCGTGGATCGCGGCCGGCCGGCTGCGCGTCCTGTACCGGCACCGCCCGGTGGCCGCCAGCGTCGACGGCGACCGCGTCACCGCCGTCGTGGTGGAGGGCCCGGACGGCGACCGGCTGGAGGTGCGCGCCCTGTACGTCCTGGACGCGACCGAGCTGGGCGACCTGCTGCCGCTCACCGGCACCGAGCACGTCACCGGCTTCGAGTCGCGGCACGACACCGGCGAGCCGAGCGCGCCGGACGAGGCGAAGCCGGACAACATGCAGGCGTTCTCGTGGGTGTTCGCGGTCGACCACCGGGCCGGCGAGGACCACACCGTCGACCGGCCGGCCGGGTACGCCGCCTGGCGCGAGTACCAGCCGCCGAAGTGGCCGAACCCGCTGATCAGCCTGCGTGCGCCGGACCCGCGGACGCTCCAGCCGTTCGAGCGGGCGTTCCTGCCCAACGGCGACACCGGCCCGGTCGTGGCCGACCAGTCCAAGGACCCCGGCGACCGCGAGCTGTGGGCGTTCCGGCGCATCGTCGCGCGGTCGGTGTTCCGGCCCGGCTTCGCCGACAGCGACGTCACCGTCGTCAACTGGCCGATGATCGACTACCTGCCCGGCCCGCTGATCGGCGTCAGCGACGAGGAGCGCGACAAGCACCTCGCCGGTGCCCGCGAGCTGTCGATGTCGATGCTCTACTGGCTGCAGACGGAGGCGCCGCGGCCCGACGGCGGCACCGGCTGGCCCGGGCTGCGGCTGCGCGGCGACGTCATGGGCACGACGGACGGGCTGGCGAAGGCGCCGTACATCCGCGAGTCGCGGCGCATCCTGCCGCGTCGGCGCGTGGTCGAGCAGGACCTGTCGCTGGCGGTCCGCGGCGACGCCGGAGCGGTGCAGTACCCGGACTCCGTCGGCGTCGGCATGTACCGCATCGACCTGCACCCGTCGACCGGCGGCGACACCTACATCGACGTCGCCAGCAGCCCGTTCCAGATCCCGCTCGGCGCGTTGCTGCCGCAGCGGGTGCGCAACCTGCTGCCGGCCGGCAAGAACATCGGCACGACGCACATCACCAACGGCTGCTACCGGCTGCACCCGGTGGAGTGGAACGTCGGCGAGGTGGCCGGCGCGCTGGCCGCGCACTGCCTGGCCGGCGGGCTGGAGCCGGGTCAGGTGCACGAGTCCGGCGACCGGCTGGCCGCGTTCCAGGACGAGCTGGCGACCGACGGCGTCGAGCTGGCCTGGCCGCAGGTGAAGGGGTACTGACATGAATGGCCGAGACCTCCTCGGCGGCGTCATGGTCCCGCTGGTGACGCCCATGAGCGCGCCCGGCGAGCCGTCTGCCGCCGCGGCCTACGACCTGCTCGACGCGCTGGCGCAGGCCGGCGCGCGCAGCCTCATGCTGTTCGGCAGCAACGGCGAGGGCCCGCTGCTGCCGACGTCGTCCCTGACGGAGTTCGCCGCCGGTGTCGCTGCGCGCTGGCGCGAGCTGACCGGCGACGGACCGGTGCTGGTCAACGTGACGGCGGCCGGCACCGCCGAGGCGCTCGAGCGGGCCGCCGCCGTGCGCCTGGCCGAGCCGGACGCGCTCGTCGTCAGCCCGCCGATCTACTTCAAGCACCGCGACGACGAGGTGGTCGCCCACTTCGCCGCGTTCGCCGATCTCGGCATACCGGTGGTCGCGTACAACGTGCCGAGTTACAGCGTGCCGATGACGCCCCCGGTGCTCGACGAGGTGCTGGCGATGCCGCACGTCATCGGCATCAAGGACAGCTCCGGCGACCTCGCGCTGCTGGGCCACCTGGTCGCCGCGGCCCGCCGCCGCCCCGACGTCGGGGTCAGCCAGGGCTCGGAGACGCAGCTGGTCGCCGGGCTGGAGGCGGGCGCCGACGGCATCGTGCCCGGCATCGCGAACCTCGCGCCGGTGCTGTGCGTGGAGCTGTACGACGCGTACCGGGCCGGGCGCACTGCCGCCGCCGACGCCGCGCAGGAGACCTCCGACCGCGTGCTCGCGCTGCACACCGTCCGCCGGGGCGTGCCCGCCGTCAAGGCCGTCCTCGCCGCCCGCGGCCTGTGCCCGCCGCACGTCGCGGCCCCGTTCGTCCCCGCGAGCCCGGCCGAACGCGCCGGGCTGCTGGACCTGCTCCGCCCGCTCGACGCCCACCTGATCGCCCCCCGTTGACCCCCGCCGCTTTGCAATGAGCACACATACGCACCGGCCCGCAGTGGTGCGTAGTGGTGCTCATTGCAAAGCGGGCCGGAGCGACTCGACCAAAGGAGCTCGCCATGGAAGGCACTTCGATCAGCCGTCGCACCCTCGTTCTCGGCACCGCCGCCGCCGGCGTGCTGGCCTCGGCCACGCCGTCGTTCGCCGCCGCCGGCCCCGCCGAGGGCGAGTTCCAGGAGTCGCTGGTGTTCCAGGCCGGCGACGACGGCCTGGCCGTCTTCCACGTCTTCGGCCTGACGACGACGGTGGCCGGCTCCGTGCTGGCCTTCGCCGAGGCCCGCATCGGCCCGCACGACTCCGACCCTCACCATCTCGCCGTCCGCCGCAGCCGCGACGGTGGCCGGACGTGGGGCCCACTCGGCTACGTGCGCCGCTCCGACGGCGTCCAGTCCTTCATCAACCCGACGCCGCTGGTCGACCGCGAGTCCGGCCGGATCTTCCTGTTCCACGCCGAGTGCTTCCGCGACGCCGGCAACACCGGCGGATCCCCGGACAGCTCCCGGTTGTACGTCGTGACCAGCGACGACGACGGCGAGACGTGGTCCGAGCCCACCGATCTGACCCACTTGTTCGACGGCGACCCGAACGGGCAGACGCTGCACATGCCCGGCCCCGGCCACGGCCTGCAGCTGGCCGACGGCCGCCTGATGCTGCAGGTCTGGCACCGCCGCGCCATCGCGTTCCCGGTCGCCGAGCGGCGCTACGGCGTCACCGTCATCCACAGTGACGACGGCGGCGCCGGCTGGCAGGCCGGCGGCGGCGTCCCGCTGGACGGCGCCTACCCGCTGAACGAGGCGCGGCTGATCGAGCGGCCGGACGGCGCACTGGTGGTGCTCGGCCGGTACGCCTCCGGCGGCACGCACCCGCGCATCGTCTCCGTCAGCACCGACCGCGGCGCCACCTGGTCGCCGCCGGTGCTGGACGCGGCGACCCGGCCGGTCAACGCGATCGACACCGGCATCGCCCGGCTCACCGGGCTGGGCGCGCGGGAGGACAGCCGCCTCGTGTTCTCGCGCACCGACTCGCCGACCCGGCGGAACATGACCGTCTCGATCTCCTACGACGAGGGCATGAGCTGGCCGTACAGCCGGGTCCTGACCGAGGGCCCGGCGTCGTACTCCGACACCGTCGCGCTGCCCGACGGGCGCGTCGGCGTGCTGTACGGGCGCGAGCACGTCCCGGGCGTGACGACCAGCTTCTCGCGCGACATCGTGTTCGCGACGTTCGACCTCGCCTGGCTGACGTCCGGCGCCGACACCGGCCGCCGCGGCCCGGCGACGCGGCTGTCGTTCGAGGTCGAGTCGCTGCCGCTGACCGCGACGCCCGGCGTCACCGTCAACCGCCCGGCCGACCCGAACGCCAGCGGCGGCGCCCGCGTCGAGGTGCTGGCCACCGACTACGACCAGTACGTCGAGGCCACCATCGAGATCACGCGGGGCGGCCAGTACGACCTCGACGCGCGGTTCCGGCACCTGCCCAACGGCGGGGTCGTCGTCATCGACGTCGACGGCACCCGGCTGGGCGGCCCGATCGACACGTCGACGGTGTCGGTGCGGTCCTTCCGGACCGAGCGGGTCGGCCGGGTCGCGCTCGGCCGCGGCCGGCACACCGTCCGCTTCACCGTCGTCGACAAGCAGGTCGACTCCAGCGGTGTCCGGTTCAGTCCCGACCTCATCGGGCTGGTGCTCGCGTGATGTGATGGTGGGGTGGCGAAGCCGACGCGCTGGTTGTCCGAGACCAAAGAGGGCCACTCGCAGTGGTACATCGAGCGGTTCCGCAAGCTCGCGGCCGACGGCGCCGACCTCGCCGGTGAGGCGCGGCTGGTCGACGCCATGCTGCCGCGCGGCGCACGTGTCCTCGACGCCGGCAGCGGCACCGGGCGCATCTCCGCCGCCCTGCACGAACGCGGTCACATCGTCGTCGGCGTCGACGTCGACCCCGCGCTGATCGAGGCGGCGCGGACCGACTATCCGGGTCCGCGCTACCTCGTCGGCGACCTCTCCGAGCTGGACCTCGGCGAGACCTTCGACGGCGCCGTCCTGGCCGGCAACGTGCTGGTGTTCGTCGCCCCGGGGACGGAGACCGAGGTGCTGCGGCGGGTCGGCGCGCACGTCGTGCCGGACGGCTTCGTGGTGGCCGGCTTCCACACCAACCGGCACCTCGCCCTGGCCGACTTCGACCGCTACGCCGCCGACGCCGGGCTGCGGCTGGAGCACCGCTTCGCCACCTGGGACCTCCGCGCCTGGCACGACGACGCCGACTTCGCCGTCAGCGTGCTGCGGCACGCCTGAACTAGACCTGGATGCCTCGGGTCAGGGCGCCGTCGACGACGAGGTTGGCGCCGCTGACGCGGCCGGCCACAGGGCTGGCGAGGAAGACCACCGGCGCGGCGATCTCCTGCGGCGTGCCCATGTGGCCGGTCGGGTTGAGGCCCACCGCCGTCTGGTAGAGGCCGGGGTTGCCGGTCTCGATGCTCGCCCAGACACCGCCGTCGAAGTAGGTGTTGCCGGGCGACACGGCGTTGGCGCGGATGCCCTTCTCGGCCAGCTGCAGGGCCAGCCCGCTGACGTAGCCGAGGATGGCGGTCTTGGCCGTGCCGTACGGCCCGGAGGCGAAGTCGGACTCGCGGCCCGACACGCTGGAGATGGCGATGATCGACGGCATCGACGAGCGCTCGAGGTGCGGGAGCGCCGCCCGGACCAGCCGGACCGTGTGCATGACGTCGACGTTCAGGCTGAGCTGCCAGTTCTCCTCGGTGTCGGGGATGGCCAGCGCGCTGACGTTCGCCACCACGGTGTCGAGGCCGCCGAACGCCGCGGCCGACCGGTCGACCCACGCGGCGAGCGCCTCGCCGTCGCCGACGTCGACCACGCTGCCGGTGACGTCGCCGCGGCCGGCGAGCGCCTGCTGCGTGGCGCTGACGGCGTCGGCGTCGCGCGCGCAGAAGCCGACCGTGGCGCCTTCGTCGAGGAACGCCTCGACGATGGCCCGGCCGATGCCGCGGGTGCCGCCGGTGACGAGGACGCGAGCGCCGTTGAGCTGCAGATCCATGGCAGGCCTTTCGTCAGTGGAGGGTCAGAGCGCGGGTCCGCAGGTCGGCGTGGATGCCGCCGAACGCGTCGGCGGCCGGCAGCAGCGCCTTCGCCGCCTTGACCACGACGCTGTAGTTGGCGTCGACGACGTTGGCGATGGGCGCCTCGGCCAGCTGCGAGCACAGCTGGTAGGCGTCCATGGTGTGCAGGCCGTACAACTCGGCGACCCAGTGCACCAGCTCGGCGTTACCGATGCGCCAGGAGTCTTCCAGCGGGCGGCTCGACCCGACCGTCATCCAGTGCGCGTCGTCCTCGAGCCGCGGCCAGCCCGGCGCACCGCCCTTGACGAGGTCGACGATGAGCGTCGTGGTCATGGCGCCCTCGACGGCGGTGCCGCAGGCCTCGCCCTCGCCCTGGCGGTAGTGGCCGTCGCCGACGGAGAACAGCGCCCCCTCGACGTTCACGCCGAGGAAGACCGTGGTGCCGGCCCGCATCTGCGGGGTGTCCATGTTGCCGCCGAAGCGGTCGGGCACCAGCGACGAGCGCACCTCGCCGCCGGCCGGCGCCACCCCGACGGTGCCGAGCATGGGCGCGACCGGCAGCTCGATGCGGTGGTCGCTGTGCCGGGCCACGAACGCCACGGTGTCGCGGTCGCGGTCGAGCTCGTAGATCCAGGTGGTGTCGGGCAGCGCCTCTTGCAGCGTGACGACGCGGTCGGTGCTGGTCATGCCGCCGAAGAACGGGATGGCCGCCGACGCGCCCCAGTCGCGGGCCGGCTCGAGCGCGGCCAGGTGCAGCACCAGGGTGTCGCCCGGCTCGGCGCCCTCGACGTAGAACGGCCCGGTCTGCGGGTTGACGAACCGGAGGTCGACCTTGGCGCTGGAGAGGTCGTCGGGCGAGCGCAGGACGCCGCCGAACGCGTCGTCGGACCACAGCCGCAGCGCGGTGCCCGGCTTGACACGCAGCACCGGGGCCACGCCGCCGAAGGTGTAGGCGTACTGCTCGCGCGGCGTGTACTCGATGACGTCCATGTCGGGACGCTACCGTGCCCCGTGCCGCTCCGCGATGTCGCTGATGACACCGGCGAGGTCGGTGTCCTTCCGCGTCACGCCGCCCTCGGAGTGGGTGACCAAGGTGAACGTCACCTTCCGCCAGCGGATGTCGATGTCGGGGTGGTGGTCGGCCGCCTCGGCCGCCACCGCGACCTCGTCGACGACGCGGACGCCGGTCGGGAAGTCGGGCGCCTCGACCGTGCGGCTGATGCCGGACCGGTCGCCGGCCCAGCCGGGCAGCCCTTCGAGGGCTGCCCGGATCTCGTCGTCGTCGAGCATCGTCACTCCGTCTGCGACTGGGGGACCTGCGCCTCGGGCAGCTGGTCGCGGCGGAAGATCTTCCGGCCGAGCCAGGTGACCGGGTCGTAGGACCGGTCGACGACGCGCTCCTTCATCGGGATGATCGCGTTGTCGGTGATGTGGATGCCCTCCGGGCACACCTCGGTGCAGCACTTGGTGATGTTGCACATGCCGATGCCGGCCTGCTCGCGCGCCAGCTCACGGCGGTCGTTGGTGTCCAGCGGGTGCATCTCCAGCTCGGCGTAGCGCAGGAAGAAGCGCGGGCCGGAGAAGGACTGCTTGTTCTCCTCGTGGTCACGGATGACGTGACACACGTCCTGGCACAGGAAGCACTCGATGCACTTGCGGAACTCCTGGCCGCGCTCGACGTCGACCTGCTGCATGCGGTACTGGCCGTCGGCCGGCCGCGGCTCCGGCGCGAACGCCGGGACCGTCTCGGCCACCTTGTAGTTGTACGAGACGTCGGTGACGAGGTCGCGGACGACGGGGAAGGTGCGCAGCGGCGTCACCGTCACCGTCTCGCCCTCCTCGAACGTCGACAGCCGGGTCATGCAGGCCAGCCGCGGCCGGCCGTTGATCTCGGTGCTGCACGAGCCGCACTTGCCGGCCTTGCAGTTCCACCGCACCGCGAGGTCGCCGGACTGCGTGGCCTGGATGCGGTGCAGTGCGTCGAGGACCACCTCGCCCTCCTCGACGGGGACGGTGTAGTCCACCAGGTCCCCGCCGGTGGCGTCGCCCCGCCACACCTTCATCTTCAGGTCGTATCCCACTTCACGCCTCCTCGGCGATCACATCTAGTTGAAGAGCTCGCGCAGGTCGTCGGGCATCTGGGGCAGCGGCTCGCGGGTGATGCCGACGGCCTCGCCGTCGAGGCGGCAGTGCAGGTTGAGCTTGCCCCAGGCGTCGTCGGTGGCGGGGTAGTCGTTGCGGGTGTGCCCGCCGCGGCTCTCCGTGCGCTCCAGCGCCGCCCGCGCGATGCACTCGCTGACCCGCAGCATGTTGCGCAGGTCCAGCGCCAGGTGCCAGCCCGGGTTGTACTGACGGTGCCCCTCGACGCTGAGCCGGGTGATCCGCTCGCGCAGACCGGCCAGCTGGGTCAGCGCCCGCTCCATCTCCTCGGCGGTGCGGATGATGCCGACCAGGTTGTGCATGACCTCCTGGAGGTCGTGCTGGACGGTGTACGGGTTCTCGCCGCCCTCGATGCTGAACGGCGCCAGCGCGTGCTCGGACGCCGCGCGGATCTCCTCGTCGCTGATCGTCGGCCGGTCCCCGCGCCGGACCACCGCGTAGGCCGCGTTGAGCCCCGTCCGCCGGCCGAAGACCAGCAGGTCGGAGAGCGAGTTGCCACCCAGGCGGTTGGCGCCGTGCATGCCTCCGGCCACTTCGCCCGCGGCGTACAGGCCCTCGACCGACGACTCGCCGGTGTCGGGGTCGACCGCCACGCCGCCCATGACGTAGTGGCAGGTCGGGCCGACCTCCATCGGCTCGGCCGTGATGTCGACGTCGGCCAGCTCCTTGAACTGGTGGTACATCGACGGCAGCCGGCGGCGGATGTACTCGGGCGTGCGGCGCGAGGCGATGTCGAGGAACACGCCGCCGTGCGGTGAGCCGCGACCGGCCTTGACCTCGGCGTTGATGGCGCGGGCGACTTCGTCGCGGGGGAGCAGCTCCGGTGGCCGGCGGTTGTTCGTCTTGTCCTCGTACCAGCGGTCGGCCTCCTCCTCGGAGTCCGCCGTCTCGGCCTTGAAGAACTCGGGGATGTAGTCGAACATGAACCGGCGGCCCTCGCTGTTGCGCAGCACGCCGCCGTCACCGCGGACCGACTCGGTGACCAGGATCCCCTTCACCGACGGCGGCCAGACCATGCCCGTCGGGTGGAACTGGACGAACTCCATGTTCACCAGGCTGGCGCCGGCCTCCAGCGCCAGCGCGTGACCGTCGCCGGTGTACTCCCACGAGTTCGACGTCACCTTGTACGACTTGCCGATGCCGCCGGTGGCCAGCACGACCGACGGCGCGTCGAAGGCGATGAACCGGCCCGACTCGCGCCAGTAGCCGAACGCGCCGGCGATGCGGCCGTCGCTCTTCACCAGCTTCGTGACGGTGCACTCCATGAACACCTCGATGCCGAGGGCCACGGCGCGCTGCTGCAGCGTGCGGATCAGCTCGAGGCCGGTGCGGTCGCCGACGTGCGCCAGCCGGGCGTAGCGGTGGCCGCCGAAGTCGCGCTGCGAGATCAGGCCGTCGGGGGTGCGGTCGAACAGCGCTCCCCACTCCTCCAGCTCGCGGACGCGGTCGGGCGCCTCCTGCGCGTGCAACTGCGCCATCCGCCAGTGGTTGAGCATCTTCCCGCCACGCATGGTGTCGCGGAAATGCACCTGCCAGTTGTCCTCTTTCCACACGTTCGCCATGGCGGCGGCGATGCCGCCCTCGGCCATGACGGTGTGCGCCTTGCCCAGCAGTGACTTGCAGACGATGCCGACCTTCGCGCCCGCGTCGTGGGCCGCGATGGCCGCCCGCAGCCCGGCGCCGCCGGCGCCGACCACGAGCACGTCGAAGCTGTGGCGTTCGATTTCAGCCATGGTGTCGCTCTGCTCCTCAGAAGAACCGCGGGTCGGACCAGGTGCCGGACGCGACCATCCAGATGTAGAAGTCGGTGAAGGCCACCCAGACCAGGGACGCCCACGCCAGCTGCGCGTGCCGCCCGTTGAGGACCGATACCCCGCCCCAGAGGCGGTACCGCACCGGGTGCTTGGAGAAGTTGCGCAGCCGTCCGCCGATGATGTGCCGGCACGAGTGGCACGACAGGCTGTACAGACCCAGCAGCACCGCGTTGACCACGAGGATCAACGAGCCCAGCCCCATGTGCCCCCACTCGCCCTCGGGCGACTTGAAGCTCATGACCGCGTCGTAGGTCAGCAGCACGTTGTACGCCAGCGCGATGTACAGCGCGTAGCGGTGCACGTTCTGCAGGATCAGCGGGAACCGCGTCTCGCCGGTGTAGCGGCGGTGCGGCTCGCCGACGGCGCAGGCCGGCGGCGACATCCAGAACGAGCGGTAGTAGGCCTTGCGGTAGTAGTAGCAGGTCAGCCGCAGGCTCAGCGGGATGACGAGGATCAGCACCGCCGGCGAGAACGGCCACCAGTCGCCCACCCAGGTGCCCAGGTGGCGGGAGCCGTCGACGCATTCCGTCGTGACGCACGGCGAGTAGAGCGGCGTCAGGTACGGCTCGGCGAAGTAGTGCTGTCCGGAGAAGGCCCGGTACGTCGCGTAGACCACGAAGGCGAGCAGCACCAGCGCGGTGAACGTGGGGTAGAGCCACCAGCGGTCCGTGCGCAGGGTGCGGGCGGCGATTCGGGCCCGGGTCGGAGACTTGATTCCGGTGGGGGCGGCCATGTCTTCTGAACGCTCTTTTCAGAGAACGGGGAGGGGGACGGGGACGGTTGCGGCCTCGCGCGGCGGCGGTCAGCCGGTCATGGGGCCCGCCGGTCGGGGGCGCCCAGGCCTTCGTCCTCGGCGCCGGCCCACATGCTCGGGTCGTACGGCTCGTCAGGGACGATCTCCAGCTGCCTGACCGGATGCGGCCGGTGGCCGGGCTGCGGCTCGCCGAGCTCGGCAAGGTCGTCGCCGAGCCGGACCACGTCGCTGACCAGCCGCCGGACGCCGAGGGTGTCGCCGTAATGGAGTCGCAGGGTGGCCACCGCCGCGTCGAGCGCGGACACGGCCTCGGCCACTGCGGCCCGGCTCTCGGACACTCCCATCACTGCCTCCCGCGAGCGTCGGCGGTCGCGATAGGCGGCAGCCTCGCACGGGTGCGGCCCCGAATCCAGGGGTTGTCTGCGATGGGATGAACGTCACACGGCAGTTCTCTTGATTTTCCGGACGATCTTGTTGTGTAAATGGCGACAGCATGCAAACACATGCTTGCAAAGAAGTGTTGGCATTGGTTACCGTGCGGGCATGCCGGAGGCACCGAGACGTCGCATCGACGTCACCACGCTGCGCGGGCTCGCGCACCCGCTGCGCGTGCAGCTCTACGACGCGCTGGTCACGTACGGCCCGGCCACGGCCACCATGCTGGCCGAGCGGTTCGCCGAGAGCACCGGCTCCACCAGCTACCACCTGCGGCAGCTGGCCAAGCACGGGTTCGTCGAGGAAGACCCCACCCGCGGGGCCGGCCGCGAGCGGTACTGGCGCGCCTACCCCGGCGGCACCGAGCTCGACAGCTACGAGCTGTCCGGCGGCGGCAGCGGCGAGGCCGCCCGGCTGGTGGTCGACGAGTTCCGGCGCGTGCAGTCGGCCCGCCTCGGGCACTGGCTGTCGGCCGGTTACCTCCAGGTCCCGCGCGAGTGGGGCCAGGCCACCGTCAACTCGACGGCGCACCTGCGGCTGCGGGTCGACGAGCTGGCCGCGCTCAGCAACGACCTCGTCGCGGTCCTCGACGCCTGGCACGAACGGACCGACGGCCGCGAGCCTGAGGGTGGCGACGACGCCCGCATCGTCGAGGTGCAGGTGCACACCTTCCCGGTCGCCGGCCAGGACCTCCCGTGACGGTCGCCACCGCGCCGGCCCGCGGGCTCGGGCCGGCGTTCGGCCGGTTGTGGGGCGCCGGCACCGGCGCCAACCTGTCCGACGGGTTCGCGGCCACGGCCGCGCCGCTGCTGGCCGCCTCGCTGACCCGCGATCCCGTCATCATCTCCGTGGTCGGCGTCGCGCAGTTCCTGCCGTGGCTGCTGTTCGGCGTGCTGTCCGGCAGCGTCGTCGATCGCTTCGACCGGCGCCGGGTCGCGGCCGTCGCCTGCGGCGTGCGCGCGGTGGTCGCGGCCGCGGTGTGCCTGTTGGTCGCGACCGACCACATGGTCATCGCCGTGCTCATCGGCGCGGTGTTCGTGTTCGGCGCGTTCGAGACCGTGGCCGACGGCTCGCTGCAGGCCATGGTGCCGGCCGTGGCCGGGCGCGACGGCCTGGTCCGGGCCAACAGCCGGTTCCAGGCCACCGAGGTCGTCGCCCAGAACTTCGTCGCCGCGCCGCTGGCCGGGGTGCTGTTCGCGGTGGCGGCCGCGCTGCCGTTCGTCGTGCACTCCGCCGGCTACGTGGTCGCCGCCGTCCTCGTCCTGACGCTGCCGGTGAGCGCCGCCCGGCCGCCGCGCGCCGACCTCGAGCCGAAGGAGCCGCTGACCCGCCGGTCGCTGGCCGAGGGCATCAGGTTCCTGCTCGGCCACCCGGTGCTGAGCCGGCTGTGGGCGGTCAACATCGTGCTCGCGGTGTTCAACGCGCTGGCCCAGGCGGTCTTCGTCCTCTATGTCCTGGACGAGCTCGGCCTGCCCGACGCCGTGTACGGCCTGTTCGCCATGGCGGCGGCCGTCGGCGCCGTGCTCGGCGCGTTGCTCGTGCCCCGGCTGGTCCAGCGGTGGGGCCGTGAACCGCTGATGATCACGTCCGTGCTGGTGACCGGCGCGTCGTACGCGCTGTGCGGGTTCGTGCCGCACCCGGTGGCCGCGGCCGCCGGCATGGTCGGCGCCGGGCTCAGTGTCGCGGGGTGGAACGTCCTCAGCGTCACCATCCGCCAGGAGCTGGTGCCGAGCCGGCTGCTCGGCCGTACTCACGGCGCGTGGCGGGCCTTCGGCTGGGGGCTGATGCCACTCGGCACGCTGGCCGGCGGCCTGCTCGGCGCGGTCGACCTCCGGCTGCCATTCATCGTGGGTGGAATCGGAATCGCCGCCGCAGCATTGGGGGTGCGCCGAACGTTTTCCGTCCTGTCCAAGACGGATTAGACAGGAGAATTTCCCGGAAGGTTCGTGTCCGATCCGTTGTGATTTCGTAGCCTGCCGCCCCAGTTGGGTTGCAGGTCAGTAACGGCGCGCCCTCCCACCTTGTGTGTACGTCAGGACCGGTGATGGTCTTAGCCACACTCATTCTGCGATCCTTGCGATCCGACACACGAGGAGTCAGACCTTGACCACCAAGCGCAGGGGTATGGCGTTCTTCGCCGTGCTCACGGCAGGGGCGCTGGCGCTCTCTGCATGTGGCGGCGACGACGACGACAGCGGTTCCGGGAGCGGCGACACCGAGTCCCCCGCCGGCTCGTCGGGCACTCCCATCACGGTCGCGTCCGATGCGGAGTTCACCTCTTACAACGGGAACTCCGAGACCGGCAACGGCACCTGGAACACCTTTGTCCTCAACGGTGTGCTCGATGGCTTCTGGGACTTCGGGCCGCAGGGCGAGATCGTCCGCAACGAGGCATTCGGCACCTACGAGGTCACCTCCGAAGACCCGCTCACCGTCCGTTACACCTTCGCGGAGAACGCGGTGTGGTCCGACGGCGAGCCGATCGACTGCGACGACCTGCTGCTCGAGTGGGCCACCCAGTCCGGTCAGTACATGACCGACCAGGTCGGCGAGGACGGCCAGCCGATCCCGCTGTTCGCGGTCCCGGGCACCACCGGCTACGACCTCGTGGCGAAGCCGACCTGCCAGCCGGGCGACAAGGAGGTCGAGTACGTCTACTCCGAGCCGTTCGCCGACTGGGAGGTCGTCACCAACTCCAGCATGCTGCCGGCGCACGTCGCGGCCGAGCAGGCCGGCATGACGGCGGAAGACCTCGTCACCGCCATCCAGAACGACGACATGGCGGCGCTGACCCCGGTCGCGGAGTTCTGGAACACCGGCTGGGACATGGGCCCGGGCGCGCTGCTCGACCAGGCCGTCATCCCCGCGTCGGGTCCGTACACGATCGACAGCTGGGAGGCCGGCCAGTCGCTGACGCTGGTCGCCAACGAGAACTACTACGGCGACCCGCCGGCCACCGACACCATCGTCATCCGGTTCATCCAGCAGGACCAGCAGGTGCAGGCCCTGGCCAACGGCGAGGTCGACGTCATCGCCCCGCAGGTCAGCGTGGACCTCGTCCAGGCGCTGGAAGGGCTCGGCGACCAGGTCACGATGATCACCGGTGACGAGATGACGTGGGAGCACCTCGACTTCAACCAGACCGAGGGCGCCGTCTTCGCCGACCCGAACCTGCGCCAGGCGTTCGCGATGTGCGTGCCGCGGCAGCAGATCGTCGAGAACCTGATCCAGCCGGCCAACCCCGAGGCCGTGGTCATGAACCTGCGCGAGATCTTCCCGTGGGACCCGACCTACGACCAGGTCGTGGGCGAGGCCTACGACGGCCAGTTCGACGAGCCCGACATCGAGGGCGCCAAGGCGCTGATCGACGCCGCCGGCGCGGCCGGCACCCAGATCCGCGTGCTGCGTTCCGACCCGAACCCGCGTCGCGCCGACACCGTGGCCGCCATCAAGGCGTCCTGCGACCAGGCCGGCTTCGAGATCGTCGACACCCCGACCCCCGACCTGGGCGCCGGCATCGTCGACGTGACCAGCTACGAGGTCGCGCTGTTCGCGTGGGCCGGTTCGGGCGTCATGTCGTCCGGTGCCTCGCTCTACCGCACCAACGAGGGCCAGAACCCGTACGGCTACTCCAACCCCGACGTCGACGCCGCGTGGACCGAGCTGATCGTCACGGTCGACGAGGACCGTCAGACCGAGCTGCTGACCGAGATCGAGACCAACCTCTGGAACGACCTCTTCAGCATCCCGCTCTACGCGCACCCGGGCGTCACGGCCCACAACCCCGCCATCGAGGGTGTCCAGCAGAACGCCGCCCAGACCCAGGTGTCGTTCAACATGGAAGAGTGGTCGCGCACGTCCTGACCGTCCGTATGCCGGACCGGCCGGGAATCCCGGCCGGTCCGGCCCGAAGGTTCGGGCCAGGGGCCTCGTCGTCCCTGGCCCGAGCCTTGCGCCAGAGGCACCGTCCCACCCGGGCGGGCGGCGGCGCGGACCTGACGAGAGTTGGATCTGATCTCATGACTGTCGACGGGCTGGTGTAGCCATGCTGGTCTTCATCGTGCGCAGGGTGATCGTCTCCTTCTTCATCCTGCTCGCCGCCACCTTCGTGATGTACCTCCTCACGGCCAACGCCGGTAATCCGCTGGCCGACCTGCAGGAGTCCCGGGCGCCGAACCGCGAGGCCCAGATCGAGGCCCGCATCCGGCTGCTGAACCTCGACACTCCGGCGCCGCTGCGCTACTTCATCTGGCTCAAGGGCGCGGCCGGCTGCCTCGCGCCGTTCGTCTTCGAGTGCGACCTCGGCCAGAGCATCCAGGGCCAGGACGTCAGCGCGCTGCTCAGCGTGGCGTTCGTCCAGACCCTGCAGCTGGTCATCGCGGCCACCGTGCTGGCCATGCTGCTGGGCATCGCCGTCGGCATCGTCACCGCGCTGCGCCAGTACAGCGGCCTGGACTACACCGTCACGTTCAGCGCCTTCCTCTTCTTCTCGCTGCCGATCTTCTGGGTGGCCGTGCTGCTCAAGGAGTACGGCGCGATCCGCTTCAACGACTGGCTGGCCGATCCGTCCGTCCCCATCGGGGTGGCCGTGGTCCTCGGCATCGTCAGCGGGTTGTTCTGGATGATCGTCATCTCCGGCGACCGCACCAGACGCCTCGCCACCTTCGCCACGGCGTTCGTGGCCTCCGCCGGTGCGCTGTGGCTGCTCTCGGAGACCCGCTGGTTCGAGGACCCCGGGCTCGGCATCGTCGTCATCGCCGCCACGGCCGTCGGACTGGCGTTCCTGACCACCGCGCTGGTGGCCGGGTTCTCGTACCGCAACGTGCTGTACTCCGCGCTCGCGTCGGCGGGCATCGGCATCATCTGCCACTTCGCGCTGGACTCCGTGCTCGACGACCCCAGCGGGCTGACCATCGTGGCGCTCGCCGTGGTCACCGTCGCCGTCGGAGTCGGCATCGGCTACGGCCTCGGCGGGCTGCAGCGCCGGCAGGCCATCCAGGCGGCCGTCCTGACCGGTCTCGGCACCGGCGCGCTGCTCTTCCTGGACCGCCTGCTCGGCGCCTGGGACGTCTACTCCGACCGCGTCGGCGGCCGCGTCATCGCCACCATCGGCGCGCGCACCCCGAACTTCCAGGGCACCTTCTGGGAGGAGGGGCTGGACCGCGCCACCCACCTGATCCTGCCCACCATCGCGATCGTGCTGATCTCGTTCGCCACCTACACCCGGTACACCCGGTCGAGCATGCTCGAGGTGCTGAACCAGGACTACGTGCGCACCGCCCGGTCGAAGGGCCTCGCCGAGCGCGGGGTCATCGTCAAGCACGCGTTCCGCAACGCGATGATCCCCATCACCACCCTCATGGCGTTCGACTTCGCCGGGGTGCTCAGCGGCGCGGTCATCACCGAGAACGTGTTCGGCTGGACCGGACTCGGCAAGATGTTCACCGACGCGCTGACCCGGGTCGATCCGAATCCGGTGATGGGATTCTTCCTGGTCGCCGGTACCGCGGCGGTCGTGTTCAACATGCTGGCCGACATCGCCTACGCGTTCCTCGACCCGCGCATCCGGTTGTCGTGAGGAGGACGAAACGATGAGCAACCCCTCGACTCCCGATCCCGGGCCCGCACCCACGGCGCCGGTGGCCGCCGACGCGCAGGGCATGACCGTCGTCGCCCGAACCCAGGCGCAGATGGTGCGGCGCCGGTTCTTCCGGCACCGCGCTGCCATGGGCGGCCTGGTGGTGCTGGTGCTGATCGTGCTGCTGGCGTTCAGCTCGATCGGCTTCGCCAACATCCCCGGCTGGTGGGACAAGGACTACACGTCCATCGCGACCGTCGAGAACGCCGGCCGGCCGACGCTGAGCGTGCTGCCGTCCTGGCTGGGCGGCAGCGGCGTCCACCTCGGCGAGCACCCGTTCGGCCAGGACAACGTCGGCAAGGACTACTTCGCGCTGACGATGCGCGGCGTGCAGCAGTCCATCACCATCGCGTTCATCGTCGGCTTCGTCGGCACCTTCATCGGCACGCTGATCGGCGCGGCGGCGGGCTACTTCCGCGGCCGCACCGAGGCCGTCCTGATGCGCTTCACCGACGTCATGATCACCATCCCGCTGCTGGTCGTGGCCGCGGTGCTGGGCCGCCGCTACGGCGACTCGGGCATCGTCGTGCTGGGACTGGTCATCGGCCTGGTCACCTGGACGGGGCTGGCCCGGCTGGTCCGCGGTGAGTTCCTGGCGCTGCGCGAGAAGGAGTTCGTCGAGGCCGCCCGCGCCGCCGGCACCTCGGCCCGGCGCATCATCGTCAAGCACATGCTGCCGAACATCGTCGGCGTCATCATCGTCAGCGCGACGCTGGCCGTGGCCGCGGCGATCCTGCTGGAGGCGGCGCTGTCCTTCCTGGGCTTCGGCGTGCAGGACCCGGACACCTCGCTGGGCAAGCTGATCAGCAACTACCAGACCGCGTTCTCGACCAGACCGTGGCTGTTCTGGTTCCCTGGTGTGTTCATCATCGCCATTGCCCTGTCGGTGAACTTCATCGGCGACGGGTTGCGTGACGCCTTCGACCCTCGACAGAACCGGGTGCGTGACTGATGACGAATCCGAGCATGCCGGTCGGCGCCCCCATTCCCGACCCCGCCGCCGGCGCCGGCCTCGACCAGCCCGCCGTCACCGAGTCCGCCGCCGAGGTGCACGTCGCCACCAAGCTGGAGGAGACCGCCGGCCCCGGTGAGAAGGAGGTCCTGCGGGTCGAGGACCTCACCGTCTCGTTCCCCACCGACGACGGCCTGGTGCGCGCCGTGCGGGGCGTCTCGTACGCCGTCCACGAGCGCGAGGTGCTGGGCATCGTCGGCGAGTCCGGCTCGGGCAAGTCGGTGTCGTCGATGGCGGTCATGGGGCTGCTGCCCAAGTCCGCCCGCATCGCCGGCAAGATCCTCTACCGCGGCGACGACCTGCTGAAGAAGTCGGCGAAGCAGCAGCGGGCGCTGCGGGGCAAGAAGATCGGGATGATCTTCCAGGACCCGATGACCGCGCTGAACCCGGTCTACTCCATCGGCGACCAGCTGGCCGAGGCGGTGCTGTCGCACGAGATCATGCCGCGGAAGAAGGCGCTGGCCCGGGCCGAGGAGATGCTGGCGCTGGTCGGCATCCCACAGCCGAAGAAGCGGCTGGAGAACTACCCGCACGAATTCTCCGGCGGCATGCGCCAGCGCGCGATGATCGCGATGGCGGTCATCAACAACCCCGACGTCATCATCGCCGACGAGCCCACCACGGCCCTCGACGTCACCGTCCAGGCGCAGATCCTCGAGACACTCGTGCAGGTGAAGGACGAGGTCAACGCGGCCATCGTGCTGATCACCCACGACCTCGGCGTGGTGGCCGGCATGGCGCACCGGGTGCTGGTGATGTACGCGGGCAAACCGGTCGAGATCGCCGAGACCGACCGCATCTTCTACCACCCGCGGATGCCGTACACCGCCGGCCTGCTGGGGTCGATCCCGTCGCTGGAGGGCGGCGGGTCCGGTGCCCGGCTACGGCCGATCGTCGGCACCCCGCCGTCGCTGATCAACCTGCCGAAGGGCTGCCCGTTCTCGCCGCGGTGCCCGCTGGCCACCGACGTCTGCCACGAGTCGGAGCCGCCGCTGGCCGCCACCGACGAGCTGGGTCACGTCGCGGCGTGCCACCATTGGGACAAGCTCGCGGACGTCGACGACCCGACGGTGTACTTCCGCACGGAGAGCGAGGCGGTCTGAATGGTCACCTCTACCGAGACGTCGCCCCAGGCGGCGCCCGAGAGCGGTAGCGGGCAGCACCTGCTCGACGTCACCGACCTCGTCATGCACTTCCCCGTCTACGGCGGCGGCCTGCTGCGCCGCGTCGTGGGCCACGTCCAGGCCGTCACCGGCGTCTCCCTGCACGTCGACGCCCGCGAGACGCTCGGCGTGGTGGGGGAGTCGGGCTGCGGCAAGTCGACCACCGGCCGCGCCATCCTGCAGCTGCACAAGCCGACGTCCGGCTCGGTCGTGTTCCAGGGCAAGGAGCTGACCAGCCTCGACGCCCGCGGCATGAACGAGGTGCGGCGCGACCTCCAGATCGTGTTCCAGGACCCGTACGCCTCGCTCAACCCGAAGATGCCGGTCAACGACATCATCGCCGAGCCGCTCAAGGTGCACGGCAAGTGGCGCGGCGGCGGCAAGAAGCGCGTCGCGGAGCTGCTCGAGCTGGTGGGCCTCAACCCCGAGCACGGCAACCGCTACCCGCACGAGTTCTCCGGCGGCCAGCGCCAGCGCATCGGCATCGCCCGCGCACTGGCGCTCGAGCCGCGGCTGCTGGTGCTCGACGAGCCGGTCTCCGCTCTGGACGTGTCGGTGCAGGCCGGCGTCGTCAACCTGCTCGAGGACCTGCAGGACGAGCTCGGGCTGGCGTACATCTTCATCGCCCACGACCTCTCCGTCGTCCGGCACATCTCCGACCGCGTCGCCGTCATGTACCTCGGCAAGGTGGTCGAGACCGGCACCCGCGACGAGGTGTACGAGCACCCCGCGCACCCCTACACCCAGGCCCTGCTGTCGGCCGCCCCGACCGCCGACCCGGTGGAGGAGCGGCGCCGCGAGCGCATCATCCTCGCTGGCGACGTCCCCAGCCCGCTGGACCCGCCCAGCGGCTGCCGGTTCCGGACCCGCTGCTGGAAGGCCCAGGAGATCTGCGCCGCCAAGGAGCCGCCGCTCATCGACACCGGCGTCGGACACCCGGTGGCCTGCCACTTCGCCGAGGTCGACACCCGCGTCCTCTGAGGCCAGCCGCTGGATCGACGTGAGATCGCTGCGCCCTGAGCGACAGCGATCTCACGTCCATCCTGCAATACCGCCGCCCTGATATTCCGGGCGGTGTCCACAGCGCACCACGCCGACCCTCGTCGTCCACATTCCACGATTTCGTGGTGGCCGCCCGCCGGCGTGCAGCACACGATGAACGGCATGCGCATCCCCGACGAGTTGGTGCTCCTGGCCGAGGCCCAGGACGGCATCGTGACCCGGCGTCAGGCCGGCGCCTGTGGCATGTCACCAGCCGCGATCCGGTATGCGCTCGGCCCCGGTGGCCACTGGCAGCGGCTCGCCGCGGGCATCTACGCCACGTTCACCGGACGGCTGACGCCGCGGCATCGGGTGCGGGCCGCGCTTTTGCGCGGCGGCGTCGACGCCATGATCAGCGGAGGCCATGCCTGCCGCGCGTACGGCCTGCGTTACGTTCCGCAGGAGGCGCCGCTGGTGTGCCTGGTGCGGGCGGGCGCGCAGCCGGTCGCGCTCGTCTTCGCCGAATTTCGGCGCACGTCGGCCCTGCCGGCACCCCGGTCGATCGACGGAATCCCGGTGGCGCCACCGGCGCGGGCGGTCGTCGACGCCTGTCGCGGCCGGTACTCGCTGCGGACGGTTCGCGCGTTGCTCTGCGAGGCCGTGCAGTCCGGCCTGACCACGCACCACCTGCTGGTCGACGCCGTCGGCGACGCCAGGTGGGCCGGGTCCAGGCTGGTCCGCCTGGCTCTCGGCGACGTGCATGCGGGGTGCCGGTCGGCGCCGGAGTGCGAACTGCGCGACCTCCTGAGGTCGTCGCTCGTCCTCGACGAGCCGCTCTGGAACCGTCCGTTGCCCGGGACAGGCGCCGGCCGGCTGGTTCCCGACGCGCACTGGCGCGGCGCTCGTGTCGTGGTCGAGGTCGACTCGTCGGAATGGCACCGGCTGGGCGACGGGCCGGAGCGGACCGAACAGCGTCGGGCGCGGTATGCCGCTCTCGGCTGGATCGTCGTGCCGGTCTCGCCCTGGCGGCTGCGTCATGAACCGGGAGCGGTGCTCGCCGAGATCGAGGCCGCGGTCCGCGGGTACCGGTGCCGTCACGCGGGCTGAGCTCCGCCCACGACACAACGATGTGAGAACGCTGCGGGATCGGCGTGAACTCACTGTCCCTGGGGCAGCAGTGATCTCACGGTGTTCACGGAGGTGTGCGACGCACGATGCAGGGCGGCGAGCTGGGACGCCGTAGGATGGACCGTCAACTCCCCCCATTCAGAACGGGTTCCCCGCATGTCCGTGCGCAGCCGCGACGACCTCCGAAACGTCGCCATCGTGGCCCATGTCGACCACGGCAAGACCACCCTCGTCGACGCGCTGCTGTGGCAGTCAGGGGTGTTCCGCGCCAACCAGGACGTCGCCGACCGGGTGATGGACTCCGGTGATCTGGAGCGGGAGAAGGGCATCACGATCCTCGCCAAGAACACCGCCGTCCGCTGGGGCGACGCCACCATCAACATCATCGACACGCCGGGTCACGCCGACTTCGGCGGCGAGGTCGAGCGCGGCCTGTCGATGGTCGACGGCGTGGTGCTGCTGGTCGACGCGAGTGAGGGGCCGCTGCCGCAGACGCGGTTCGTGCTGCGCAAGGCGCTGCACAACCGGCTGCCGATCGTCGTCGTCGTGAACAAGACCGACCGGCCCGACGCGCGCATCGCCGAGGTGGTCGACGAGACGTACGAGCTGTTCCTCGACCTCCTCGACGACTCCAGCGACCAGAGCGCGCTCGACTTCCCGATCGTCTACGCGTGCGCCCGCGACGGCAAGGCCGCGCTGGAGCGGCCGGCCGACGGCGAGGTGCCCGCGTCCGACGACCTGTCGCCGCTGGTCACCACGATCCTCGACACCATCCCGGCGCCCACGTACACCGAGGGCGCGCCGCTGCAGGCGCATGTCACCAACCTCGACGCGTCGCCGTTCCTGGGCCGGCTGGCGCTGTGCCGGGTCCGCGAGGGTGAGATCGCCAAGGGCTCGCAGGTCGCCTGGTGCCGCAAGGACGGCAGCATCGAGCGGGTCAAGGTCACCGAGCTGCTCATGACGGAGGCGCTCGAGCGGGTGCCGGCCGAGAAGGCCGGCCCGGGCGACATCATCGCCGTCGCCGGCATCCCCGAGATCACCATCGGCGAGACGCTGGCCGACGTCGACGACCCGCGGCCGCTGCCGCCGATCACCGTCGACGAACCGGCACTGTCGATGACCATCGGCGCCAACACGTCGCCGCTGTCCGGCCGGTCCGGCGGGTCGAAGGTCACCGCCCGCCTGGTGAAGGACCGCCTCGAGTCCGAGCTCATCGGCAACGTGTCGCTGCGGGTGCTGCCGACGGAGCGGCCGGACGCGTGGGAGGTGCAGGGCCGCGGCGAGCTGGCCCTCGCCGTCCTCGTCGAGACCATGCGCCGCGAGGGCTACGAGCTGACGGTGGGCAAGCCGCAGGTCGTCACCCGCGAGGTCGACGGCAAGCTGCGCGAGCCGTTCGAGCGGCTCACCGTCGACTGCCCCGAGGAGTACCTCGGCGCCGTCACCCAGCTGCTGGCCGTCCGCAAGGGCCGCATGGAGCAGATGACGAACCACGGCACCGGCTGGATCCGCATGGAGTTCGTGGTGCCGGCCCGCGGGCTGATCGGCTTCCGCACCGACTTCCTCACCGAGACCCGCGGCACCGGCCTGGCCCACCACGTCTTCGAGAGCTACGAGCCGTGGGCCGGCGACCTCCGCACCCGCCCCACGGGGTCGCTGGTGGCCGACCGCTCCGGCGTCGCCACCTCCTACGCCATGTTCAACCTGCAGGAGCGCGGCACGCTGTTCGTCGAGCCGACCACCGAGGTGTACGAGGGCATGATCGTCGGCGAGAACTCCCGCGCCGACGACATGGACGTCAACATCACCAAGGAGAAGAAGCTCACCAACGTGCGTTCCTCCACGGCCGACGAGCTCGAGCGGCTGATCCCGCCGCGCAAGCTCTCGCTCGAGCAGGCGCTGGAATTCTGCCGCGACGACGAATGCGTCGAGGTCACGCCGAAGGCCGTCCGGCTGCGCAAGGTCGTCCTCGACGCCTCCACTCGCGGCCGCGCGGCGGCCCGTCGCAAGCACGCCCAGTAGCCCGTCACCGCACCCGGCCGAGCGCCGTCGGCACTGGTGAGCGACGATGTCGCTCGTCCGGGGGAGGTCACATTCTCGTTGCGAGTGTGAACGCGGATATCCACAGGACTTGCCCTGGGACGAGGACGGCACATAGAAAGTGACGGGCACTAATGTGCCCAAATCGGCCAAAACGGCCGTGGTGGCGCTGGCGACGGGACCCCGCAGCCTCGCCTCGGGTAGAACCCAGGAGGAATCCCATGCCAGTCTCGCCACGTAGGTCGGTGGTGCTGGGAACCGTCGCGCTCGCGCTCGCGCTGGGTGCCTGTGGCGGTGACAGTGACGATGCGGCCGGCGAGAGCGCCAACACCGTCACGGTGCGCGGCTGCAACCCGCAGGCGGACTTCGTCCCGGCCAACAGCAACGAGGTCTGCAGCGGCGACATCCTCGACCAGGTCTTCTCCTACCTCGTCCGCTACGACGCCGAGACCGGTCAGCCCGAGAACGAGATCGCGTCGGACATCACCAGCGACGACAGCCAGACCTGGACCATCGCGCTGCAGGACGGCTGGACCTTCCACGACGGCTCGCCGGTCACCGCGCAGAGCTTCGTCGACGCCTGGAACTGGGCCGCCTTCGGCGACAACGCCACGCTGAACAGCTACTTCTTCGAGCCGATCCAGGGCTACGCCGACGTTCAGAACTCCGTCGACGACGAGGGCAACCCCGTCGAGGGCACGGCGGCCGCCGAGACGATGTCCGGGCTGCAGGTGGTCGACGAGCGCACCTTCACCGTCACGCTGACCCAGCCCGAGTCGCAGTTCCCGATGCGCCTGGGCTACACCGCGTTCGCCCCGCTGCCCGAGTCGTTCTACGACGACCCCGAGGCGTACGGCCAGCACCCCATCGGCACCGGCCCGTTCGAGTTCGAATCCTGGGAGCCGAACATCGACGTCCGGCTCACCGCCTACCCGGACTACAACGGCGACGTGAAGCCGAGCATCGACGGCGCGGTCTACCGCATCTACGAGAACGACGACGCCGCCTACAACGACCTGCAGGCCGACCAGCTCGACATCATGCCGCTGCTGCCGACGTCCGCGCTGGCCGGCGACACCTACAAGATCGACCTCGGCGAGCGGTTCATCGAGAAGCCGACCGGTGTCTTCGAGACCATCACGTTCGCGCCGTCGGCCAAGGACGCGCGGTTCGACGACCCGCGGATCAGGCAGGCCATCTCGATGTCGATCGACCGGGCGACGATCGTCGACGCCATCTTCGCCGGCGCCCGCATCCCCGCCACCGGCTGGGTGTCGCCCGTGGTCCCGGAGGCCCAGGCCGACGCGTGCGGCGAGTTCTGCACGTACGACCCCGAGGCCGCGCAGGCCCTCTATGCCGAGACCGACGGCGTCGACGGGCCGGTGGCGCTGACCTACAACGCCGACTCCGACCACAAGGCCTGGGTCGATGCCGTCTGCGGCAACATCAACCAGACCCTGGGGATCGACTGCGTCGCGACTCCGGAGGTCGACCTCGCCACCTTCCGCAGCAAGGTCACCAGCCGGGAGCTGATGGGCATCTTCCGCACCGGCTGGCAGATGGACTACCCGACGCTGGAGAACTTCCTGGTGCCGATCTTCGCCACCGGCGCCTCCGCCAACGACGGCGACTTCACCAACGACGAGTTCGACTCGCTGGTCAACCAGGCGGCCGCGGCCCCGGACCCCGAGGAAGGCGTCCGGCTCTACCACGAGGCCGAGAGCCTGCTCGCCGACTTCATGCCGGCCGTCCCGCTGTGGCACCGGGTGAACATCGCCGGCTACTCGACCCACGTCGAGAACGTCCACCTCACCGTCTTCCAGACCGTCGACCTGCTCAGCGTCACCACCACCGGCTGACGCCGGCTCGGGGTGCGCGCCGTACAGTCTGACTCCGGCGCGCACCCGGAGCGCTGCTGACCGCTGAAGGAAGGTATGACTCGGTACGTCGTTCGGCGCCTCGGCCAGATGGTGCCCGTGGTCATCGGCACCACGTTCCTCATCTACGCGCTGGTCTGGTCGCTGCCGGGCGACCCGTTCGCGGCGAAGTGCGGCGACCGGCTGTGCCCACCCAGCTACGTGGCGCGGATGACCGCCGAGTACAACCTCGACGACCCGCTGCCGCTCGCGTACCTGAAGTACATGGGCAAGCTGTTCACCGGCGACTTCGGCGAGACGTTCGCCGGTGTGTCCATCGCCGACGAGCTGCTGCAGCGGTACCCGACCACGCTGAAGCTCACGGTGCTGGCCATCCTCGTCGAGCTGGTCATCGGCATCGCCGCCGGCGTGCTGGCCGGCATCCGCCGCGGCGGCTTCCTCGACAACCTGGTGCTGGTCAGCACGCTGGTCGTGGTGTCCATCCCGGTGTTCGTGCTGGGGATGCTGGCGCAGGTGACGTTCGGCGTGCGGCTGGGCTGGTTCCCGGTGACCTCCGACGGGACGTTGTTCTCACTGGTGCTGCCCGCGATCGTGCTGGGCAGCCTGTCGCTGGCGTTCGTCGCGCGGCTCGTGCGGGCGAACCTGGTCGAGAACCTGCGCACCGACTACGTCCGCACGGCCGTCGCGAAGGGCCTCACCCGGCAGCGGGTCATCGGCGTGCACACGCTACGCAACTCGCTCATCCCGGTCGTGACGTTCGTGGGCGCCGACTTCGGCGGGCTGCTCGGCGGCGCGGTCGTCGTCGAGGGGATCTTCAACATCCCGGGCGTCGGCAACATGATCTTCCGCGGCATCAACGCGCACGAGGGCGCCACCGTGACCGCCGCCGTCACCGTCCTGGTCCTGGTGTTCCTGATCGTGAACCTGCTGGTCGACCTGTTGTACGCGGTGCTCGACCCGAGGATCCGTCATGCCTAGGCGGCGGCGCGGCGGGCACGCCGCGACCGTGCCGCGCTCGCTGGCCGGCGACGCCTGGCGCGACCTGCGCCGCAAGCCGCTGTTCCTGACGTCGGCCGCGATCATCCTGGTGCTGGTCGCGATGGCGGCCGTGCCGGGGCTGTTCACCGACGTCGACCCGCGGGCCTGCGACCTCGCCCACTCCCGCGAGGCGCCCAGTGCCAGCGCGTGGTTCGGCTACGACCTGCAGGGCTGCGACATGTTCTCCCGGACGGTCTACGGCGCGCGGGCGTCGATCCTGGTCGGCGTGCTGACGACCGTCGTCATCGCGGTCGTCGGCAGCGTCGTCGGGATGGTCGCCGGCTATCAGGGCGGGCGCCTCGACGCGTGGCTGTCGCGGATCACCGACATGTTCTTCGCCGTCCCGATGCTGCTGGGCGCCGTCATCGTGCTGGCGACGTTCCCGTCGGCGGTCGGCACGCCGGCCTGGCAGACCATCGGCAAGGTGGTGCTCGCCCTGGGCATCCTCGGCTGGACGATGGTGGCCCGGCTGATGCGCTCGACGGTGATCCAGGTCAAGCAGTCGGAGTACGTGCAGGCCGCCCGTGGCCTCGGTGCCGGCGCCGGGCGCATCCTGCTGCGTCACGTCCTGCCCAACGCCATGGCGCCGGTCGTCGTGTACTCCACCATCATCCTCGGCGTGTTCGTGGTGCTGGAGGCGACGCTGTCGTTCCTGGGCATCGGCCTGCAGCCGCCGGTCATCTCCTGGGGCATCGCGATCAGCGAGGCGCGCTCGTACATCCGCCAGTCGCCGCACATGCTGCTCTTCCCCGGCGCCTTCCTCTCCGTGACGGTGCTCGCCTTCATCATGCTGGGCGACGCGGTGCGCGACGCGTTCGATCCCCGCCTGCGCTGAGCTGTGATCGTCACCACCTGAAAAGCCCCGCAAACCTGCCGTGATCGGATCGATTCAGCCGAAGAATTCGCAGCTCACGCGGCAGGATCACAGCAATCAGCCGGTATGGTCACAGTCCGGTTGCGTTGTGCGACGGTAGTCCGGTCAGACTTGCCCGGGGGGATGTGCGGGTTTAGAAATGAGGGCGCGGATCAGGATCGCGACCGTACCCGGCTGTGCGCAGATCCGCACCAATGTGGCGAGACCGATCGGTCACGCCCGATGACCACCGGGCGCAGGCCCGTTAGAGGAGGATTCCATGCGAGGCTCTGCTCGCAGAGGAGCCGTGGTGGCGGCAGCCGTGGGCCTGACGCTCGTGCTCGCGGCCTGTGGCGGCGACGACGACAACGGCGACACCGGTTCCGGCAGCGAAGACACCGGTTCCAGCGATGGCCCCACCGGTTCGGTGTCCATCAACAGCACGCAGCCGGAGAACCCGCTGATCCCGACCACCACCAACGAGGTCGGCGGCGGCAACATCGTCGACGCGATGTGGACCGGCCTGGTCTCCTACGACCCCGACACCGCTGAGCCCGGGCTCGCCATGGCCGAGTCGATCGAGCCGAACGAGGACTTCACCGAGTTCACCATCACCATCAAGGACGACTGGACGTTCCACGACGGCACCCCTGTCACCGCGCAGAGCTACGTCGACGCGTGGAACTTCGGCGCCGCCGGCGCCAACGCGCAGCTGAACCAGTACTTCTTCGGCCCCGACGGCGCCAACATCGCCGGCTTCGACACGGTGGCCGGCCAGACCGACGACACCGGCGCGTTCGTCCCGGGCTCGGCCACCGCCGAGACGATGAGCGGCCTCGTGGTCGTCGACGACAAGACGTTCACCGTCACGCTCGGCTCGCCGAACTCGCTGTTCGAGACGATCATCGGCTACTCGGCGTTCTACCCGATGCCGGAGAGCTTCTTCACCGACCAGGCCGCCTTCATCGAGCACCCCGTCGGCAACGGCCCGTTCGAGTTCGTCGAGGAGGTCCCGAACACCTCGATCAACCTGAAGGCCTACGCCGACTACCAGGGCGACCCGAAGCCGCAGGTCGAGAACATCGAGTACCGCATCTACGCCGACCTCGACGCCGCCTACGCCGACGTCGTGGCCAACCAGCTCGACATCCTCGACAAGATCCCGCCGGTGGGTCTGGCCGGCGACGTCTGGAAGACCGACCTCGAGGGCCGCTCCGCCTCGGAGCCGCTCACGACCCGGTTCACCAGCATGACGTTCCCGCTGACGAACACCGAGGCCTGGGCCGACCCGAACCTGCGCAAGGCCATCTCGCTGGCCATCGACCGTGAGGCCGTCATCGCGGCCGCCTACGGCCCGGGCAACTACGTCCCGGCCAACAGCTGGGTCCCGCCGGGCAACGACGGCTACGTCGAGGGCACCTGCGGCGAGTGGTGCGAGTTCGACGCCGAGAAGGCGCAGGAGCTGTACGCGCAGACGGCCGGCATCCAGGGCACGCTGATGATCGCCAGCAACTCCGACGGTGGTCACCGCGAGTGGGTCGAGGCGGCCTGCACGTCCATCCGCGAGACGCTGGGCGTCGACTGCCAGGGCGACTACGACCCCGACTTCGGCTCGTTCCGCGGCCGGGTCAACGCCAACGAGATCACCAGCCCGTTCCGCACCGGCTGGGTGGCCGACTACCCGTCCATCCAGAACTTCCTGGCGCCGCTCTACACCGCCAACGGTTCGGCCAACGACGGTGGCTACAACAACCCCGAGTTCGACGCGCTGATCCAGCAGGCCGCCGGCCTGGAGGGTCAGGAGGCGCTCGACCTGTACAACCAGGCCGAGGAGCTGCTCGCCGAGGACATGGCGATCGTCCCGCTCTGGTACGACAACGGCCAGCGCGGCTGGTCCGAGAACGTCAACGAGCCGGGCTTCACCTGGAAGGGCTACGTCGACCCGCTGTCGATCTCGGTGAAGTAACCGATGCTCTAGGGTCGCAGCGGTCAGGTGCGGGGCGTCCATCTCGTCGCAAGTCGAGATGGACGCCCCGTACGCTGGCGCGAACCGCCTGCGAAGGGAAAGGTTGAGCCATGGGCCGGTACGTCACGCGGCGCCTGCTCCAGATGATCCCCGTGGTCATCGGCACGACGTTCATCATCTACGCCTTGGTCTGGGCGCTGCCGGGCGATCCGTTCGCCGGCCGCTGCGGCGCCCGGCCGTGTCCGCCCGCCTACGTCCAGGCGATGACGGACAAGTACAACCTCGACGACCCGCTGCCCATCGCGTACGTCAAGTACCTGGGCAACCTGCTGCAGGGGGACTTCGGCGAGACGTTCCAGGGCCTCTCCGTCGGTGAGGAACTGCTGCGGGCCTACCCGACCACGGTGAAGCTGGCCCTCGTCGCGATCGCCTTCGAGATCCTCATCGGCATCGGCGCCGGCATCCTGGCCGGCCTGCGGCGCGGCAGCTTCATCGACAACCTGGTGCTGGTCTCGACCCTGGTGGTCGTCTCGATCCCGGTCTTCGTCATCGGCTCGGTGCTGCAACTGTTCCTCGGGATGCGCTGGGGGATCTTCCCGGCCACCGTGGGCGGTGACGCGAGCCTGTACAACCTGCTGTTGCCAGGGTTCGTGCTCGCCTCACTCTCCCTGGCCTACGTCGCCCGGCTGACGCGGACGAGCCTCGCGGAGAACCGCCGCGCCGACTACGTCCGCACGGCGGTCGCGAAGGGCATGCCGCGGCGCCGGGTCATCGGCATCCACACCATGCGGAACTCGCTGATCCCGGTCATCACCTTCATCGGCGCCGACTTCGGCGCGCTGCTCGGCGGCGCCATCGTCACCGAGGGCATCTTCAACGTCCCCGGCGTGGGGAACCTCATCTTCCGCTCCATCACCACCAGGGACGGCGTCATGGTCACCGGCGCGGTGACCGTGCTGGTGCTCGTCTTCCTGCTGGTGAACCTGCTGGTCGATCTCATCTACGGCTGGCTCGACCCGAGGATCAGTCATGGCTGACCCCACACCGCCCGTCGTCGTCGAGGCCGAGGCGCCCGAGACGACGGAGACCACCGTCCGCACGCTCGGCCGCGACGCCTGGCACGATCTGGTCCGCAAGCCGACGTTCATCGTCTCGGCCGTGCTGTTCGTGTTCTTCGTGGTCATCGCCATCGTGCCGAGCCTGTTCACGTCGCTCACCCCGACCGACTGCGACCTCGCGCTGAGCCGTCAGGGCCCCAGCAGCGCGGCCTGGTTCGGCTACGACAACAACGGCTGCGACGTGTACACGCACACCATCTACGGCGCCCGCGCCTCGATCATGGTGGGCGTGCTGACGGCGCTCGGCGTGCTGATCATCGGCGGCATCGCCGGCACCGTGGCCGGGTTCTACGGCAAGGCCACCGACACCGTCGTGTCCCGGCTCGGCGACATCTTCTTCGGCATCCCGCTGCTGCTCGGCGCCCTGATCGTGCTGGTCTCGTTCCCGGGCAACGCCGAGACGCCGGAGCTGGTCACGATCTCCAAGGTCGTGCTGGCGCTGGCCGTGCTGGGCTGGCCGCAGATCATGCGCATCACCCGCTCGTCGGTGCTGCAGGTGCGCTCGGCCGACTACGTCCAGGCGGCCCGCGCGCTCGGCGCCGGCGGCACCCGGATGATCCTCAAGCACGTCGTGCCGAACTCGATCGCGCCGGTCATCGTCGTCGCGACCATCGCCATCGGCGGGTACATCGCCGCCGAGGCCACGCTGTCGTTCCTCGGCGTCGGCCTGCAGCCGCCGGTGGTCTCGTGGGGGCTGGCCATCAGCCGGGCCCAGGACTACGTCCGCACGTCGCCGCATATGCTGTTGTTCCCAGCGTCAGCGCTGTCGTTGTGTGTGCTGGCCTTCATCATGCTCGGTGATGCCATCCGCGACGCACTCGATCCGAAGCTGCGTTGAGCGACATCACAGGAGGAGGGCGTCGAGTGGCGACCACGCAAGCCGGCATCGCGCCGCGGCCTGACCGGGCCGGGCTGACCCCGTTGCTGGAGGTCGAGGATCTCCGGGTCGAGTTCCGCACCCGCGACGGCGTCGCCAAGGCCGTCAACGGCGTGTCCTACACGCTGCACGAGGGTGAGACGCTGGCGGTGCTGGGCGAGTCCGGCTCCGGCAAGAGCGTCACGGCGCAGGCCATCATGGGCATCCTCGACAGCCCGCCCGGGTTCGTCACCGGCGGCTCGGTGCGCTTCCGTGGTCAGGACCTCCTGGCGCTGCCCGACGACGAGCGGCGCGCCTACCGCGGCCGCAGCATCTCGATGATCTTCCAGGACGCGCTGTCCGCGCTGAACCCGGTGTTCCCGGTCGGCTGGCAGATCGCCGAGATGTTCCGCGTCCACGAGGGCCTGTCGAAGAAGGACGCCCGCAAGCGCGCCATCGAGTTGATGGAGCAGGTGCACATCCCGGCCGCCCGCGAGCGGGCCGGCGACTACCCGCACCAGTTCTCCGGCGGCATGCGCCAGCGCATCATGATCGCCATGGCCATCGCGCTCGACCCCGACGTCCTCATCGCCGACGAGCCCACCACGGCGCTCGACGTCACCGTCCAGGCGCAGATCATGCAGTTGCTCGCCGACCTCCAGCGCGAGCGGAACATGGGCCTCATCCTCATCACCCACGACCTCGGCGTCGTCGCCGACGTCGCGGACAAGATCGAGGTCATGTACTCCGGGCGCATCATGGAGCAGGCGCCGGTGCACGACATCTACGCGTCGCCGGCCCACCCGTACACCAAGGGGCTGCTCGAGTCGATCCCGCGGGTCGACCTCAAGGGCCAGGAGCTCTCGGCGATCAAGGGGCTGCCGCCGAACCTCACGAACATCCCGGCCGGCTGCGAGTTCCGGCCGCGCTGCCCCTACGCGCGAGACATCTGCAAGGAGCAGCGGCCGGCACTGGCCGAGGTCGTTCCCGGCCGGTTCAGCGCGTGCCACTTCGCACAGGAGGTGCTCGAGGGTGACATCGAATCCGCCCAGCAGTGACGTCGTCCTCGAGGTCGACAACCTCGTCAAGCACTTCCCGCTGACCACCGGCGTCGTGGTCAAGCGCCAGGTCGGCGCCGTGCAGGCCGTCGACGGCGTCTCGCTGCAGCTGCACAAGGGCGAGACCCTCGGCATCGTCGGCGAGTCCGGCAGCGGCAAGTCGACGCTGGCCAAGCTGCTCATGCGGCTGGAAGAGCCCAGCAGCGGCAAGGCCTACTTCCACGGCCAGAACATCTACGACCTGCAGGGCAAGGCGCTGCGCGAGCTGCGCCGGAACATCCAGATCGTGTTCCAGGACCCCTACTCGTCGCTGAACCCGCGCATGACCGTCGGCGACATCATCGGCGAGCCGTTCGACATCCACCCCGAGGCCGCGCCGCGCGGCCAGCGGCGCAAGCAGGTCCAGGAGCTGCTCGACGTCGTCGGGCTCAACCCCGAGCACATCAACCGCTACCCGCACCAGTTCTCCGGCGGCCAGCGCCAGCGCATCGGCATCGCCCGCGGGCTGGCGCTGCGGCCCGAGATCATCATCTGCGACGAGCCGGTGTCCGCGCTGGACGTGTCCGTCCAGGCGCAGGTCATCAACCTGCTCGAGAAGCTGCAGGACGAGTTCGGGCTGTCGTACATCTTCATCGCCCACGACCTCTCCGTCGTCCGGCACATCGCCGACCGCGTGGCCGTCATGTACCTCGGCCGCATCGTCGAGACCGGCAGCGACGCCCAGATCTACGAGAAGCCGACGCACCCGTACACCCAGGCGCTGCTGTCCGCCGTTCCCGTTCCCGACCCGTCGGTGCGCGGCCAGCGGCAGCAGATCATCCTCAGCGGCGACGTCCCCAGCCCGGCCAACCCGCCCAGCGGCTGCCGGTTCCGGACCCGCTGCTGGAAGGCCACGGACAAGTGCGCCCAGGAAGACCCGGAGCTGACGGTGCGGCCCGGCAGCGACCACGAGTCGGCCTGCCACTACGCCGCCGTCCGCGAAGACGTCGTCGTCCAGCACTGAGGGGCTGAACAGGGCGGTCGCGCTCGCAACGCGACTGCAACGTGTCGTCGCCTACCCTCGTGTCACGACCGGGCGGGCCGCCCATAAACCCAGCCCGCCCATCGCCCGCCCGGTCGAACTCCTTATGGCGCTCCTACGAGCCCGGCTGGTCCAGGGCGCCCGCCCGGTCGAACTCCTTGCAGCGTCCACCGGAGCCCGGCTGATCCAGGGCGCCCGCCCGGTCGAACTCCTTGCAGTGCCGCGGGTCGAGAGGGGCGACGTCGTGGATCAGGGCGACCAGCGACATCACGCCAGGTCGTTCGGCGTGGCGGCGGCCGCGTACGCCGAACACCGTCCCGACTACGCCGAGGCCGCGGTGCGCTGGGCGCTCGCACCCGCGCCCGGCCGGCGGGTGCTCGACCTCGGCGCCGGAACCGGCAAGCTGACCGCCACCCTCGTCGCGCTGGGCGTCGACGTCGTGGCGGTCGAGCCCGACCCGGCCATGGTGACCGAACTGCGCCGCGCGCTCCCCGGTGTCCGGGCCCTGACGGGCAGCGCCGAGGCGATCCCGCTGCCGGACGGCTCCGTCGATGCCGTGCTGGCCGGCAACGCCATGCACTGGTTCGACCTGGCGGTCGCCGGCCCCGAGATCGCCAGGGTGCTCGCGCCCGGCGGCGTGCTGGCCGGCCTGTGGAACCTCATGGACGACGACGTCGAGTGGGTCGCCGGGCTCGCACGGGTCGCCGGGAGCGCGGCCGTCGGCCCGCGCGACACGCCCGCGGCCTGGCGCGCCGCGACGGCCGGCCTGCACCTGCCGAAGACCGGCGCGACGGCCCGGTTCGGCTCGCCGGAGCAGGCCGAGTTCTCGCACGGGCAGCGTCGCACCGCCGACTCCCTCGTCGCGACCATCGCCACCCGCGCGGGGATGCTGGTGATGCCGGAACCGGAGCGAGCGGCGACGCTGGGCCGCATCGGTGCCTTCCTCGCCGAGACGCCGGCGACGGCTCACGGCGTGTTCACCCTGCCGATGCGGACCGGCGTGCTGCGCGTCCGCCGGCGGTGACGGCGTCAGCCGGTGTGGCCGAGCTCGCCGTCGAGGCCGTCCAGGACGGCGGCGGCCTCCGCGCGCTGCGGCGAGCCGGGCGCGAGACCGTCCAGGCAGGCCCGCCAGATCTGCGCGTCGTCGCGGCCGGACGGCGACATCGCGTAGCGCCGCAGCGCCTCGCCGTCGCCCGACTGCAGCAGCACGTTGCGCAGCCAGCCGTGCAGCCGGTAGCGCAGCGCCACGACCCCCGGCGCGGCCGACCGCGGCAGCAGGTCGCCGCGGTACAGCTCGACGGCGCCGCGGTGGTCGCCGCGGGTCAGGCGGTCGGCGACGTCCATGGCGTCGGTGCGCAGCTGCGTGCGCAGGCGGTACTGACCGGCCGGTGACAGCAGGTCGGGGACGGCCTTGCGCAGCCGCGACATCTCCGCGCGGACGGTGACCTCGGCGGCGTCGTGCTCGTACAGCTGCCAGGCCAGCTCGCTGGCGGGCAGGCCGTCGGGCTGGTCGGCGAGCAGGAGCAGCAGCTCGGTGTGGCGCAGGCTCAGTTCGAGGTTCCGGCCCAGGTGCACGAGCAGCCCGCGCGGGCGGCCGAGCACCTCCAGGCGGCTGCCGGGCGTGGCCGTCAGCGCGCCCCCGAGCAGCCGCAGCTCGGCCTCGACCGCCGCCACGGCGGAGCGGACCAGGAACGCCGACTGCGGCGTCACCACCGACGCGCCGCCGGTGATGTCGAGGACGCCGATGATGTGCCCGGTGCGAGGGTCGCGGATGGGCGCGGCGGTGCAACTCCACGGCTGGACGGTGCGGGCGAAGTGCTCGCTGCCGAAGACCTGTACGGTGTCGCCGACCGCCAGCGCCGTGCCGATGGCGTTGGTGCCCATGGCGTCCTCGCACCAGTCGGCGCCGGCCTGCAGGTGCATGCGCTCGGCCCGCCGGCGCAGGTCGTCGTCGCCTTCGGCCCACAGGATGCGGCCACGCGCGTCGCCGACGATGACCAGCACGCCCGCGTCGGCGGCGTCGTCGACCAGCAGCCGGCGCACCACCGGCATGGCGTGCCGCAGCGGGTGGGTGGCGCGGGCCTCCGCCAGCGCGTCGTCGACCAGCGTCATGGGGGAGTCGCGGCGGTCGGGGTCGACGTGCAGGGCGGCGGAGCGGCGCCACGACTCAAGGACGACCGGCCGGACCTCGTCGTCGCCGGAGGGATCGGACCGCAGGAAGCTCTCGTGTGCCCGGGCCGTGAGCCGCCAGCGGCTGGCCGGGTCGACGCCGTTCGGGAGCGCGAGCTGGAGGCTGGGCACGTCACTCCTCCTGGGGAGGTGGTCCGCGGGACACGCCTAGAGTAGGCCGTCCGGGCGGCGGCGGTTGGCCGAACCCCGGCGATCGGCCGGCTGTCGGACCCCCTGCATAGGCTGGGTGCATGCCCGTCGACCTACCCGACCGCCGGCTGCTGCTGGTGCACGCCCACCCCGACGACGAGTCCATCGGCACCGGCGCCACCATGGCGCGCTACGCCGCCGAGGGCGCCCACGTCACGCTCGTCACCTGCACACAGGGCGAGCAGGGCGAGATCGTGCTGCCCGAGCTGGCGCACCTCGCGCCCGAGCACGACGACACGCTCGGGCCGCACCGCGCCGGCGAGCTGGCCGACGCCATGGCGCAGCTGAAGGTCGCCGACCACCGGTTCCTGGGTGGTCCGGGCCGGTACCGCGACTCCGGCATGGTGTGGGGCGCCGACGGCCGCCGCGCCGTGGCGCCCGACCAGCTCGACCCCCGCTCGTTCTGGGCTGCCGACCTCCGCGAGGCGGCCGACCACCTCGTCGCCGTCATCCGCGAGATCCGCCCGCAGGTGCTGGTCACCTACGACGAACACGGTGGCTACGGCCACCCCGACCACATCCAGGCGCACCGCGTCGCCACCTATGCGCGCGACCTCGCCGCCGTCCGCTCCTACCGCCCCGACCTCGGCGCCGCCTGGGACGTCGCGAAGCTGTACTGGACGGCCACGCCGCGGCAGGTGCTGCAGGAGGCGCTCACGGCGCTGCGCGAGCGCGGCGACGCGGGCTTCGAGAACATCGCCTCGGCCGACGACTTCGGCTACGTGGTCGACCTCGCCGACGTCGACGCCGTCATCGACGGCACCGGCCACCTCGACGCCAAGATGGCGGCCATGCGGGCGCACGCCACCCAGATCGACGTCCACTGGCCGTATTTCACGCTGTCAGACAACGTCGGGCAGCCCATCTGGGCGCAGGAGTACTTCCGGCTGGCGCACGGCCGCCGCGGCCCGGCGCCGGAGTTCGAGACCGACCTCTTCGCCGGCGTCGTCCCGTGACCGTCGCGCCCGGTGCGGCGCCGTCCGTGCGGCCGTCGGCGCCGCCCGGACGCCCGTCGCGGTGGGCGCGCGTGCTGTCCACGCTCGCCGTCGCCGGGCTCGGGGCGGTCGCGGTCGTCGTGGCCGTCGCCGGGGCGTTCGTGCACCGGTGGCAGAACCCGGCCGGCATCCTGCTCGCCGTCCTCGGGGCCGTCTCGCTGGCGGTGCTGGTGCGGGCGTGCGCGCGCAGCCGGGCGGGCATCGCGGTGGTGGCGGCGCTGTGGCTCGGCCCGGTCCTGTGGCTGGCCCAGACGCCGCCGGGCGAAGACCGCGTCATCCTCGGCGACGAAGCCGGCCTGGTGTTCCTGTTCGGCGGCACCACGGCGTATGCCATTGCGCTGGGTCTCGGCGTCGGGGCGAGATCGACTCGACCATTGACGTAAGATGCGCGAGGCAAGCCCTGACTACTGACGAATTGCGCATATTCAAACCGATAGGTGCCCTAGCGTGACCGACAACCCATCTGGCCGGGGCGGCGCCGCGGCCGGTTCCACCGACCGTGGCGACGACGCCGGCGTCGAGACCGGCCTGCCCGCCGACGGGTCGGCGGCGACGTCTTCCGCAGACCCTACCGGGCCGGCCGGAAACGCATCCGCGGACCCTACGGCTGAGACGAACGGCACATCCGGCCGCCCTGCCGCGGACGACGGACGCTCCGGCGCTGCGGGCGGCGGCGGTGCTGCGCGCGCTTCGGGCGCTGGCGGCGCCTCGGGCGCTGGCGGTGCCTCGGGCGCTGGCGGTGCTGCGGGCGCCCCGGGCGCTTCGGGCGGCGGCGCGCCGGCGAGGCGCACGACCATCGCCGCCTCGGCGGCGGTGCTCGCGGAGAAGCGGGCGGCCAAGGCGCGCGCGGCGGCGGAGGCCAAGGCCGCGGCGGAGGCGGCGGCTCGGGCCGAGGCGGACGCCCGCCCGGCCGCTGGTACGCCTGGGGCCAGTGGGTCCACTGGGGCTGCTGGGTCTGCCGCCAGCCCGCGCGTGGTCGATGCCCGGCCGAGTACCTCCCGCCCCACCGGCAACGGCCACCCCTCCCCGCACAGCGACCGGCCCGCCACCGATGGTCGGCGACCTGATGACGCCCGCAGCCAGGCGGCCACTGACGGTGGGCGGCCGGGCGACGTTCGCGGCCCGTCGGCCACCGACGGCCGGCCCACTGGCGACGACCGCCTCGCGCGCCGGCCCGGCCCGGCTCCGTCGGGCAACGCTGCGGCCCGCCCGTCCGACGTGGCGGGCGCTGGTGACCGTGGCGCGGCACGCCCGGCGAACGGTGCGGGTTCGGGCCCGGCACGTCCGGCCGGCGCGGCTGCGGCGGGGGACGGTGCGGTCCGTCCGTCCGACGTGGCGGGCGCTGGTGACCGTCGTGCGCCACGCCCCTCCGACGTCGCGGCGGCACGTTCGGCCGACCCGGCCCGGGGCGCCGAGAACGCACGTCAACCCGAGCAGCCGCCGTCCCGTGGCGCCCAGGATGCGCGCGGACCGGAGCAGGCACAGTCGCGGCAGGCGACGCCGGATGCTGCCGCGTCGCGTGGGGCCGCTGTGAGCCGCGGGCACGACGAAGCGCGCCCGGAGCAGGACGACGAGCAGCAGGGGCTGCCCACCCGGCAGCGCCCGACCTCCGCCCCGCTGGGCGCAGCGTCGCCGCAGCCGTCGATGCTGCCGCCGATCCAGAAGGAGGCCCGCGCCGCCGGCGCCATGCAGGCGCGTCCGGCCGCCGACGAAGCACGGTTCGCCGCCACGGCGCAGGCGTTCAGCGGCGCCCAGGCCGCCCGGGCCCGCGCCCGCGCCGCCGAGCAGGCCGAGTCCACCGCCGGCCCCGACCCGGCCGACCAGCGCGACAGCGCGCCGGCGAAGGGGACGGCGGCGCAGCGTCCGGCGCCTGGCCGCTCGAACGTCAAGGACCGCGACCGCAGCGGCCGGCCCCCGGTCGACCCGCGCCTGTCCGGTCCCGTGCCGACGGCCGCCGAGTCCGCCGACGGCAACGGCCAGCGTTACGAGGAGCCCCGCGTCGTCCAGGACGTGATGGCCGCCCGCGCCGCCGCTGCCGCCGGCAACGACGGCAAGCCGGCCGACGGGACCGCCGAGGCGAAGCCCGGCGCCGCCCAGAGCGGCCCCGCCGCCGCCAAGGCCGGCCCCGCCGCCCAGAGCGGCCCCGCCGTGACGCAGGACGGCGCCAGCGGCACCCAGGAGGGCGCCAACGCCGCGCAGAACGGCCCGAGCGCCACCCCGGACGGCCCCGATGCCGCCCGGAAGACCGCCGCCGCCGCCAGCGCCGCCGGCGCCGCGGGCGCCGCCGGCGCCGCGGGCGCCGCGGGCGCCGCCAGCGCCGCGCAGAGCGGGTCCGGCGCCGCCGAGAACGGTCCTGACGCCGGGCAGCAGAGCGGCGCCCAGAACGGACCCGACGCGCAGCACGAGCCGGACCCGGCGCAGAGCGGTCCCGACGCTCCGGCAGCGGAGGACGAGGCGCCGCAGCCGACGCGCCCGCGCCCGGAGCCCGGCACCCGCGCGGCCGGCATCTACACCTCGGGCCGCGCCCCGGCCGAGGAACCGACCCAGGAGTTCGGCGCGGTCGACGCGGCGGCGACGGCAGCCGCAGCACCCGCAGCCGACCCCGACACCGTCACCCAGGAGACCGGTCCGGGCGACGCCGGCCGGTCGTCGCGGCGTCAGCAGCAGCGTTCCTTCGGGCAGGCCGCCACCGCGGCCGCGCTGCTCGACTCCAAGCGCGGCGGCGACGGCGGCGGCGAGGGCGACGACCCCACCGGCGACGACGGCGAGGGCGGCGGCCGCAGCCGGGTGAAGCTGGCCGCGCTGGTCGTGGCCGGCGTGGTCGTGGTGCTCGGCATCGGCTACGGCATCGCGTACGCGGTGGCCGGCGACTCGCTGGCCCGTGGCGCGACGGTCGCGGGCATCGACGTCGGCGGCATGACGCCGGAGGAGGCCGAGGAGGCGCTCAACGCGCAGCTGCCCGAGCTCGTCGACCAGCCGTTCCACCTGACCATCGGCGAGGAGGAGACGTCGTTCGAGGTCGTCCCGTCGGCGGCCGGCCTGACGGTCGACGTGCCGGCGACGATCGACGCGGTGCCGGGCGGCAGCGCGAACCCGCTGTCGCTGTTCCAGGCGCTGCTCGGCGGCGGCGAGACCACCCCGGTCGCGGCCGTCGACCGCGCGACGCTGGAGGCGGCGCTGACGGAGATCGCGGCGCAGGCCGACATCGAGCCGGTGAACGGCGCCGTCGCGTTCGACGGCGGCGAGGTCGTCACCAGCGACCCGCAGGTGGGCCGCGCGGTCAACCTCGACGCCACCATCGAGCGGCTCGAGGGCGCGTTCTTCGGCGACGAGTCCACGCTGCCGATCGGCGACGTCCAGCTGGCCATCGACGAGGTCGCGCCGGCGGTCAGCGCCGACGAGGTGCAGCGGGCGGTCGCCGAGTTCGCCGAGCCGGCGATGTCGGCGCCCGTGACGGTCGTCGCGGGGGAAGAGAGCGTCGAGCTGCCGCCGGACCTCGTCGGGCAGGCGCTCACCATGGCGCCCGACGACGCCGGCACGCTGCAGCCCGCGCTCGACGGCGCCAAGCTGACGGAGGTCGCCCGCGACCAGTTGGCCGAGGTGGGCCAGGAGGGCCGCGACGCCACCATCACGATCGACGGCGGCGAGCCGGTCGTCGTCCCGGCCGAGCGGGGCATGGGCATCGCGCCCGAGACGCTGAGCGCGGCGCTGCTGCCGGTGCTGACGGCCGAGGGCGACGCGCGGCAGGCCGCGGTCGAGCTGTCCGAGGTCGACCCGGAGCTGACGACCGCCGCCGCCGAGGAGCTGGGCGTCACCGAGGTGGTCGCGGAGTTCACGACGCGCTTCCCGCACGCCGACTACCGCAACGTCAACATCGGCACCGCGGCCGAGCGCATCGACAACACGCTGCTGCTGCCGGGCGACGAGTTCAGCCTCAACGGCATCGTCGGCGAGCGCACCGAGGCCAACGGCTTCACCGCCGGCACCATCATCAACGGCGGCCGGCTCGAGGAGTCGCTCGGCGGCGGCGTCTCCCAGGTGGCGACGACGACGTTCCACGCGGCCTTCCTGGCCGGCCTGGAGGACGTCGAGCACTGGCCGCACTCGATCTACTTCGACCGCTACCCGATCGGCCAGGAGGCCACGGTCGCCTGGGGCTCGAAGGACATGCGGTTCAAGAACGACACCCCGTACGGCGTCGTCGTCGACACGAGCTTCACGCCCAGCCGGTCCGGCAGTCAGGGCACGCTGAACGTGAAGATCTGGAGCACCGAGTACTTCCGGGTCGAGACCTCGGTCTCCGGCCGCTCCAACCACACGTCGCCGCAGACCATCTACGACACGTCGGGCAACTGCTCCGCGCAGGGCGGCAGCCAGGGCTTCGACATCACGTCGTATCGCCAGGTCTGGGATCCCGACGGCACGCTCGTCAAGGACGAGGCCGACCCGTGGACCTACAACCCGAACCACCGGGTCATCTGCGGCCCGGACCCCGGCGAGGGTGACGGCGAGGGCGGCGGCGAGGACTGACGCGCGGCCACTGCCGCCCCTAGCGCAGCCGGCGGTAGTGGTACGCGTGGTGGTCGGCGAAACCGGCCTTGCGGTACGTCGCGCGGGCCGGCGCGTTCGGCTCGGCGACCTGCAGGTACACGTCGGTGGCGCCGAGCCGGCCGGCCCATGCCGCCAGCCCGGCGACGATGTGCCCGCCCAGGCCGCGCCGCCGGGCCTCGGGCGCGACCTCGACCGCCGTGACGCCGAGCCAGCGCCGCCCGCTCGGGGCGTCGCTGACGGCGCCGCGCGCGATCGCCAGGCGCGCGCCGTCGTCGTCGTCCACCGACGCGAACCCCACGGAGTCGGCGTTGACGAGGACGGAGACGGCGTGCGCGGGCAGCTCGCCGCCCCGGTAGTGGTAGCCGGCCAGCCAGGCGTCGTCGGGGCGGTCGTCGACGCGGACCGGCGGCAGCCCGGCCCGCTCCGAGCCGCGCACCACCGGCACCGGCGCCACCATGACGAACGTGCGGTCCTCCAGGGCCGGCCAGCCGCGCGCGTCCAGCACCGGCCCGAGCGCCCGGCCGAGCGGCTCCGGGACCTGGAACGCCGGCGCCAGCCCGCGGGCCCGGTACCAGTCCTCGACCTGCGCGACGGCGTCGGCCAGCGGCCGCCCGGGGTCGCCCAGCGGCAGGCAGGAGTTGGCCCGCCCGGTGAACCCGCCGGAAGCCCGCAGCAGCCACCCGTCCCGCCACTCGGTCTCCAGCGCCCGCCAGCCGAGCAGCGCGGCCGCTTCGAGGTCGCGGACGTCGCGGCGGGTCACCGTCAGCTCCGGGATCTCCTTCACGGCGACGACGTCCGCCGCCGGCACCGTGACGACGTCGCCGCCGCGCGACGGCCGCACGCGCAGCTCGTCGTCGGTGCGCGACAGGAGCACGCCGAGCACGTCCGTGGCGCCGAACTCGTCGCCGTGTAGGCGGTACCGAATCACGACACGCCGTCCGACCAGGGCAGACGTGTTCTGATTCGTACTGGGCTGTCTCATAGGCTGACCTTGGTGCACGATGGAATCCGGGCACCCGCGATACTAGGGCTGAGAACGACAGACCGGCCGCACCGGTGGGCACCGAAGCGGCTTGCGATAGGGAGGACACCGCCGTGACGTACGTCATCGCGCAGCCTTGCGTCGACCTCAAGGACCTCGCTTGCGTCGAGGAGTGTCCGGTCGACTGCATCTACGAGGGCGAGCGGATGCTCTACATCCACCCGGATGAGTGCGTCGACTGCGGTGCGTGCGAACCGGTCTGCCCGGTCGAGGCGATCTTCTACGAGGACGACGTCCCCGGCGAGTGGAAGAGCTACTACACCGCCAACGTCGAGTTCTTCGACGACCTCGGCTCCCCGGGCGGCGCGGCCAAGCTGGGCGCCATCCCCAAGGACCACGCGCTGATCGCCGCACTGCCGCCGCAGGAGCACGAGGAGTCCTGAGCCCGGTGCCACAGCGTCTCCAGCTGCCCGACTTCCCCTGGGACGCGCTGGTCCCGTACGGCGAGCGGGCGGCCGCACACCCCGACGGCATCGTCGACCTCTCGGTCGGCACGCCGGTCGATCCCACGCCCGAGGTCGTCCGCCGCGCGCTCGCCGCGGCGGCGGACGCACCTGGGTACCCGACGACGCTGGGTACGCCCGCGCTGCGCGAGGCGGCGGTGCGCTGGCTCGGCCGGCGGGCGGGCGCGCAGGGCCTCGACCCCGGCGCCGTCATCCCGGCCATCGGCTCGAAGGAGCTGGTGGCGTGGCTGCCGACGCTGCTCGGGCTGGGCCCCGGCGACACCGTCGTGTTCCCGGAACTGGCCTACCCGACGTACGACATCGGCGCCCGGCTGGCCGGGGCCGACCCCGTCGCCAGCGACTCCGTCACCGCACTCGGCCCGCGCCGGGTCGCGCTGATCTGGGTGAACTCGCCGGCCAACCCGCACGGCCGGGTGCTGCCGGCGGCGCACCTCGCCAAGGTGGTCGACTGGGCCCGCGAGCGCGGCGCCGTCGTCGCGTCCGACGAGTGCTACCTCGAACTGGGCTGGGAGGAGCGGCCGGTCTCCATCCTCGACCCGGCCGTCAACGGCGGCTCGCTCGACGGCCTGCTGGCCGTGCACTCGCTGTCGAAGCGGTCCAACCTGGCCGGCTACCGCGCCGGCTTCATGGCCGGCGACCCCGCGCTGGTGCGTCAGGTGCTCGCGGTGCGCAAGCACGCCGGGTTCATGGTGCCGACGCCCGTCCAGGCGGCCATGGTCGCCGCCCTCGACGACGACGCCCACGTCGACGAGCAGCGCGAACGCTACGCGCGGCGACGCGACCTGCTGCGCTCGGCGCTGGTCGAGGCCGGGTTCCGCATCGACCACTCGACCGCCGGCCTGTACCTGTGGGCCACCCGCGACGAACCGTGCTGGGACACCGTCGGCTGGCTGGCCGATCGCGGCATCCTCGCCGCTCCGGGCGCGTTCTACGGCCCCGCCGGCGGCTCGCACGTTCGCATCGCGCTGACCGCCACGGATGAGCGGGTCGACGCCGCCGCCAAGCGCCTCGCGGCGTGACCAGCGCCGTCGGGCACCTGCCATAGCGGCCGTGCGCCTTTGCAATGAGCACCACTACGCACCGGTGCGTATCGGTGCTCATTGCAAAGGGAGCCGGACAGGCGCAGCAGAGGTGGGCCCGGATCAGCTGACGGCGGCGGCCGCGGCCTGGGCGTCCGGGCCGATGCCCAGCGCCACCTCGGAGCCGGAGCACGACACGACCGCCGACTGGTCGGTCCCGGTGAACACGGTGCGCCCGCCCTCGTCGGCGGCCTGCGCGTCGGGGAACGCGGCCGCGTAGAAGTCGGTGACGGTGTCGCACAGCGGCGTGCCGCCGTCGTCGCCGCGGTCGGCGAGCACCAGTGCGAGCGCGGTGGCGTCGCCGTCGCCCCAGACGGTGACCTCGCCGCCGGCCCAGGCCGCGACCAGGTCCTTCGGGTCGGGCAGCGCGGCGTCCTCGTCGTCGCCGGGCGCTTCGAGCAGGAACAGCAGGTCGGCGGCGCCGAAGGTGTCCATGCGCAGCTGCTGCCAGTCGCCGCCCGGCCCGGCCGGGTCGCGGACGTCGACGGCGGCCTCACCGCCGCGGTAGCGGTCCGGGAACAGCACCTGGGCGGTGGTCGCCGGCAGCGTCGAGTACGTCGCGTCGACCGCCTCCCAGCCGCCGTCGAGGAAGACGTCGCAGGTGAAGGTCAGGCCCTCGACGTACGGGAACTCCAGCTGGCGGGCGATGAAGTGCGGCAGCGCGTCGAGGTCGGCGGTGGTCTGGCCGGAGGTCTCCTGCAGCGCGAGCAGCTGTTCGAGCGGCAGGTGCTGGCCGACGAACTGCTGGCTGTACAGCGACGCGTCGCCCTCGATGGCGTTGAGCGCGGCGTACGCGGCGTCGGACCCGGACTCCGTGGCGATGGCCTCCTGGTCGGGCAGCCCCATGGCGGCGTCGGCCTGCGCGTGCACCAGCTCGTGCGCCGTGATCAGCGCGCCCAGGCCGTCCATCTCCTCCGAGCCGATGACCAGCTGCTGCGTCTCGGGGTCGTAGAACCCGCCGACCCCGGCGTCGAGGGCGTCGAGCTGCGCCTGCGCGAGATCGGTACCCGGCTCGACGGCGCCCAGCGCGGCCAGCAGCCGGGAGTCGACGGCGGCCCGCTCGGGGTCGAGCTCTTCCTGGGTCAGCTCGACCGCCCGCCGCTGCACCTCGTCGAGACCGACGAACTCGATGTCGACGTCGTCGCCGGCGGGCAGCCCGCGCTCCTCCTCGACCAGCTGCGCGATGGCCGCGACCTGCGTCTCGACGTCGGCGTCGGGGATGGAGTCCGAACCGCCGAGGCCCAGGCCGCCGGAGCCGAGGCACTGCAGCAGGATCGGGTCGACGTCGCCCATGCCGAGGTCGCCGAGGTCGCCGCCGAGCAGTTCGTCCAGCCCGCCCTCGCCGAGGAGGTCGCCGAGGCCGCCCTCGCCCAGCAGGTCCTCCAGCCCGCCCAGGCCGGACGACGCCTCGTCCTGCGCCGCGGCCAGCTCTTCGCGGGCGGCGTCGCGCTCGGACCGGGCGTCGTCGACCCGGCGGTCCATGACGATGTACGTGACGCCGGCCAGCACCAGCCCGACGGCGAGCGCCAGCGCGGTGGCGACCTGCCAGACGGCGGTACGCGAGGAGCCGGACGGTGGCGGGGGCGGAGGCGGCGGCGTGGGGTCGCTCATGATCCCTCTAACCTAAGCCGTCGCGACCGCCGTCGTGGCGACGCGGGGATCTCGGGCGGACAGCCGCCAGCCGGCGTCGTCGACCTGGACGAGCGAGACCGGGCCCCAGCCGGGCTGCGGGCCGTCGACCGGGACCACCTCGTGCCCGCGCTTGCGCAGTCCGTCGACGATGCGGGCGGGGACGTCGGGCTCGATGCGCACCCGCGACCCGGACGGCGCCGGCGCGCCGGTGCCGCCCACCGGCGGCTCGATGGTCCACCTCGGCCGCGCCTGCGCCTCGTCCGGGTCGAGCCCGGCGCCCAGTACGAACGCGGCGATCTGCTGCACGAGCTGCGGCTGCACGTGGCCGCCGCGGGTGCCCAGCACCATCGCCAGCCGGTCGCCGCGGGTCCACAGCGTCGGCGCCAGCGTGTGCAGCGGCCGCCGGCCCGGCGCCAGCTCGCCCGGATGCCCCTCGATCAGCGAGAACCCGCGGCCGCGGTCCTGCAGCAGGAACCCGGCCGCGCCGGCGCCGACGAGCGATCCGATGCCGTGGAAGTTGGACTGGATGAGCGAGACGCCCATGCCCTCGCCGTCGACGACGCACAGGTAGGCGGTGCCGCCGGCGGCCAGCGCGGGGGCGTGCCGATCGCGGGCAGCGACGGGGTCGACGGACGCGGCGACGGCGTCGAGCCGGGCGGGGTCGAGCAGGCGGCCGAGCGGCACCGGGACCCGGCCGGGGTCGACGGTGACGTCGTCGCGCTCGGCGGCCAGCGCCCGCTGCGCCTCGATCTGCAGGTGCCACGCCTGCGGGTCGGCGGGGTCGTCGGCCCAGCCGAGGCGCTCCAGCACGGCGCAGCCCCCGACGCCGAGGTAGCCCTGCGAGTTGGGCGGGACGGTCCAGCCGGTGGCGCCCCACACGTCGGCGGACAGCGGCTCGACCCAGTCGGCCTGGACACGGCGGAGGTCGTCGGGGGTGATGACGCCGCCGGTGGCGGCGCTGACGGCCCGGCCGGGCGCGCCCTCGTAGAACGCGGCGCGCCCGTCGCCGGCGACCAGCCGCAGCGTCGCGGCCAGCTGGTCGCGTACGACGGCGGACCCGCGGCGGGCCGCGAGCATCGGCCGTGCCGCCTCGACGCCGGCCAGCTCCGCCGCGCCGGCCCGGAACGCCGCGACCAGCTCGTCGCTGGCCGGGAAGCCCTCCTCGGCCAGCCGGACGGCCGGCGCCAGCACGTCGGCCAGCGCCAGCCGGCCCAGCCGCGACGACAGCGTGACCCAGCCGTCGACGCAGCCCGGCACCGGAACGGCGGCCGGATGGTCGCGCGGGATCTCGCTCAGCCCGGCGGCCCGCAGCGCCGCGGCGTCGACACCTGACCCGGCCCGGCCGGACGCGTTCAGCGCCAGCGGCGTGGTGTCGCCGGGACGGTGCACCAGCGCGAACAGGTCGCCCCCGACGCCGCAGGTCTCGGGCGCCACGACGCCCTGCACGGCACACGCGGCGATGGCGGCGTCGACGGCGTTGCCGCCCGCCTGCAGGATCTGGACGCCGGCGCGCGTGCTCAACGTGTGTGGAGTGGCGACGACCCCGCCCGTCTTGCTCACGACCCTGATCACTCTCCTGGGGCGACGTCGATGTGCACGTGGTCCAGATGGCGGAGGGTGACATCTGCGGTGTCACCGGACGGGTGAGTGTACTCGCGCCAGCCTTCGTCGGACCGGCGCGCCGACCAGATCCTGTCGTCGTAGATGATGGTCGCGATGTCCAGTGCCTGGGCATTCGCGACGGCCCAGTGGGCCACCGACCAGCCGCGGCGGTTGACGTCGGGGTCGTCGTACGGCTCGAACATGACGTCCAGCGCGCGGCCGTCGTAGTGGGCCGACCCCTCCACGTGACCGGAGTCGACGCCGCCGGGCTGGAATCCGCCGATGTCGAGGCCGTCGAACGTGCCGGCCAGCTCGTCGCGGACGGCGCGGGCGCGGTCGGTGAGGCCGTCGTCGCCCTCGGCCTGGGCCGCGACGTCGTCGGCCCGGAACGTGCAGTAGAACGACGCCGGGGAGTTGCCGGTGAGTGCCGACGCCAGCACCCGCGCGTCGTCCTCGTGGTCGGCGTAGGCGTCGGGGAAGGCGCTGCGCTGCACCTCCTGCGCGGCGACGGTGACCTCGAGCTCGCGGTAGTTCGGGATGTCGACCAGCGCGTCGTAGAAGGCGCCCGCGGCGTAGACGGGGTCCTGCACCTGCTCGGGCGTGCCCCAGCCCTGCGACGGCCGCTGCTGGAACAGCCCGAGGGAGTCGCGGTCGCCGTAGTCGATGTTGTAGATGTCGGATTCCTGGTACGCCGTGGCCAGGGCGATGGTGACCGCGCGCGCCGGCAGGCCGCGCTCGAGCGCCACGGCGGCGATGGTGGCGGAGTGCCGGGCCTGTTCCGGCGACAGCGCGACGGTGCGGCCGTCGACGGAGGCCCGGCAGTCGTTGCGGCGGATGAGCGGGTTGTCGTCGCGGCCGACCCACCAGATGAGCAGCGCGGCGACGCACCCGCCCAGGGCGAGCAGGGTACCGAGGGTGGCCGTGAGGCGGGCAGCGCGACTCATGTGTCCTGGAGAACGTTCGTGGCCCGGGCGGCGGTTCCGGTCAGTTCGCGTGCAGGACGGAGTTGAGCCCGCCCCAGTCGCCGGACCTCGCCAGTGCCTCGACGGCGCCCGTGACGCTGTTGCGGCGGAACAGCAGGCCGTCGCGGCCGGACAGCTCCAGCGCCTTGACGACACGGCCGTCGGGCAGCCCGACCTTCGTTCCGGCCGTGATGTAGCAGCCGGCCTCGACCACACAGCCGTCGCCGAGCGAGATGCCGATGCCGGCGTTGGCGCCGATGAGGCAGCCCGCGCCGACGGTGATGACCTCCTTGCCGCCGCCGGACAGCGTCCCCATGATCGACGCGCCGCCGCCGACGTCGGAGCCGTCGCCGACCACCACGCCGGAGGAGATGCGCCCCTCGACCATGGACGAGCCGAGCGTGCCGGCGTTGAAGTTCACGAACCCCTCGTGCATGACCGTGGTGCCGGCGGCGAGGTGGGCGCCGAGGCGGACGCGGTCGGCGTCGGCGATGCGCACCCCGGACGGCACGACGTAGTCGACCATGCGCGGGAACTTGTCGATGCCGTACACCGTGACCGGGCCGCGGCGCAGCAGCCGCAGCCGCGTCCGCTCGAAGCCGTCGACCGGGCACGGGCCGTGGTTGGTCCACACGACGTTGTTGAGCACGCCGAACAGGCCGTCGAGCACCTGCCCGTGCGGCGCGACCAGCCGATGCGACAGCAGGTGCAGCCGGAGGTAGGCGTCCTGGGCGTCGGCGGGCGGCGCGTCGAGGTCGATGTCGGTCTGCACGACGGTGCGGCGGACCTCGCGGTCGCGGTCCTCGACCTCGAGGTCGCGCAGCTCGACGAGGGCGTCGTCGGACGAGATGGGCGGTTTGCCGAGAGCTGGCGATGGGTACCAAACATCCAAGATCGTTCCATCTGCGGCTATGGTGGCCAGGCCGAAGCCCCATGCCCGTCGCACGTCGGTCATGGGCTCAGCCTACGGAACACGGCGGGCTGCGTGAGCACGGTGGTCGCCGTGCGGCGCGCCCGCAGAAGACACGAGTGCTGGGAGGCGCCGATGGTGCGACGACGGCTACTCGCCACCCTCGCGGGGGTCGCGACGACGGTTCTGGTGGCGGCGGGTGGTGCGTACGCGAGCATCGCTGCGGGCGACGCGGGCGACGCGGGCGCTGCGGGAGGCACGGAGGCCGCGGGGGCCGCCGGGCCCAGTGGGCCGCTCGCGGACGAGATGGCGGCGGCGCTGGAGCAGAACCCGGGCGGCATCCAGCTCTCCGACAACGCCATGGCCTGGGACGACGGCGACGTCATCGCCGTGTGGCCGAGCCCCGGCGCCGACGCGGCGCCGTTCGGCCTGGGCGACGCCGTGCGCACCGACGTCGTCGAGGCGCTCGGCATCACCGGGCTGGCCCAGCCGTTCGAGCCGTTCGCCGGCGACATGCAGGCGCGGGGCAGCGCCTCGACCTGCCCGTCCGGCTACTACTGCTTCTACACCGCCTCGAACTTCGACGGCACGCGGTACCAGTTCTCCAGCACCTGCTCGGGCTACGCCAGCAGCTGGGGCTTCGACAACACCGCGTCGTCGTGGGTCAACCGCAACTCCGGCCGCAACTACCACGCCTACGACTACGTCGGCGGAGCGCGACTGTGGACCATGACCCCCGGCGCCAGCGACTCCTACGTCGGCGCTTCTGCCGACAACCGGATGAGCTACTGGACCTGCACCAGCGCCTGACCGGAGCCGGCCGAGCGGCCGGGCGAGGCTGCCGTGGCCCGGGCCGGGAGTGGGCGATGGCCGGGGGTTTGCTGGTGCCAGAGCGCCAGCGAACCGCCAGCCATCGTGCAGGGTCAGCCAGGCGGTACGGCCGCGGCGCTCGCGGCCCGTGCGCGGCGGGTGCGGCGGTCGTGGTCCGTGCGTGGCGGGTGCGGCGGTCGTGGCGGCGACAGTGTCGGTGCCCGCCCGTAGGGTGGGACTCCCTCCCAGCCGGGCGGGGACCGAACCCGGTGCGGAAACCGGCAGACCGGGCATACCTGCCGCCGAACGTGCCGCGTCCGCCCTTCGTCGCGGGCGGTGGATGCGCCAACGCTCGGTGGCCGGCGGTGGACGCACCCGCCCGTGCCCGCGGCGGGCGGGGTCAGCGGCAGCTGCGGGTCAGAGGAAGACGGTGTACTGCGCGACCACCGGCGCCTCGAGGTCCAGGGCGCCGGTGTCGCCGGTGAGCACCTCTTCGTAGCCGAGCAGACGCCCGGACATGGGGTCGACCATCAGCACGTGCCGGCGGTCCAGCCCGGAGTCGTCGCTGTCGGTGCCGAACGCGATGGCCGTGCGGCCGCGCCGGTCGGTGGTCTCGCCGAGCGCGACCACGCCGGGCTCGTCGGCCAGCATGGTCAGGGCAGCGGCCTGCACCGAGGTGTCCATGACACGGGTCGAGGCGACCTCGTGCAGCGCCTGGAACAGCGCCGCGGCGGGGTCGTCGGCCTGTGGCCAGACGGCCAGGAGCTGGGCCCGCAGCGCGGCGGGGTCGGCGGCGAGCGCCTCCGGGTACCCCGACGCCAGGCCGTCGGCCGGGACGGTCTCGTCCAGCAGGACGGCGCCGGGCGTGGCGGAACCGTCGGCCTCGCTCCAGGCCGCCGTCGGGTACTGCGCCTCGCCCTGCGTCTCGCGCACGTGCACCGAGCCGTCGGCCAGGAACCGCTGCTCGCGCAGCACCGGCACGACGGCGGACGTGACGGCCGGCACGCCGAGCGCCGCACCCTCGCCCGGCGCGGCGCCCTCGGCGGGCGCCAGGCCCTCCGCAGGCTGCCCCTCGGTGACGGTCAGCAGCCAGCTCTCGGTGGTGACGGTGACCTCGGCGCTCGTGTAGAGCGCGGCGTGCGCCTGCGACGCCGTGGTGGCCAGTGACAGCAGCTCGGCAGCGGCCGGCTGCCCCATGGCCAGCTCCGCGGCCAGGACGGGCGGCGTGGCGGCGTAGGCGGTGTCGGCGCCGTCGGACCCGAGGTCACCCACGACGAGGACGGTGGCGGCCACCGCGGACGCCGCCACGAGGCCCGCCGCCGGCCACATGGCCGGGCGCAGCCGGGGCCGTCGCGGCGCCGAGAGCAACTGCCGGGTGGCGACCGCGTCCTCCAGCAGCCGGCGCATGGCGTCGCGACGGTCGGTGGGGAGGTCGCGCCTGGGTGGCAGCGCGAACGCGAGGTCGAGGCCGGTGGAACTCATGTGTGGTGCGCTCCTTCGGGGCGCGAGCCGGGTCGCGGCTCGGCGGTCTTCGTGGTCGCGGCCTCGGTGAGCCGCTCCATGTGAGCTCGAGCTCGCGCCAGCCGCGAGCGTACTGTGCCGACGGGGATTCCGAGCGCCACGGCCGCCTCGGCGTAGGTGCGCTCGCCCCAGACGCACAGCGCGAGCACCTCCTGCTCCTGCTTCGGCAGCCGCCGGAACACCCGCAGCACCTGCCGCATGTGCCGTTCGTCGTCGGCCCGGGCGGCGGCGTCGGCGGGGTCGGCCGGCTCGGACGGTTCGGGCGGCGCGGTGTCCTCGGCGCCGCCGGCGATGACGGCGGGCGGCAGCTTGGCCAGCAGCCGGCGGTGCCGGCGGACCGCACGGGTGCTGTTGCGCGCGACGCGGCCGGCCACGCTCAGCAGCCACGGGACGAACCCGGCCTCGGCGGCGACGTCGTCGCGCTTGCGCCAGGCCTCCAGGAAGACGACGGAGGTGAGGTCCTCGGCGGTCTTCCAGCTGCCGGTGAGCCGGAAGCAGTAGTTGTAGACCACCGTCGAGTGCCGGGTGAACAGCTCGCCGAACGCCGCCGGGTCGCCTCGGCGCGCCCGCGACCAGAGATGCTGGTCGTCGGGCGGAGCGGCCGGCAGGGAGCTCATCGTCGTCGGGTCACCTGGTGGGTCCTCGGGCGGGTCAGGGGTGTCGGTGCCCTCGGCTAGCGTGGCCGTATGCACCCGACACCCGTCGCCACCTGGCAGGCTCTCTGCCTCGACGCGAGCGATCAGCCGCGGCTCGCCGAGTTCTGGGCGGCGGCGCTGGGCCGCCGGCCAGACTCAGACGATCCTACGCACCTGCGCGGAGATGCAGAAGGCGAGCAGATCTGGGTCGACCTCGTGCCGGAGGCCAGGACGGTCAAGAACCGGGTGCACCTCGACGTCGAGACGGGCCATCTCGACGGCCTGCTGTCGCTCGGCGCCACCGTCCTGCGCGAGCCCGACGACGAGAACTTCTGGTACGTCATGGCCGACCCCGAAGGCGGCGAGTTCTGTGCGTTCCTCCGGCCCGGGCGGCCGTCGCTGCCGGGCCGGCTCTGCGCGGTGGTGGTCGACTGCGCCGACCCGCACGCTCAGGCCGCGTGGTGGGGCGAGGTGTTCGGGCTGGTCCCCGAGCGCGAGCCGAAGGAGCACTACGCCGCGCTCGAGAGCGTCGGCCGGCTGCCGTTCGACTACCTGTGCTTCGTGCCGGTCCCCGAGCCGAAGGCGGCGAAGAACCGCGTCCACTGGGACGTCGACGTCGCCGACATCGCGCTGCTCACCGAGCGTGGCGCCACGGTGCTGCGCGAGCCCGGCGGCGACATCTCCTGGCACGTCATGGCCGACCCCGAGGGCAACGAGTTCTGCGCCTTCACCCCGCGCACGTAGGCTGAGGCGCTTGTGGGCATCGTTCTCGATCTCGACCTCCCCGCGCCGGCACTGACGGCGCAGCTGTGCGACCTCGCCTCCCCGAGCGGTGAGGAAGGGCCGCTGGCCGACGCCGTCGAGGCGGCGTTGCGCTCCCTCGGCCACCTCACGGTCCACCGCGACGGCGACACCGTCGTCGCCCGCACGGCGCTGGGCCGCCCCGCGCGGGTGGTGCTGGCCGGGCACCTCGACACCGTGCCGGTCGCCGCCAACCTCCCCACCCGCCTCGACGACGGCGTGCTCTGGGGCCGCGGCACCGTCGACATGAAGGGCGGCGTGGCCGTCGGGCTGCGGCTGGCCGCGCACGTCCCGGCGCCGGCCAGCGACGTCACCTACGTCTTCTACGACAACGAGGAGGTCGAGGCCGAACGCAACGGCCTCGGCCGGGTCGGCCGGCAGCACCCCGACTGGCTGGCGGCCGACTTCGCCGTGCTCATGGAGCCGACGTCGGCGGCGGTCGAGGGCGGCTGCAACGGCACGCTGCGCGTCGCCGTCCAGCTCACCGGCACCGCCGCCCACAGCGCCCGCTGGTGGAGGGGCAGCAACGCCATCCACGCGGCCGGCCCGGTGCTGCAACGGCTGGCCGACTACCAGCCGGCCACGGTCACCGTCGACGGCCTCGACTACCGCGAGGGGCTCAACGCGGTCGGCATCAGCGGCGGCATCGCCGGCAACGTCATCCCCGACCGCTGCGAGGTCACCGTCAACTACCGCTTCGCGCCCGAGAAGACCGAGGCCGAGGCGCTCCACCACGTGCGGCAGGTGTTCGACGGCTACGACGTGCGGCTGCTCGACACCGCGCCCGGCGCCCGTCCAGGCCTCGACCGCCCGGTCGCGGCGGCGTTCGTCGCGGCCGTCGGCGGCGAGCCGCGGGCCAAGGTCGGCTGGACCGACGTCGCCCGGTTCGACGCGCTCGGCGTCCCGGCGGTCAACTACGGCCCCGGCGACCCCCAGCTCGCGCACGCCGACGACGAACGGGTGCACGTCGCCGAGATCGAGGCCTGTGAGGCGCGATTGCGGGCCTGGCTCGCGGCCTGACCACGAGGGGGTGGCCCGCGGATCTTCGGCGGCGCGGATCGGCGCCAGGACACCACCCGCATCCACCAATATCCGCGGGACACCCCCTAGCCTGGCCGCGTGACCCGACACGACGAGTTCGAACGGCCGGTGAAGTACGCCGGGCCGGTGATCCAGCGAGGGAAGCACTACGACGTGACGACGACCGACCAGCGGCTGCTCGACACCGCCGGCCCCACCGACTGGGTGCACACCGACCCCTGGCGGGTCCTGCGCATCCAGTCCGAGTTCATCGAGGGCTTCGGCGCGCTCGCCGAGCTCGGCCCGGCCATCAGCGTGTTCGGCTCGGCCCGCACGCAGCCCGACGACCCGTCCTACCAGCTCGCCGTCGACCTCGGCGAGCGGCTGACCGGCGCCGGGTACGCCGTCATCACCGGCGGCGGGCCGGGCATCATGGAGGCCGCCAACAAGGGCGCCCAGGAGGCCGGCGGCACGTCCGTCGGGCTGGGCATCGAGCTGCCATTCGAGCAGGGCATCAACGCCTACGTCGACCTCGCGGTGAACTTCCGCTACTTCTTCGCGCGCAAGACCATGTTCGTCAAGTACGCGCAGGGTTTCGTGGTGTTCCCCGGCGGTTACGGCACGCTCGACGAGTTGTTCGAGGCCATGACGCTCGTCCAGACACACAAGGTCACCGCATTTCCCATCGTGCTCGTCGGCGAGTCGTACTGGAAAGGGCTCGTCGACTGGCTTCGTGACACGCTGGTCGCGGAGAAGAAGATCTCGCCCGTCGACCTCGACCTCCTCACCGTCACCGACGACCTCGACGACGTGATGTCCGTGCTGGCCAGGGCCGAGGAAGCGCGTCGGGCGGCGGGACGCGAACAACCCTGAAAACACCACATTCCAGGCATTGACTCGCCGTGTCACTGCTTGCGCCGCACACCCTCCAAGAGGTAGACCAAGGCAACCGATTGGAGGTGGCACATGGCAGATGCGCCCGTGCGTACCGGTGAGGCTCCCCGTCAGCCCGCGGAACAGCCCAGCCTGAAACGGGTGATGGGCCCGAGTCTGCTGCTGCTGTTCGTCGTCGGCGACATTCTCGGCACCGGGGTCTACGCGCTCACCGGTCAGGTCGCCGCCGAGGTCGGCGGGGCGGCCTGGCTGCCGTTCCTCGTCGCCTTCATCGTGGCCATCCTCACCGCGTTCAGCTACCTCGAACTGGTGACGAAGTACCCGCAGGCCGCGGGCGCGGCGCTGTACACGCACAAGGCGTTCGGCGTCCATTTCGTCACGTTCATCGTGGCGTTCACGGTCATGTGCTCGGGCATCACGTCGGCGTCGACGGCGTCGCGGGCGTTCGCGTCGAACCTGTCCGAGGCGTTCGACGTCGAGCTGAGCACCGGCGTCGGCATCACCGGCGTCGCGCTGCTGTTCATCCTGCTGGTCGCGGCGGTGAACTTCCGCGGCGTCGGCGAGAGCGTCAAGGCCAACGTGGTGCTCACCTGCGTCGAGCTGAGCGGCCTGCTGATCATCATCATGATCGGCCTGTGGGCCATCGGCGGCGGCGAGGCCGACATGAGCCGGGTCACCGAGTTCGACACCCAGGGCCAGGGCGTCTTCGGCGCGGTCACCGCGGCGACGGCGCTGGCGTTCTTCGCGATGGTGGGGTTCGAGGACTCCGTCAACATGGCCGAGGAGTGCAAGGACCCGGTCCGGATCTTCCCCAAGGTCATGCTGACCGGCCTGATCATCACCGGCGTCATCTACGTGCTGGTGGCCATCTCGTCGGTGGCGCTGGTGCCGGTCGACCAGCTCGGCGAGGGCGACACCCCGCTGCTGCAGGTGGTCGAGGCCGGTGCTCCCGGCTTCCCGCTGAAGATCTTCGCGTTCATCACCATGTTCGCCGTCGCCAACTCCGCGCTGATCAACATGCTGATGGCGAGCCGGCTGGTCTACGGCATGAGCCGCGAGCGGGTGCTGCCGGGGCCGCTGGGCCGGGTGCACCCGGGCCGGCGCACGCCGTGGGTCGCGATCATCTTCACGACGCTGCTGGCGGTCGGCCTCATCACGTTCGTCGGCGAGGTGCCGGCGCTGGGCGGCACGACGGCGCTGCTGCTGCTCGCGGTCTTCTCGGTCGTCAACGTCGCGGTCCTGGTGCTGCGGCGCCAGCCGGTCGAGCACAAGCACTTCCGCACCCCGACGGTCATCCCGATCATCGGCGCCATCACCTGCGCCTACCTGGCGACGCCGTGGACCGGCCGCGACAGCGAGCAGTACCGCATCGCCGGCATCCTGCTCGCCATCGGCGTCGTGCTCTGGTTCGTCACCTGGATGGTCAACCGTCGCCTGCACCGCTCGCAGGGCGACATGGACGACCCCGAGAACCTGGGCGTCGGCGGCCCGGTCAACTGACGGTCCACCGCCTGGCCGCCGAGCCACGGGCCCAGCTCTCGCGCTGCGGCCCGTGGCCGGCGGCGGTCCTGGACGCTTAAGTCGACGCTTGACTTTCAAGGGTCCGCCACTAAAGTTAAGTACATGCTTAAGCATGAGTCCGTGGACCGGGTGTTCCACGCTCTTGCCGACGCCAATCGGCGAGCCGTCATCGAGCGCCTGACCCGTGGCCCGGCCACCGTGAGTGAGCTGGCGGCCGAGCTCGGCGTGACCGTCGCCGCGACGGTGCAGCACCTGCAGGTGCTGCAGGACACCGAGTTGGTGCGCACGGAGAAGGTCGGGCGGGTCCGTACCTGCCAGATCGATCCGGCCGGCCTCCGCAACGCCGAGGCGTGGTTGCGACGGCAGCGCACGGCGTGGGAGCACCGCCTGGACCGCCTCGGCGCGGTCCTCGACGACCAGACGAAGGAGCCAGGATCATGACCGATCACTCGGTGAAGCACAGCACGTTCACGCTGGAGCGCAGCTACGCCGCCGCGCCGGCCGCGGTGTTCGCGGCGTGGTCCGACCCCGACACGAAGGCGAAGTGGTTCGCGGCCGAGGACGGCCGCTACTCGCTGGACTTCCGGGTCGGCGGCACCGAGGCCGTGCACGGCGGCGACGGTGTCGACCTCGTCGCCAGGAGCGAGTACCACGACATCGTCCCCGGTGAGCGCATCGTCTACACCACGCTCCTGTTCGCCGACGGGGTCCTGTCGACCGTGTCGACGACCACCGTGCAGTTCGGCGGCGACGGCGACGGAACCCGCCTGCTGCTCACCGAACAGGGCACCTTCCTGGACGATCAGGAGCAGCCCGAGTGGCGCGAGCAGGGCACCGGCGACTGGCTGGACGCCCTCGGCCGTCAGGTGGCCCCACGATGACGGCGGACCGCGAACAGCGGATCCGGGAGGTGCTGGAGACCCGCACCCGCGCGTTCGGCCGCCGGGACGCCACCGCCGCGGCCGCCGGCTACGACGACGACCTCGTGCTGTACGACGCCGTCGGCCCGTTCGTCCGCCGCGGCGAGGACCCGACCGGCCGGCTGGAGAGCTGGATCGCGTCGTACCGCACCCCGATCGGCCACGAGATCCGCGACCTCGAGATCACCGCCGGGGCCGATCTCGCCTTCTGCCACTTCCTGGTCCGGATCAGCGGAACGATGCGGGACGGCACCGAGGTCGCCATGTGGGTGCGTGCGACGAGCTGCCTCCGCCGTCAGGGCGGCGCCTGGACGATCGTCCACGAGCACGCGTCGGTGCCGTTCGACGCCGGCACCGGACGTGCCGTGCTCCGCTCTGAGCTCTGCTGACGGCTCGGCGCCGAGCCCGAGCCGGCCTGGACGACCTGGTGGCGGCCGGGCGTCAGCCGGCCTGCTGGGCGGGATCGTCGTCCAGGAGGCCTTCACGGTGCGCCAGGGCGGCCGCCTCGCCGCGGCCGGACACACCGAGCTTGCCCAGGATGTTCGACACGTGCACGCTGGCGGTCTTGGTGCTGATGAACAGCTCTTCGCCGATCTGCCGGTTGCTCCGCCCGGCGGCGACCAGGTGCAGCACCTCACGCTCGCGTTCGGTGAGCGCCGGGAACGCACCGTCGTCGGCCGCGCCGGGACGGGACGGCGGCAGCCCCATCCGGGCGCGGCGCGCGAGGTCGTCGATCCAGCCGCGGATCAGCCCGGCGCCGAGCCGGTCGGCGTCGTCGGCCGCCACGCGCAGCGGTTCTTCGGCGGCGGCGCGATCGCCCAGCAGGACGTACGCCTCGCCCAGCCGGTAGCCGGCGAACGGCCGCAGGTGGGCCGGGCCCTCGGCCGCCTCGACGACGTCGAGGGCGGCGCGCCAGGCGTCCGGCGCCGGCCCGTCCAGACCGGCGAGATGGGCCTGGACGACGGGTGCCCACACCGGCGCCGGTCCCCAGTCGCCGATGGGCGCCAGCCGGTCCCGCAGCCAGGCGGCGTCCGCCTCGACGTCGCCCGGCGGGAGGTCACCGGTCCGGACGCGCGCCTCCAGCGCCCAGCCGGCCGCTCCGAGCAGCGGCAGCTCGTAGCCGAACTGCTGCCCGGGTGAGGCGTCGACGGCGGCGCGGACGAGCTGCCACGCGAGGCCGGGTTCGCCGCGGCCGAGCGCCGCCTCGGCGGCCGCGCGGGTCCCCGGCAGCACGTACTGCGGGCCGGGGTCGTGGCCGGCCAGCCGCTCGCGCACCTGTGCGGCGTACTGCGACGCGGCCTCGACGTCGCCGCGCCACAGCGCCAGCCAGGACCGCAACGCGGCCAGGTGCCAGACGTGGCGTCCCGGCGGCCGGAGTTCGAGGGCGCGGACGATGACCCGCTCGGCCTCGTCCCAGCGGCCCAGTGCCATCAGCGGTTCGGCGGCGTTGCCGGCCAGCATGGTCCCGAGCGTGCGGGCCAGTCCGACCGCACCGGCGCCGTCGATGCCGCGCTGCGCGACCTCTTCCGCCTCGCCGTGCCGGCCGAGCAGGTGCAGCGAGTCGGACATGTTGATGTGGTAGCTGACCAGCCACTCCGGCCGCTCGCCGGCCAGCCGGTGCGCCGTCGCCAGGGCGTCGAGGCCGTCGTCGACGTGGCCGGAGTGCACCAGGCAGGGCCCGAGCACGACGTACGCGCGGAACTCCGACTCGGCCTCGCCGGTCTGGCGCGCCAGCGCCGCCGCCTCGCGGGCCAGCGCGACGGCGTTCGCCTGCCGGCCGTCCATCATCAGCCCCGACACGTACTTCTGCAGCAGCCGGGCCCGCTGCGGCGTGGGCGGGTCGGCCGGGATCAGCGCCAGCGCCCGCTCGACCTCGGCGGTGGCGCCGCCACGGCCGAGCTCGCTGAGCAGCCCGCCGCGGAAGCCCAGCAGCCGGGCGACGCGGCTCGGCTCGACGGCGTCGCCCGCGGCCTGGACCTCGGCCAGCGAGGCGTCGACCAGCGCGAGGGCGCGGTCCAGCTCGCCGGCGTGGTCAGCCGCCGCGGCAGTGCGGGCGAGCAGTTCCGCGTGGTCGTGCCCCGCCTTCTCGGCGGCGTCGGGGACCTGGTCCCAGAGCTCCAGCGCCCGCTCGAGGTTGCGCTGCGCCTCGTCGTAGGCGGCCAGCGAGCGCGCCTCGGCGGCGGCGTCGAGCGAGGCGGCGAACGACTTCTCGTGCTCGTGCGCGCAGAACCAGTGGTGCGCCGCCTCGGCGGTGACGGCCCGCCGCGGGCCGGCGCCGGACGCGAGCCGCCGTTCCAGCGTGGCCGCGTAGAGCGCGTGCAGCCGGGCGTGCTCGCCGGGCAGCAGGTCGGCGTGGACGGCCTCGCGGACCAGCGCGTGCCGGAACGCGTACCCGTCGCCGTCGACCCGCAGCACGTTCGCCGACACCGCCTCGCGCAGCGTGCGGTCCAGTGCGTCGGCGTCGACCGCCGCGACGGAGGCCAGCAGGTCGTGCCCGACGCGGTCGCTGCCGACGGCGAGCAGCCGGACCAGCCGCTGTGACTCGTCGGACAACTGCTCGACCCGCACCAGCAGCAGGTCGCGCAGCGACTCGGGCAACGTGGTGCCGTCGTCGAGCTCGGCCAGCTGCTCGACGAAGAACGGCACGCCCTCGCTGCGGGCGTGGATGCGGCGGACGGCGTCGACGGGCGGCTGCGCCCCGGCGAGCCCGGCGAGCTGCTCGGCGACCTCGTGTTCGGTCAGCCGCGGCACGTCGATGCGGTGCACCGTGCGCACCCGCTCCAGCTCTGCCAGCAGCCGCCGCAGCGGGTGGTCGCGCGACAGCTCGTCGCTGCGGTACGTGCCGACGACGAGCAGGCGGGCGCTGCCCAGCGCCCGGACCGCGAACCCGAGCAGCTGACGGGTAGCGCGGTCGGCCCAGTGCAGGTCCTCGAGCACCAGCACCAGCGGGCGGTCGGCGGCGACGTGCTCGAGCAGCCCGGTGACCGCCTCGAAGACCCGGCCCTGGCTGGTGCCGCCCGCCTGAGCGTCGTCGCCGGGGAGGTCGGGCAGCAGGCTGCCCAGTGCGGCCCGTCCCGGACCGGCGGCGGCCAGCAGCGTGTCGGCGCCGAGCCGGCCGGCGAGGTCGCGCAGCGCGCCGGTGATGGGGGCGTACGCCAGGCCGTCGCCGCCGAGGTTCACGCACTGGCCGACGACGACCAGGGCCCCGCCGCGCTCGGCCTCGGCCGCGAACTCCGTCACCAGCCGGGTCTTGCCGACGCCGGCCTCGCCGCCGAGCACCACCGTGACCGGTACGCCGCCGGCGGCAGCCGCCAGCGCCGATCGCAGGCCGTCGAGCTGCTCGGTGCGGCCGACCATCGCGGGACTCATCGCTGCCAACGCCACAGTGACCATCCTGCTACGCCGGGCCGGATTCGCCGTCACAGGGTGAGGCCCCGGTGTCCGTGGTGGACACCGGGGCCTGGTGGGTGGACGTCGTCGTCAGACCGCGTGGCGGCCGGGCAGGTGGCGGAGCACCCACGTCGACCGGCGGGCGGGCCGCTCGGCGTCGCGGCGGGCGGCGCGGCGCGCTACGCGAGCGAGGCGGTCGGCGTCGGCCTCGGCCCGCAGCCGGCCCGCACGCTCCTCGTGGACGAGCTGGGCGACATACGTGGTGTTCATGACCGGACCTCTTTCGGTGCAGTTGTGCTGACACTGAAGAGTCTGGTCGGTAAGGGGTGCTCGGCACATGCGGTGAATGCCGCATCTTCGCAGGTGGATAGGCCCTTACCCGGTGCCTGAGGGGCTCTGAGGTGCTGGTCGGGGCGGCTGAGGTGCCTCAGTCGTCAGGTGAGGCCGCGCAACGGCGCCGCCGGCGGCCGGTCGCCGCGGATCGAGGCCACCATGTCGAGCACCTGCCGGGTCGCGGCGACGTCGTGGGCACGGAACACCCGGGCGCCGTGCCACGCCGACACCGCGGTGGCCGTCAGCGTGCCGGTCAGCCGCTCGTCCACCGGAAGGTCCAGCGTCTCGCCGACGAAGTCCTTGCGCGACAGGCTGACCAGCACCGGCCACCCCGTCGCGACCAGTTCGTCCAGGCGCCGCGTCAGCTCCAGCGAATGGAAGGTGTTCTTGCCGAAGTCGTGCGTCGGGTCGATGAGGATGCCCTCGCGCGGCACGCCCAGCTGCACGGCCCGCTCGGCCAGCGCCGTCGTGTGCGCCAGGACGTCGGCGACCACGTCGTCGTAGGCGACCCGGTGCGGGAGCGTCCGCGGCCGCATGCCGCCGGTGTGGCTGCACACCAGCCCGGCGCCGTGCTGCGCCGCGACGGCCGCGACCTCCGGGTCGGCGCCGGCCCAGGTGTCGTTGACGAGGTCGGCGCCGGCCGCGCACAACGCGTCCGCCGTCCGCGCCCGGTACGTGTCGACGCTGATCACGACCTGCGGGTACGCCTCGCGGATGGCGCTGACCAGCCCCGCGACGCGGTCGATCTCCTCGTCCTCGCTGACGTGCTCGCCGGCGCCCGCCTTCACCCCGCCGACGTCGACGATGTCGGCGCCCTCGGCCACCACCTGCTGCACCCGGCGCCACGCCTGCTCGAACCCGAACGTCGCACCCTGGTCGTAGAAGGAGTCGGGGGTGCGGTTCACGATCGCCATGACGGCGAACCGTCCGGGCGGGAACGCCGACCGGCCCAGGCGCAGAACACCCACAGGACTCCTCTGTTCGGATCGCGATCAGGTCGCCAGTAAGCCTCGCACGCCAGGTCGGCGGGCGCGGCGCGGAGGTGGAACGCCGGACGTGGCACCCTTGAGCCGTGTTCGTCGTCTTCGTCATCGTCGCCGCGGCCGTGCTGTTCGGCGCGGTCCTGCTGGTGCTCGGCCGGGGCGACGTCCTGCAGCCCGAGACACCGGGCGGCGAGGCGAAGCTGCTGCCCGCCGACGCCGTCGGCCCCGACGACGTCGCCGGGCTGCGCTTCTCCGTCGTCCACCGCGGCTACCGCATGGACCAGGTCGACCTCGTCCTCGACCGCCTGCAGCGCGAACTCGCCTGGCGCGACCACCGGCTGGCCGAGCTGGAGACGCGGCTGCCCGGCCCCAGCGGGCCGCTCCCGCGCCGTCCCGCCCGCCCTGACGAGGGTGAACCGCCGGTCACGGGGTACTGAAGGGGCACTGACGGTGCGGGGCGAGCGCTTGGGGGTGCCGGGTGAACAGCGGGGTGAACTGGGGAGTTCGCGGTGAGCGGTGGGGTCCGGGCGCGCGGGCGGGTGCGCTGCGTGGCGCCGGCGCTGTGAGCGCCGACGTGGCGGTGTCGCGGCGGCTCGCCGCCCCCGCCGACGTCGTGTGGCACGTCCTCACCGACTGGCCGGCGCAGAGCGCGTGGATGCCGCTGACCCGGGTCCGCGTCCTGGGCCTCGGCGACGGCCGCGAGGTGGGGGCGCGTCTGGAGGCCTGGACCGGTGTGGGGCGGGCCGGGTTCCTCGACACGATGGTCGTCACGGCCTGGGACCCGCCGCGACGGTGCGAGGTGCTGCACACGGGGCGGCTGGTGCGTGGGCCGGGGGTGTTCTCGGTGCGGGCGATCGGTGCGGACGCGGCCGAGGTGCGCTGGGAGGAGCAGCTGGACCTCCCGCTCGGCGCCGCCGGCCGGGCCGGCTGGCCGGTGCTGCGGCCCGCGGTGCGGTTCGGTCTCGGGGTGGCGCTGCGCCGGTTCGCCGGCTACGTGGACCGCCTGCCGCGCTGACGCTTCGCGCCTACCGCCTCGACGACGGCGCACGGTGGTGGCTGCGTGCCGGTGACCGGCGTTGAGCACGCACAGGTGCCGGTGGGTGTGGCCGGGGTCGGCCTGGTTGTCCGGGGCCGGCGACGTCGTGGTGGCCGGGTGGTCGGTGTCGGGCGGCGTCGGTGGTGAGGCGGCCGGTGATCGTGGTGGCGATGGCGGCGTTCTGGGCGTTCAGCCGAGGTATGGTCCCCGCCCGGCTGGGAGGGCACCCACCCTACGGGCGGGCACCGACAACGTGCGCGCGAGCGAACCGGGCGCCGACGAACGGTGCTCTGGTGGTCGGCGCTCAGGCGGGGAGGGGTGCTCTGGTGGTCGGTGTGCGCCGCCGCGTTCATCATGGAGAAACTCGGCCATGCCGTCGCCAGGTGGCCGACCTTCTCCATGATCGTCCGTGGGCCGGGAGGACCGGGCCGGGACGGCACCGACCACCGGTCAGCGCGAGCTGCAGCCGGCCAGGTGGTCGTTGACCAGACCGCACGCCTGCATGGCCGCATACGCCGTGGTGGGTCCGACGAAGACGAAGCCGGCCCGTTTCAGTGCTTTGGCCAGGGCGACCGACTCGGGGGTGGTGGCGGGGACGTCGGCCAGGGACGCCGGCGCCGGGCGGGCGGCGGGCGCGAAGGACCAGATGAGGCGGTCGAGCGCGCCGTGACCGTCGGTGTCCTGGAGGGCGAGGAGAGCGCGGGCGTTGGTGATGGCCGCCGTGACCTTGGCGCGGTTGCGGACGATGCCGGTGTCCTGCATGAGCCGCGCCTCGTCGGACGGCCCGAAGGCCGCCACGGCGGCGGGGTCGAAGCCGGCGAACGCGGCCCGGAAGCCGTCGCGCTTGCGCAGGATGGTCAGCCACGACAGGCCGGACTGGAACGCCTCCAGCGTCAGCCGCTCGAACAGCGCGACGTCGCCGTGGACGGGGCGGCCCCATTCGTCGTCGTGGTAGGTGACGTAGTCGGGGGTGCTCATGCCCCATGAACAGCGCGGCCGGCCGTCGGGGCCGTCGATGAGGTCAGCGGCCACGGAACACGACCGGTCGCTTGGCCAGGAACGCCTCGACGGCGGCGCGGTGGTCGTCGGTGCCGCCGGTCCACTGCATCATGTCGGCCTCGTGCGCCAGCGACTCGTCGAGGCCGTGCGTCGCGGAGAACTCGAGGGCCTGACGCAGCGCCGCGTAGGCGAGCGTGGGGCCGGCGGCGAGCTCGTGGGCCAGCTCCATGGCCCGCGGCAGGACGTCGGGCGGGGCGACGACCTCGGTGGCGAGGCCCAGCGCCAGCGCCTCGTCGGCGGGCACGGTGCGCGGGCGGAACAGCAGCTCGCGTGCCTTCGCCCAGCCGACCAGCCGCGGCAGCGTCCACGACGACCCGGTGTCGGACGACAGCCCGATGGCGGCGAACGCGAGGTTGAACCCCGCGGTGTCGGCGACGACGCGGAAGTCGCAGGCGAACGCGTAGGACGCCCCGGCGCCGGCCGCGACGCCGTTGACGGCGGCGATGACCGGCTTGCGCATGGTGAGCAGCGCCTTGACCGTGGGGTTGTAGTGCTCGCGCACCGTGGTGGCCAGGCCGGAGTCGCCGGACGCGAGCGCCTCGGCGTGCTCCTTGAGGTCCTGCCCGACGCAGAACGCGCGGCCGGAGCCGGTCAGCACCACGGCGCGCACCGCCTCGTCGGCGGCCGCCGCCAGCACGACGTCGCGCAGCGCCACCTTGGTGGCGGTGTCGAGGCTGTTCATGGAGTCGGGGCGGTCGAGGGTGATGACGCCGACGCCGTCGTCGGACTCGTAACGGACCAGGCTCACTGGTCGGCTCCCTTGGTGGTTCCGGCGGACAGGCAGGCGTCGACGAACCGGCCGGCGGCGGGCTGCAGCCGGGCGGCCTGCTCGTCGAAGAAGGCGGCGGCGTCGTCGCCGGGCCAGACGGCGGGCAGCAGCTCGCGCGGCAGGCCGGGGTCGGTGAACAGGAACTTGCGCCACTCGTGCACCAGCCGGCTGCGGGCGGCGAACGCCTGCTCGTCGGTGGGGTTGCCGGGCAGGGTGTCGAGCAGCCCGCGCGCGTCGGACAGCCACCGCAGGTACGACCGGCCGACGGCGTCGAGGTCCCACGCGCGGCGCACCAGCTCGGCGTCGTCGCCCTGGTGCCGGGCGCTGAACCGCTCGGCCCGCAGCTCCTCGGCGTCGAGCAGCGACCCCAGCTCGGGCGACGCGCGCGCGGCGATCCAGGTGCCGTCGCCGACCGGCGCGTAGCCGAGGTAGGCCAGCCCGTTGCGCAGCCGTTCGCGGGCGGCCCGCTGCGCCGAGCGTTCCGGCACGACGACGTGCCAGCGGCCGTCCCAGTCGCCCCGGCCGTTGGTGCGGTAGATGCGTGCGGCGGCGTCTTCGAGGCGGCGGTCGGCCCGCTCGGTCAGCTCGTAACCGGGCGAGCCGTCGATGCGCACCGGACGCAGCCAGCCCTGTTTGACCATGCGCGACACGGCCGTGCGCACCGCCGGCGCCGCGACGCCGAGCGGGGCGAGCAACCGCACCAGCGCGGCGACCCGGGCCCTGCCGCCACGCGAGCGCACGTGATCGCCATAGAGGTCGAACAGGGCGGATCTGGCGTTCACAGTGCTCCATCCTGCCAGCCCCCACCGACAACCAGTGAGGACATACCGACCGCGGTCTCCCCGCGACGACCAACATGCGGGATAATGACCTCCATCGTGACGCACACGGCTGGTGCTCCCTGGACATCAGGGGGTTTGGGTGTGCGCCTGAAAAGGAAGGGGTGCGCGGATGGCGGCGATGAAGCCGCGGACTGGCGATGGGCCGCTCGAGGTCACCAAGGAGGGTCGCGGCATTGTCATGCGCGTCCCGATCGAGGGTGGCGGTCGTCTGGTCGTCGAGCTCACTGCTGACGAGGCCGGCGCGCTGGGTGATGCGTTGAAGGATGTCGTCGGCTGACGTGTCGTTGCCGTGAGCATTGAATAGGTGCCCTCGTCCGGCGCCGGCGGCGCTGGGCGGGGGCATTACTCTGCCCGGAGGACGGGTAGTCAGGACGAGGAGTACGCGTGTCGGCTGAGAGCACTGTTCGCCCCACCGAGGTCGTGGTCGACGCCCGGCCGCTGCTGGACGCCGAGGCCGGCGTGCTGGCGCTGGCCGTCTGGCCCGACGACCCGTCCGGCGCGGACGGCGACGACGGCGACGACGGCTCGCCGTGGATCGGGCCGGGCGGCGCCGAGGTGGCCGAGGCACTCGGGCTGGACCTGTTCGCCGCGCTCGAACGTGACGGCGGCACCGGCAAGGCCGGCGAGGTCGTGTCGGTGCAGGTGTACGCCGAGGGCCGCGGCGCCGCGAGCGTCGACGGCGAGGTCGACGTCACCCGGGTGCTGCTGGTGGGCCTCGGCGACGGGTCGGCAGCGGCGTACCGGAAGGCCGGCGCGGCGCTGGCCCGGGCCGCCCGCGGCGCCGACCGGCTGGCGTCCGCCGTCACCGCGACGGCCGACGACGCCGCCACGCGGGCGTTCGTCGAGGGCGCCGTGCTGGCCACCTACGCGCTGGCCGGCTTCCGCAGCACGCCCGTTCCGGCGGCGAAGCGGCCGCTCGGCACGCTGGTCGTCGCCGGCGGCGGCGCCCAGGCCGACGTCGTCGCGGCGGCGGTCGCGGTCGCCGGGGCGAGCTGGACCGCCCGCGACCTCGCGCAGACGCCGTCGAACGTCAAGGACCCCGAGTGGCTGGCCGAGCAGGCCCGCCGCATCGGCGCCGAGCACCGGCTCGACGTCCGGGTGCGCGACGAGAAGGCGCTGGCCGACGAGGGCTTCGGCGGCATCCTGGCGGTCGGCCAGGGTTCCGACCGGCCGCCGCGGCTCATCGCGCTGCGCTACGACCCGCCGAACGCCGGCCCGGGCACGCCGCACGTCGTGCTGGTCGGCAAGGGCATCACGTACGACACCGGCGGCCTGTCGCTGAAGCCGCGCGAGGGCATGGTCACGATGAAGACCGACATGACCGGCGGCGCCGTCGTCATGGGCGTCCTGTCGGCCGTGCGCGAACTGGGCGTCGACGTCCGCGTCACCGGGCTGGTCGCGGCCGCCGAGAACATGCCCGGCGCCGCCGCGCAGCGTCCCAGCGACGTCATCCGGCAGTACGACGGCACCACGGTCGAGGTGCTCAACACCGACGCCGAGGGCCGCCTGGTGCTGGCCGACGGCATCGGCTACGCGGTGGCGGAGCTCGAGCCGACGGTCATCGTCGACGTCGCCACGCTCACCGGCGCGGCCACGACGGCGCTCGGCCGCGGCCACGGCGCCCTGTACGCCACGTCCGACCGGCTGGCCGCCGCCCTGCGCGACGCCGGCGAGGCGGCGGGGGAGCGGCTGTGGCGGCTGCCGCTGGTCGACGACTACCGGTTCGGGCTCGACTCCGCCATCGCCGATGTCGCGCACATCGACACCGAGCACCTCGGCGGCGGGTCGATCCTGGCGGCGCTGTTCCTGCAGCGCTTCGTCGGCGACGTGCCGTGGGCGCATCTCGACATCGCCGGCCCGGGGCGGGCCGAGTCCGACAAGGCCGAGTTGGTCAAGGGTGGCACCGGGTTCGGTGTCCGGGCCCTGCTGTACTGGCTCGAGGCCGGCGCGCCGGTCGCCTGACGACCCACGAGGAGGAACCCATGTACGGACTGAGCGTGCGCTGGTCGCTGGCCGAGGCGCCCGACGGCGCCGACGCCGCGCTGCGCGAGTACGTCCACGGCACGTCGCTGGCCCGGTTCACCGGCATGGACGGCCTGCGGTTCAAGACCTGGCGCACACGGCCGGGCGAGTGGTTCGAGGGCACCTACGTGTTCGAGACCGCGGCCGCCCGCGACGCGTTCGCCGCGTCGTTCGCGCAGACGGCCGCGGAGTCGCCCGGTTCGCAGGTGATCGGGTCGGCGCCGGTGCTGCAAGAGCCGTTCGACGTCGTCGCCGTGGCCGAGGGCGGCGCGGGCTTCGCCGCAGGACCGGGACCGGTCTAAGCCTCCCGGACCCGGTCGTGGACCTCGGGGAGGTCCTGGAAGCCGGCCGACCGGTAGGCGGCGACGGCGCCGACGTTGGAGCTGGGCGTGCAGACGAGTGCGCTCGACGACCCCAACTCGCGCAGGGCGGCCGCCGCGGCGACGGTGAGGGCCCGGCCGTAGCCGCGGCCGCGGTGGTCGCGGTGCACGCCGACCGGCTCGAGCAGTCCCGGGCGCCCCGGCCCGGCGGACCACACCGTCAGCGCGCCCACGGCCGCGCCGCCGTCGTCGTACGCGATCAGGCACCGGGCGTCGGCGTACGGCGCCCCGCCGGCCATGGCGTGCCAGCGCTCCTCGGTGAACGTCGACCCGTCGAACGCGCCCTGCTGCATGGCGGCCCGCTCGCCCGCCCGCTCCGGGCCGATCGCCTCGACCCGCACCCCCGGGTCCTCGACCGGCTCGGCGAGGTCGCGGCGCAGCGGCCGCCACGGCTCGTCGAGGCCCCAGCCGGCGTCGGCCAGCAGCTCCTGGAGCGGGGCGTCCTGCGGCGCCTCGACCGAGGCCTTGCCCTCGGGCAGGACGCCGCGGCCGGGACGGATGAGGTCGTCGGCCAGCTGCCGCGCCAGCTCGTCGTCGCGCCGGGCGGCGGGTGCGGTGGTCAGGCGCAGCAGGCTGGGCCCGTCGAGCATCCCGGCGGCGAGAACGCGGCCGTCACGGCTCCAGGTCCGGACGGCCGCGGCCGTGGCCTCGGCGCCGAACCGCCACAGCCACCCGACGTCGCCCGGGTGCAGCTGCATGGGCGCGGTGTCGTGCTGCCACTCCCGCAGCGCGCCGACCACGCCGGCCAGGTCGTCGACGGCGGGGGTGCCGAGCGTGATGGTCATCGGTCGAGCAGCCCCTGCTCGCGGAAGATCTTGTCGTAGATGTCGCGGATCACCGGCTCCTTGTGCCGGTTGTAGTCCGTGACGATGCCGCCGGACGCCGTCGTCTCGGCCGCCGCGCGCAGCTTGGCGTCGCGGTACCGGGCGAGGTCGTCGGGGTGCTCGATCAGCCACTCGCGGAACAGCCGCTGACGGGTCACCTCGGGACACCCGGGACCGAACACGTGCAGGTTGGTGTTCGGGTCGGCGTGCTTGAGCGCACGGTGCTCGTGCCAGTCCGGCTCGCGGATGACCAGCATGAATCCCGCCGCCTCGAGGTCGGGGAGGTAGGCCGGTTCGTCGGCGGGGTCGGCGACCGTGAGGTCGACGTCGATGACCGGCTTGGCCGGCAGCCCGGGCACCGACGTCGAGCCGATGTGCTGCAGTCCGAGGACGCGGTCGCCGAGCGCCGTGCGGATGCGGGCGGCGAGCACCTCGTAGCGGGCCGGCCAGTCCGGGTCGTAGTCGACGACCTCGATGGGGCGCGCCTCGGGGCGGCCGTTCACCCAGATGTCGTCGCCGGGGTTGTCGCGGTGCTCGGTGAGGTCGTCCGCAGGAGGCATGCGGGCACCTTACCCGGGCGTTCTCACGGCGCGGTGTGGGCGACGATCTCGGTGGCGACGGTGTCCCAGACGGCACGCGGCGGGTACTGGTGGCCCATCCCCTCGAGCGCGACCAGCCGGGCGCCGGGGATCTCGCGGGCCAGCGCCTCGCCGTGCGGGAACGGCAGCAGCGGGTCGGCGGTGCCGTGCAGCACCAGCGTCGGCGCGGTGATCTCGGCCAGCCGGCCGCGGTCCAGCTCGCCGCCCTCCAGGATCCAGTGGTTGGTCTGGCTGGCCGCGACGTCCGCGGTGCGGTCGTACATGCGGGTGACGACGGCGCGCTCCTCCGCGAGGTCGGGCGGCAGGGCGCCGTCGAACGGCCGCAGGCCCTCGATCATCGCCTCGACGGCGGCGTCGCGGTCGGACCAGTCCGGCGGCGGGGCCTCGGACGCGAACAACTCGGCGAGCTGCGGCGACATCGGCGGCAGATCGGGGCGGTCCGGTCCGCCGGGGCCGGCCGGGCTGGTCGACTGCAACGTCAGCGACAGCACCCGTTCCGGGTGCAGCACGCCCAGCGTCTGCGCGATGCCGGCGCCCATCGAGATGCCGTAGAGGTGCGCGGCGGTGATGCCGTATCCGTCGAGCACCGCCAGCGCGTCCGTCACGAGGTCGGCCCCGGTGTAGCCGGGCGACCCCGCGGGGTAGCCGGTGGACCGGCCGGTGTCGCGCAGGTCGTAGCGGATGACGAATCGGCCCTCGCCCGCCAGGCGCGAGCAGAACTCGTCCTCCCAGTAGTCCATCGAGGCGGCCGCGCCGCCGATCAGCAGGATCGCCGGGTCGTCCGGCGACCCGAACGCCTCGGCGCACAGCTGCGCGTCGCCGGCCTGGATCATCCGCTCGGTCATCGCCGTCTCCTCACTATGAAAAACGTAGCTAGTGCTATTCTTTCCATAGTTATGAAGGAGGCGCAAGTGACCCGGACCTACGGCGAGGGCTGCCCGATCGCCCTGTCGCTCGACATCGTCGGCGAGCGCTGGGCCCTGCTCGTCGTGCGTGAGCTGCGGCTGGGCCCACGCCGCTACCGCGACCTGCAGGCGGCGCTGCCCGGTATCACCCCGGCCGTGCTGTCGAAGCGGCTCAAGGAGCTGGAGGAGTACGGCGTGCTGCACCGCCGCGAGCTGCCGCCGCCCGCCGCGGCCAAGGTCTACGAGCTCACGGAGTGGGGCGCGGGCCTCGAGCCGGTGTTCCAGGCGCTGGCCCGCTGGGGCGTCCGCTCGCCGGTGCTGCCGCTGACCGGCGAGGTCAGCGCCGACTCCGTCATGCTCGGGCTGCGCACGTTCTTCGCCGAGCTCCCGGCGGCGGACTGGTCGGCGACGTACGAGGTCACGCTCGACCGCGACGTCTACCGGCTGCGGGTCGAGGCCGGCCGGCTGACGGAGCTGGCCCGCGGCCCGGCGGCGGCCGCGCCCGACGTCCTGGTCCGGGCGACGAAGGCGGCCTGGCAGGCGGTGCTCGACGGCGCCGACCCGCTCGACGCCGCCGTCGCGGCCGGCCGGCTCTCCGTCACCGGCGACGTCGAGGAGCTGCGCCGCCTGGTGGCCGCGCCGCGCAAGATCAGGACGTCGCCGGCTCCAGCCTGACGACCACCGACTTCGACGCCGGCGTGTTGCTGACCTCGGCGGTGTGGTCGAGCGGCACCAGCACGTTGGTCTCGGGGAAGTACGCGGCCGCGCAGCCCGGCGCCGTCGGGTACGCCACCACCCGGAACGACGGCGCCCGGCGGTCGCCGTCGGTCCACTCGCTGACGACGTCGACCATGGCGCCGTCGGCGAACCCGAGCGCCGCGAGGTCGGACGGGTTCACGAACACCACCCGGCGGCCGTCGCGGATGCCGCGGTAGCGGTCGTCGAGGCCGTAGATGGTGGTGTTGAACTGGTCGTGCGAGCGGACCGTCTGCAGGATCAGCCGGCCCGGCGGCAGCCGCAGCACCTCGAGCTCGTTGACGCTGAACTGGGCCTTGCCGCTGGCCGTCGGGAAGGACCGGGAGTCGCGCGGCGGGTGCGGCAGCACGAACCCACCGGGCACCGCCACCTTGGCCTCGTAGTCGTCGAAGCCGGGCACGACCCGGGCGATGCGCGAGCGCACCGCCGTGTAGTCGGACGCGAACGCGCGCCACGGGACGCCGGAGTCGCCGCCGAACACCCGCTCGGCCAGGCCGCAGATGATGGCGACCTCGCTGCGCAGCTCGGCGGACGCGGGCTTCAGCGTGCCACGCGACGCGTGCACCGCGCTCATGGAGTCCTCGACGGTGACGAACTGCTCGCCGCCGGCCTGCACGTCGCGCTCCGTGCGGCCCAGGCACGGCAGGATCAGCGAGCGCCGGCCCGGCAGCGCGTGCGACCGGTTCAGCTTCGTCGACACGTGCACCGTCAGCGGCACCGACTGCAGCGCGGCCGCCGTGACCTCGCTGTCGGGGGTGGCCGCGGCGAAGTTTCCGCCCATGGCCATGAACACGCCGACCCGGCCGTCGCGCATGGCCCGGATGGACTCGACGGTGTCGTGGCCGTGCCGCCGCGGCACGCTGAACCCGAACTCGGACTCGAGCGCGTCGAGGAACGCGGCCGGCGCCTTCTCCCAGATGCCCATGGTGCGGTCGCCCTGCACGTTGCTGTGCCCGCGGACGGGGCACGCGCCGGCGCCCGGACGGCCGATGTTGCCGCGCAGCAGCAGGAAGTTGACGATCTCGCGGATGGTCGGGACGGCCTTCTTGTGCTGCGTCAGGCCCATGGCCCAGCAGACGATGACGCTGTCGGCGCGCCGCACCTCGTCGACGAACGCCTCCAGCGCCTCACGCGGCAGCCCGGTGGCGGTGGCGACGTCGTCCCAGTCGAGCGCCTGCCAGGCCGCGACGGCGTCGTCGTAGCCGGTGGTGTACTGGTCGACGAACGCGTGGTCGACCGCGTCGGCGTCGACCAGCATGCGGTTGACCGCCTGGAAGAACGCGAGGTCGCCGCCGAGGCGCACCTGCAGGAACAGGTCGGACAGCAGCGTGCCCTTGCCCACCACGCCGCGCGCCTTCTGCGGGTTCTTGAACGTCTGCAGGCCGGCCTCGGGCAGCGGGTTGATCGCGACGATGCGCGCGCCGCGCCGCTTCGCCTCTTCCAGCGACGTGAGCATGCGCGGGTGGTTGGTGCCCGGGTTCTGCCCGACGATGACGATGAGGTCGGCGTGGTCGGTGATGTCGGTGAGCGACACGCTGCCCTTGCCGACGCCGATGGTCTCGGACAGCGCGGCGCCGGACGACTCGTGGCACATGTTGGAGCAGTCGGGCAGGTTGTTCGTGCCGAGCGCGCGGGCGAACAACTGGTACAGGAACGCGGCCTCGTTGCTGGTGCGCCCGGACGTGTAGAAGACGGCGTCGTCGGGGCTGTCGAGGCCGGTCAGCGCGTCGGCGACGATGCCGAACGCGGCGTCCCAGCCGATCGGCCGGTAGTGGGTGTCGCCGGTGTCGCGCAGCATCGGCTCGGTGAGCCGGCCCTGCTGGCCCAGCCAGTGGTCGGTGCGCCCGGCCAGCTCGGCGACGGTGTGCTCGGCGAAGAACGCGGCGTCGACGCGGCGGACGGTGGTCTCCTCGGCGACGGCCTTCGCGCCGTTCTCGCAGAACTCGGCCAGGTGCGGCTTGCCCGGCTCGGGCCACGCGCAGCCCGGGCAGTCGAAGCCCTTCTGCTGGTTGACCAGCCGCAGTGCCTTGGCGCCGCGGCGCACGCCGGACTGCTCGAGCACGGCGGCCAGGCCGTGCACGACGCCGGGCACCCCGGCCGCACTGGTGGCCGGCCGGCTCACGCGCAGTTCGGCCTCGTCGTTGTCGTCTCGCGGCGCCCGTGTGGTCATGGTCCGACGGTAACGCCCGGTGGACGCGCCCGCCGAGGGGTGGACCGGTCTGGACCAGTACGGGTCGGATCATCCGGAGTGGGTAATGAGGGGGAGACCATTGCGGAGCCTGGACCTTACGGTGGTGCCATGGGGCAGATGACGACTCGACGGCCGGTGCTCCGGCTGCGGCCCGGCCGTTCGGCACAGCGCCCCGACACCCTGGCGGTCGAGGAGCCGTTGCTGGTCCGGGTCGGCGAGCGCATCCTCACCTCCACCATGCGCACCCCCGGCCACGACTTCGACCTCATCGCCGGCTGGCTGGTCGCCGAGGGCGCCGTCACCGACCGCACCGACGTCGCGGGCATGAAGGAGTGCGTCGACGAGCAGAACACCATCGAGGTGACGCTCGCCCACGGGGTCGAGCCGCCGCGGGCCCGCGCGTTCGAGACCACCAGCGCCTGCGGCGTCTGCGGCGCCGACCGCGTGGTCGACGTGCGCGCCTCGCTGCGCTGGCGGCTGGCCGACGACCCCACCCGCGTCGACGTCGGGGTCCTGTCCACGCTGCCCGACCGCATGCGCGCCGAGCAGCGGGTGTTCGACCGCACCGGCGGGCTGCACGCCGCCGGCCTGTTCACCACCACGGGGTCGGTGGTCACGGTCCGCGAGGACGTCGGCCGGCACAACGCCGTCGACAAGGTCATCGGGTCGGCGCTGATGGGCGGGTTGCTGCCGCTGTCGGGGCACGTGCTGCAGGTCAGCGGGCGGGCGTCGTTCGAGCTGGTGCAGAAGGCGGCCGCGGCCGGGCTGCCGGTGCTGGCCGCCGTCTCGGCGCCGTCCAGCCTCGCCGTCGACCTCGCCGACGAGTGCGGGCTGACGCTGGTCGGCTTCGTCCGCGGCGGCGGGATGAACGTCTACACCCACCCCGAGCGGGTGCGCGTCGCGGTGTGACCCGCGTCAGCTCGCCGGCACCCAGTAGCGCAGCTTGCCGTGCCGCTCGTCCTCGAAGACGCCGCCGGCGGCCTCGATGACCTTGCGCGACGCCACGTTGTCGACGTCGCAGGTGACCAGCGCGGGGTCGATGCCGAGCTTGGCCGACCACGGCATCGCCTGCTGCAGCATCGCGGTGGCGTGGCCCTGGCGCCGCGCCGACGGGCGGACGTCGTAGCCGATGTGCCCGCCGTAGTCGCGCAGCCACGGCGTCAGGTGGTGCCGGATGGACAGCCGGCCCAGGAAGAGCAGGCCGTCGACGTACCAGAGATGGGTCGACGGCACCATGCCGCGCGAGCGGTGGGCGTCCTCGCGCTCGTCGTCGATCTGCCGGCGCACGTACGCCGCGAACCCCTCGGGCCGGACCATGTCGGCCAGCTGCAGGTCGTCGGCCCAGCGCGGCTCGTAGCCGGGCTCGCCGACGGCCTCCAGCCACGACTCGTGGACCTCGACAGTAGGGCGGACCAGTTCCGGCACGAGATCTATCGTGCCCGGTTACCGGCCGGTCATTCGCCCGGATGGGGGAATCGGCCGGATTTCGCCGGGGTCAGTCGGGGCGCTTGACCGCGGCGAGCAGGCCGTCGCCGACCGGCAGCAGCGCCGGCACCAGGTGGTCGTCCTCACGGACGAGGCGGACCAGTTCGCGGATCGCGACGGTGTCGGGGTCGCGCTGGGCGGAGTCGGCGACGCGGTCGTGCCAGAGCGCGTTGTCGAAGGCCACCAGGCCGCCCGGGCGCAGCAGCCGCAGCGCCTGCTGCAGGTAGTCGCTGTACTCGGTCTTGTCGCCGTCGCAGAAGACGAGGTCGTAGGCGCCGTCGGTGAGCCGCGGCAGCACCTCGAGCGCCGGGCCGGCGATGAGCCGGGTGCGGTTGGCCGGCACGTTCGCCTCGGTGAACGCCTCGCGGGCCAGCCGCTGGTGCTCGGACTCGATGTCGACGCTGGTGAGGACGCCGTCGGCGCGCATGCCCGACAGGAGGTACAGGCCGGAGACGCCGCAGCCGGTGCCGACCTCGACGACGGTGCGGGCGCCGAGCGCGGCGGCCAGCATGCGCAGTGCGGCGCCGGCGCCGCGGCCGACCGGGACGGCGCCGACTTCGGCGGCGCGCTGCCGGGCCCGGCCGACGATGTGGTCTTCGTCGAGGTACGCCTCGGCGTAGGCCCACGACTCCGGCGTGATGGCGGTGCTGCCCGTGGAAATGACGGCCTCCAGGTCGGAACGTCCTGTGTCGCGCGCGAACTGTGTCAGTCCTGAGCTTAGGCCGTCAAGCATCCGCATCGTGGGATCCGGAACCCCGTCGGCGTCCCGGATCGTTCTGGAGGACAGGGAACGTCGGGAATAGATGGGGGGCTTCCCTGATTGGCCACGAAAGGGGCGATGGGTGACGATGGACGTAGCGCTCGTGCCGACGAGCCGTGTCGAGGAAGGACCCCGGGTGGCCGACGTTGAGACCTGGACGCCGCCGAGCTGGGAAGAGATCGTCCGCGAGCACTCTGGACGGGTCTACCGGCTGGCGTACCGTCTGACCGGTAACGCGCACGACGCCGAGGACCTCACCCAGGACGTCTTCGTCCGGGTGTTCCGTTCCCTGTCCTCCTACACGCCCGGCACGTTCGAGGGCTGGCTGCACCGCATCACCACCAACCTGTTCCTCGACTCCGTCCGCCGCAAGCAGCGCATCCGGTTCGACGCCCTCGCCGACGACGCCGCCGAGCGGCTGCACGGCCGCGAGCCCACGCCCGAGCGCGTCATCACCGACAGCATGCTCGAGGCCGACATCCAGAAGGCGCTCGAGGCGCTGCCGCCCGACTTCCGGGCCGCCGTCGTGCTGTGCGACATCGAGGGCCTGTCCTACGAGGAGATCGCGGCCACGCTGGGCATCAAGCTCGGCACCGTCCGCAGCCGCATCCACCGTGGCCGCGCCCAGCTGCGGGCCGCGCTCGACCACCGTGCGCCCGACGACGCCAGCGCGCTCAGCGTCGGCGAGCACGAGGCCGAGGCGCCGCGTGAACACGGAGACTCCGCATGAAACACCTCGACGAGCGGATCAGCGACCTCGTCGATGACCGCCTCGAACACCACGAACGCGACCGCGCCCTGGTCCACCTGACGGTGTGCGAGCAGTGCCGCGAGGCCGTCGAGCTCGAACGCGACGCCCGCAACGCGCTGCGCTCGCTGCCGGCCATGGCGCCGTCCGACAAGCTGGTCGCCAGCCTGCTGGCGCTGGCCGAGCCCGGCGAGCCGCTGCCGCCCGCCGGGCCGGCGTCGGCCACGCAGCCCGCCCCCGTGGCGGCGTGGCGTCCGCGCGACTCCCGGCCGCCGTCCGGCCCGTCCGGCTCGCGTCCCAGCGGGCGCGCCAGCCGCCGGGTCCGCGCCGTCCGCGTCGTCGCGCTGGGCATGTGCACCACCGGCGCCATGCTCATCCTGCTGGCCTCGCTCGGCGGCACCGGCAACCCGCCGGGCAGCCCCGACACCCCGGTCAGCGTGGTGCCGCCGCTCGAGCAGTTCACCGTCGAGCACGCCCGCTCCACCGGTGGACTGCCGTTCGTCGAGCCGGCGTCGCTGCTGGTCACCACCGACAGCTCCACGGGAGACGGCTGGTGAGCTTGGGCAACCGCGTCGGGCACGGCAGGACCGGCGGGTTGGCCGCCCTGGTCGTGCCGGTCCTGGCCATGCCCCTGATCGTCGGCGCGCTGGCGGTGTTCGTGCAGGCGGTCCCGGCCTCCTCGCGCGACGTCGGCGACGACCCACGGGCGGTCCAGCTGCTCCGGCAGTCGGCCGAGGCCGGAGAGCACGTCTCCTACAGCGGCACCCAGTACGTCTCCACCTGGTCGGCGCTGACCCAGTCCGGCGCGGCCACCAGCGCCGTCGTCCAGGTCCAGCATGCGGCCGGCGGCCAGACCTCGATCAGCCTGCACGACCGCCAGGCGGCCATCCTCGACGGCCGCACCACGTCGCGGTGGCTGGCCGGCGACGACCCCGCCGACCTCCTGCTCGGCGCCTACACCGTCCGGCTGGTCGGCGCCGAGTCCGTCGCCGGGCGCCCCACCGACATCGTCGTGGCCTACCGCGGCGACGGCTCGATCGCGGCGAAGCTGTGGCTCGACCGCGAGACCGCGCTGCCGCTGCGCCGAGAGTCCTACACCAGCGACGGCTACACGCTGTCGGCCAGCGCGTTCGTGACCATCGCCGTCGGCGCGGCGGCCAACTGCTGCAAGGCCGGCGACGGCGTCGGGCCGGCCGCCACCTACGACGACACCGCCTCCATGCTGCGCTGGGACGACATCGAGCAGCTGCGCGAAGACGGCTGGCACTGCCCGAGCTCGCTCGGCGAGGGCCTCGACCTCTACGAGGCGCGGCGGGTCGGCGACGCCATCCAGCTCAGCTATTCCGACGGCGTCATGACGGTGTCGGTGTTCGAGCAGGCCGGGTGGCTCGACCCCGACCAGCTCGACGGCTACGGCACCGCCGACTACGAGGGCGGCGTCGTCTACACCCGCCCCGGCCCGCCGGCCCGGCTCACCTGGTCCAGCGACGGCCGCGTCATCACCGTGGTCGCCGAGGCGCCGCTCGACGCCGTCCGCGACCTGCTGAAGAACCTCCCGCCCGACCCCGCCGCCACCCACGAGGAGAAGGACGACGGCTTCCTCGACCGCATCTCCCGGGGCGCGCAGCGGGTCGGGTCGTGGTTCAACCCGTTCGACTGATCGTCATCACCGGCGGCCGGACGGTGCGTCCAGCGCCGACGACTGGGAGAATGTCGCCATGAAGGCAGGCTGGAGCAGTCTCGGGCCGGCGCCCACCCCGGGCGCCGACCCCTGGGCGGGTGGCTCGTGGCAGTACTCCGACGAGACGAGCCGACCCGCCCCGGTGGCCGGCCCGGCCGCGGCGACGCGGCCCATCGGGCCCGTCGGCAACGGCGCGGCGCCCGACGGGACCACCCGACTCCTGGCGCCCAACGGCTCCCCGGCCACCGCTGCGGCCGGTGCGGGTGCCGGTGCGGGTGCGCCGCCGGTTCTGCCCGTCTTCTCGCCCGTTCCCGGTGCTCCGGGCTCGCCGGGCGCTGCGGGTGACGGCGCCGGGCACCGGCGGCCGCCGAAGAAGCGTCGCGGGCTGGCCACGCTGGGCATCCTGGTGCTGGCGGCGGCCGCGGGCGGGGCCGGCGGCCTGGTGGCCGAGGCCATCGACGACGACGACCCGGGCGGCGGTGGCACCGTCACCGTCATCGGGGCCGACCCCGCGGGCGTGGTCGAGCGGCCGCCCGAGTCCATCGCCGGCGTCGCGGCCACCCTGCTGCCCAGCGTCGTGTCGGTGAGCGTGGCCGACGCGGGCGGGTCCGGCTTCGTCATCTCCGAGGACGGCTACGTCATCACGAACAACCACGTCATCGCGACCGCCGGCGACGACGGCATCGAGCTGGCGTTCACCGACGGCCGCCGGCTCGAGGCCGAGCTCGTCGGCACGAGCCCCAGCTACGACATCGCCGTCCTGCACGTCGACGCCGACGACCTCACGCCGGTCGTCTTCGGCGACTCCGGCTCCGTGGCCGTCGGCGACCCCGTCGTCGCCATCGGCAGCCCGCTGGGCCTCGACGCGACCGTCACCAGCGGCATCGTGTCGGCGCTGGAGCGGCCGGTCACCGCCGGCGGCGAGGACGACCAGTCGTACATCAACGCGTTGCAGACCGACGCCGCGATCAACCCGGGCAACTCCGGCGGCCCGCTGGTCGACGGCTCGGGCCGCGTCATCGGCGTCAACTCCGCCATCGCCAGCCTCGGCATGGGCGAGCAGGCCGGCTCCATCGGGCTGGGCTTCGCCATCCCGATCGAGCAGGTGCAGCGCACGGCGCAGCAGCTGATCGCCGACGGCGAGGCCGTCTACCCGGTCATGGGCGTGCTGCTCGACAACGGCTTCGTCGGCGAGGGCGCCCGGGTGGCCGAGAACGGCGACAACGGCCCCGGTGTCACGCCCGGCGGCCCGGCCGACGAGGTCGGCATCGAGTCCGGCGACGTCGTGGTGGCCGTCGACGGCACCGACATCCGCACCCCGGCCGAGCTGATCGTCCGGCTGCGCGCCCACGAGCCCGGCGACGACATCACCGTCGTCGTCGATCGCGACGGCGAGGAGCTGGAGTTCACCCTCACCCTCGGCTCGGCAGTCGGTTGACGCGGCACGTAGTCTTGCGGGGACGGATGCACGTACGTAACGGACGTGGGGGCCGACTGTGTTCGACATAGGTATCGGCGAGGTGTTCGTGCTGCTCGTCGTCGCCCTGCTCGTCTTCGGCCCCGACCGGCTGCCCGACATGGCGCGACAGGCGGCCGGCTTCGTTCGTGACCTGCGCACCATGGTGGCCAACGCCCGGAAGGACCTCTCCGGCACGGTCGGCGACCTCGGCATCGACAAAGAGGATCTGAAGACCCTCTCCGACCTGCGCAACCCGAAGTCGTTCGTGCGCCAGAAGGTCCTCGACGGCATGGACCTCGGCCTCGACGACGATGACGAGTCGTCGCGGCACACCAACGGCAACGGCAACGGCCGGCCCTCCGCCCGCTCCGCCGCCACCGGCGGCGACCGCACCGGCGAAACCGTCGACGTCCCCCCGGCGTCGGCCGACGTGCCGCCCGAGCCGGAGGCCGACATGCCTCCGCCGCCGATGGAGGACACCCCGGCCGGTCCGCCCGCCCAGCCTGCTGCCTCCGCGTCGGCCAACGGTGCGGCTGCCTCCGCGTCGGCCAACGGTGCGGCTGCCTCCGTGCCGGCCGACGGCGCCGCGGCCTCCGAGCCGTCCGGCGATGGCGCTGTCTCCGCGTCGGCCGCCGATGCCGCCTCGGACCCCGAGCCCGCCCCCGTCCCCGCCGACGCGGCCCGCTCGCCCCGCTTCGACCCCGACGCCACCTGACCCAGGCGGCGTGCGCCGACTTCGACAGCCACCGTTGCGTCCCCGCCCGCCATCGGCCCGCGGAGCACGCTTCCCGCTGTCGAAGTCGGTGGCGGCGACGGTACGAACGCGGCCCACGGCCCGCCGGCCGCGCCCGGCAGCCGGCGCAGAGCCGGCCAGGCCGCGTGCGAGGTGGCCGGGACGCTCGCCAGCCGGACCTGCCGAGACCGCCGGACCTGCGGAGCCTGCCCGACCTGCCGAGCTGGCCCGACCTGCCGAGCTCGCCCGACCTACCGCGTCCGCGGCGCCTGCCGAGCCTGCGCGCCAGCTGGATCCGCCGCGTCTGCCGTGGCCACCGTGCCACCACGCCCGCCGGTCCACGAACCCGCGCCGTCCGCTGCGGCCGGCCCGCAGCCACCATCACCGACCTGCGCCTTCGCCACCCCTGACCGGCCAACGATCGTGACTCGAGGGTCACGACAGGGTCACGACTATCGACAGCAAAGTGATTTAGTGATCTAATCTCTCCCAACGCCGCTAACGACGTCGAAGGGGACGGGGCTGTGACTGCTGGGGAAGCGGGTCGCCGGACGCTGGCTGACGAGCTGGCTGCTGGTGTCGTCGCGCTGATCCGGGAGCGCCGCCTCGAGGCGGGTGCGCAGATGGACACCGTCCGGTCGATGGCCGAGCGGTTCGCCGTCGCGGTTCCGACCATGCGCGAGGCGTTGCGCCGGCTCGAGGCGATGGGCGTGGTGGTGCTGCGGCACGGGTCCGGGGTGTACGTGGGGGAGAACGTGCGCCGATCGGTGCTGCCGAATCCACACGGACCGTTACTGACCAGCGAGAGCCTGGTCGACCTCCTGCTGGCGCGCAGCACCATCGAACCGCCGATCGCGGCCATGGGCGCCACCGTCCGTGACCCTGACGGCGTCGAGCTGATCACCGAGACGCTGCGGGAGGCGGAGCGCTGTCTCGTCGAGCGCAACGAGCGGCTCTGGCTCGTCAACCTCGACTTCCACCGGGCGGTCGCGCAGGCGTCCGGCAACACGGTGCTGGCCGAGGTGGTCGACTCGATCGTGCTCGTACACGCCCAGGAACAGCGCGAGATCCTGCGGTTGCACGGGGACGAGGGCGAGGACTTCGAGGAGCATCGGCGCATCGCGCGGGCCGTGCTGGACGGCGACGCCGACGAGGCGTTCCGTGCCAGCAAGGAGCACCTCGACAACGTCATCGAGGCCATTCGCAGCAGGAGACCCGATTCCGGGCGGTAACCACCGATTGAGGCATACTGCCCTGTCATGGGCACATGCTGCACGGTTACACCCGATGTCATACCTGAATGCTAAGAGGTGAGTCACGTGAGATTGCGTCACACTGGGGTGGCGGCGCTGGCGGCGTCGACGCTCGTCCTGGCCGCGTGCGGGGGCGACGACGACGACGCCGAGGGCGCGAGCGGCCCCGGCCTGATCAACTTCTACACCGACAAGGGTGCCTGGGAGCCGCAGTTCCTGGAGGTGTCCGACGTGTCGGAGACCAGCCTGGGGCTGGGCCTGGAGTTCACCGGCTACTCCGACGCCGAGCAGTACTCGGCGTTCGTCCGGCAGTCCTTCCGCACCGACGACAAGCCCGACCTCTTCACCTGGCACACCGGCAGTGAGCTGGAGGACCTCGTCGCCGAGGACCTGCTGGCGCCGACGTCGGACATCTGGCAGGCCGCCATCGACAACGGCGACGTGCCCGAGGCCATGGAGGAGCACTTCACCGTCGACGGCGAGCAGTACTGCGTGCCGATGAACGCGGCCTACTGGGTCATGTACTACAACAAGCCGGTCTTCGACCAGTACGGCATCGCCGAGCCGACCAGCTGGACCGAGCTGATCGCCGCGGCCGACACCCTGGTGGCCAACGGCGTCACCCCGTTCTACGAGACGAACATCCTGTTCTCGTTCGTCTGGTTCCAGACGCTGCTCGCCGGCACCGACCCCGAGCTGTACAACGCGCTGTCGACGGGCGAGGCCAAGTACACCGACGAGGGCGTCGTCGCGGTGATGGAGCAGTGGCGCGGCATGCTCGAGGCCGGCTACTTCGGTGACCCGGGCGACCAGACCGCACCGCAGGACCAGCTGAAGGCCGGCACGGTCGCCATGATCAACTTCGGCACGTTCCTGAGCGGCCAGCTCAACAGCGTCGACATGGTCTCCGGCACCGACTACGACTTCTTCGTCATCCCGAACGTCAACCCCGACCTCGGACAGACGTCGCTGATCTTCGAGACCGGCCCCATGTGCACCGCGAAGGGCGCCGAGAACGAGACGTCCGCGCTGCAGTACGCGGAGTGGTGGATGACCGACGAGGCGCAGACGGCGTGGGCGAACGCCCGCGGCGACGTGTCGTTCAACCCGAAGGCGCTGGTGCAGGACCGCCTGCTGGCCGACCTGAACACGCAGTCCGGCAGCGGCGACCACCTGCTGCTCGAGCGGTACTTCGAGGCGACGCCGACGCCGGTGCTGACGGCGGCGCTGGACGGCTTCAGCGCGTTCGTCACCAACCCCGGCGACCCGATGCCGATTCTCGAGACGATCGAGGCCGAGGCCGAGGCGTACTGGGCCGAGCAGGGCTGAGGCCCGAGCAGCAAGAGAGGAACGAGCGATGTCCGCGCCGGCCACGGCCGCACCCAAGACGCCGCCCGGCGGCTCGGCACCACCCGAGCCGTCGCGGCGCCGCCGGACCACGTACGGCTGGCCGGCGCGGGGCTTCAGCCTTCCCGCCGTCCTGGTGGTGGCGGTTCTGCTGTACCTGCCGTTCCTCTGGACGACGTGGATCAGCTTCACCGAGTACAACGGCCTCGGCTCGCCCGAGTGGGTCGGCCTGGACAACTACCGGGCGATGTTCGACGACCCGAACTTCGCCACGTCGGTGCGCAACACGCTGATCTGGGTCGTCGGGAGCATCACCGTCCCGGTCGGGCTGGGTCTGCTCATCGCGGTGCTGTCGCACGGGACGCGGTTCGGCAGCTGGTTGCGGCTGCCGTTCCTCATCCCGTACGCGATCTCCGGCGTCGCGGTGGGCGTGGTCTGGAAGTTCGTGCTGCAGAACGGCGGCGGGCTGAGCCAGGCGCTGGACGCGCTCGGCCTGCCCGGCGCCGACCTGCGCTGGCTCAGCGACGCACCGCTGAACACGCTCGTCATGATCGGCGCGGCGGCCTGGCAGCAGAGCGGCGTCAACGCGCTGCTGTTCGTCATCGGGCTGCAGTCGATCCCGCGCGAGCCGATCGAGGCCGCCCGGCTGGACGGTGCGTCCGGCTGGCGGATGTTCCGGCACCTGACCTGGCCGATGCTGCGTCCGCTGACGACGGTGGTCGTCGGGCTCAGCCTGGTGGCGAGCCTGAAGACGTTCGACATCGTCTGGGTCATGACGAAGGGCGGACCGGGCGGCAACGCCGACACCCTCGCGGTGACGATGTACGAGGAGACGTTCGTGAACAGCGCCTACGGTGCCGGGTCCGCGGTCGCGGTGTTCCTCAGCGTCGTGACGTTCCTCGCGGCCATCACCTACCTGCGGCGGCAGCTGTCGCCCGAGCGGGCGGTGTGACCCGATGACCGCGCGCATCCTCCGTCCCACGATCCTGATCGTCCTCGGCCTCATCTGGCTGGCCCCGGTCTACCTGCTGCTGGTCAACGCCAGCAAGGATCCCGCGCAGTACGCCGCCGACCAGGTGTGGCGGCCGATCGGCGACTTCGCCCTGTTCGACAACATGCGCGAGGCCTGGGAGATCGGCGGCCTGGGCGACGCCGTCACCAGCACTCTCATCTACAGCGTCGTCGGGCCCGGGCTGGCCGTGCTGTTCGGCGCCGCCATCGGCTTCGGCATCGTCGCGCTGCGGCTCAGGCACGGCTTCTTCTGGTTCGTGCTGGTCTTCGGTGGCACCGTCTTCCCGCTGCAGATGATCCTGATGCCGCTGTTCGTCGGGTACGTCGAGGCCGGCGTGTACGACACCCGGATCGGCATGATCGCCGTCTACACAGCGATCACCGTGCCGTTCGCGGCGCTGGTCATGCGCAACTTCCTCGGCGGCATCGCGCACTCGGTGTTCGAGGCGGCGGTCATGGACGGCGCCAGCACCTGGCGGATCTTCTGGCGCATCTACCTGCCGATGTCGCTCCCCGCCCTGGTGGCGGTGTTCATCCTGCAGGCCACGTTCGTCTGGAACGACCTGCTGCTGGGTCTGGCGCTGAGCCAGTCCAACGACGTCCGGCCACTGATGACGGCCGCGGCCGCGCTCCAGGACACCTACGGCGGCCTGCAGCTGACGGCGGTGCTGGCCGGCGGCCTGCTGGTGTCGCTGCCGACGGTGGTGCTGTTCCTGTCGACGCAGCGGATCTTCAGCCGGGGCCTCAACCTCGGCCAGTTCTAGGCCCTTGGAGGGTTCCGATGAGAGTGGCCGTGGTCACCGGCGGTGCCGCCGGCATCGGCCGGGCGGTCGTCGAACGGCTGGCCGGCGACGGCGAACTGGTGGTCGCGCTCGACCGCGACGCCGCCGCGCTGGACCGGCTGGCGGCCGACGCCGCCGAGCGCGGCTGGCAGGTGCGGGTCCGGCCACTGGACGTCACCGACGCCGCCGACGTCGAGCGGTGCGCCGCGGAGCTGACGGAGCGGCACGGCAGCATCGACACCCTGGTGTGCGCCGCCGGCATCCAGCGCTACGGCACCGTCGAAGAGACCAGCATGGAACTGTTCGACGAGGTCATCGCCGTGAACCTGCGGGGCGTCTTCGCGGTCTGCCACCACCTGATGCCGCTGCTGCGCGCCGGTGACGGCGGCGCCGTCGTGGTCGTCGCCTCGGTGCAGTCGTACCAGTCGCAGACCCGGGTCGCGGCGTACGCGGCGTCGAAGGGCGCCCTGGTCGCGCTGGTCCGGTCGATGGCACTGGACCACGCGGCCGACGGCGTCCGCGTCAACGCCGTGCTGCCCGGCTCGGTCGACACCCCGATGCTGCGCTGGGCCGCCGGCCTGCACGCCGACGGCCGCCCGGCAGACGACCTCGTCGCCGAGTGGGGCCGGTCGCATCCGCTGGGCCGGGTCGCGCACCCGTCCGAGGTGGCCGACGCCGTCGCCTACCTGGCCGGGCCGCACGCGAGCTTCGTCACCGGCACCGACCTCGTGGTCGACGGCGGCCTGCGGGCCGGCCTGCCGGTGGCCCTGCCCGAGCACGTGAAGGAGACCTGAGCTCGTGAAGATCGTCGACGTGCGCGCCACCACCGTGACGGTGCCCCTGCAGGCGCCGCTGCGGCACAGCAACGGCGCGCACTGGGGCCGGTTCGTCCGCACCATCGTCGAGGTCGAGGCCGACAACGGCCTGGTCGGCCTGGGCGAGATGGGCGGCGGCGGGCAGAGCGCCGAGGAGGCCGTGCGCGGCCTGCGCGACTACCTCGTCGGACACGACCCGGCCCGCACCGAGACGCTGCGGTTCATGCTGGCCAACCCGACGGCCAGCCTCTACAACAACCGCACCCAGCTGCTCGCGGCCATCGAGTTCGCCTGCCTGGACCTCCAGGGCCGGCACCTCGGCGTGCCGGTGCACGAGCTGCTCGGCGGCCGGGTCCGCGACCACGTCGAGTTCGCCAGCTACCTGTTCTTCCGCTATCCGGCGGTCGACGGCAGCGGCGAGGTCCGCACGCCGGAGCAGCTGGTCGCGCACGCCCGCGAGCTGAAGGAGCAGCACGGCTTCACCGTGCACAAGCTCAAGGGCGGCGTCTTCCCGCCCGACTACGAGCTGGAGTGTTACCGGGCACTGGCCGAGGCGTTCCCCGGCGACCGGCTGCGCCACGACCCCAACGGCGCGTGGTCGCCGGAGGAGTCGATCCGGTTCGCCGCGGGCATCGAGGGCCTGCGCAACGACTACCTGGAAGACCCGACGTGGGGCATGAACGGCCTGCGCCGGGTGCGCGAGCGGACCGCGATCCCGATCGCCACCAACACCGTCGTGGTCAACTTCGAGCAGCTGGCCGCGAACGTCCGCGACCCCGCCGTCGACGTCGTCCTGCTCGACACCACGTTCTGGGGCGGCATCCGCCCGTGCGTGAAGGCGGCCGGGGTGTGCGAGACGTTCCAGCTGGGCGTCGCGGTGCACTCGTCCGGCGAGCTGGGCATCCAGCTGGCCACCATGCTGCACCTGGGCGCCGTCGTGCCGAACCTGGCGTTCGCGGCCGACGCCCACTACCACCACCTGACCGGCGACGTCATCGCCGGCGGCCCGTTCCGGTACCACGACGGCGGCATCGACGTGCCGTCAGGGCCCGGGCTGGGCGTCGAGCTGGACCGCGACAAGGTCGCCGAGTACGCCGAGCTCTACCGCGAGCTGGGCGGCTACCCGTACGACCGCGACCCCGGCCGGCCCGGCTGGTACCCGCTGCTACCCAACTCCGACTGGGCCGACCCGTCGGCGGCCGGCCCGGTCGATCTCGGAGGACGCTGAACCGATGCGGCTCATCCCCACGGTCGAGGACTTCGCCTCCGACCCGATCGCGCAGTACTACGACGACATGGTCAACCCGCCGGGCCTGACCAACTTCCTCGGCGCCGTCCAGGCCGACCACGACATCACGGCCGTGCGCAGCGTGAACTTCGCCCCGGTCTCGCACGGTGACACCGTCACCGGTTCGCTGTGGGTCGACGGCCGGCTGTTCCGCTCCTTCGGCGTGCCGGTCACGCTGCAGTGGCGCCCGGACCGCGTCGTCCGGTCGGCGCGGCTCGGCGACCTCGACCTCGAGTCGACGACGGTGACCCCGCCGGGCGTCGACGGCGTCGTCGTCGACATCGCGGTGACGAACACGTCCGGCGCCGAGCGGACGGTCCGGCTGGGCCTGTCGATCGCGTCGACGGTGACCCAGGCCGGCCCGTGGCGGGTGCCGGAGCCGCCGTCCGAGCCGAACACGCTGGCCGCGCTGCCCGGCCGCGCCGCCCTGCTGGGCCGGGCCGCGACCACGGCCGCGGTGAGCGTGCAGGGGCTGGACGCCGACGGCGCGCGGGCCGGCGACCGCTCGCTGGAGCTGGACGTGTCGCTGGCGCCGGGGGAGCGGTACCGGTTCGGCTACGTGCACGTGATCGGCGCCGACGCCGAGGGCGCGCTGGCCACGTACGACTCCGTCGTCGCGGACGTGCCCGGGCAGGTCGCCGCCGCCCGCACGCTGTGGGACGACACCCTGCGCGCCGCGTTCACACCCGGGAACGACCAGTTCAGCGGGCACGTGCCGACGCTGGAGACGTCGAACGACGCGCTGCGCCGGCTGTACTGGTGGGGCGTGTTGGGCGTCATCTGGTTCCGCCGCGACAGCCCGGCCAGCCACCTCGGCCGCGTCTACGACACGCTGATGCCGCGGTACTGGCAGGCCACCACGTTCATCTGGGACTTCAGCCTCAGCTCGATGATCCACGCGCTGCTCGACCCGGTGCCGATGCGCCGGCAGATCGAGCACTGGATCGCGCTGGACATCCACCGCCACTTCGGCACCGAGTGGCAGACCGGCGGGCCGGCCGGTTACTGGTACTCCGTCAACGACTACGCGATGATCCGGCTGGTCCGCGACTACGTGCGGTGGAACGGCGAGCCCGGCTTCCTCGACGTCGAACTGGCCGCGCACGACGGCCCGGCGCAGCCGGTGGCGGCGCACGTCGCCGACTGGGCGACGGCCTGGGAGGGGTTCCGCAAGGAGCACGCGCTGGCCGACTACGGCGGCATCGACAACCTGCTCGAGTGCGTCAGCTCGTACGTGCACGAGGTGGCCAGCCTCAACGCCGCCAACGTGTGGTGCATGCGGGCCGCCGCCGACGTCGCGGCGCTGCGCGGCGACGACGGCCTGGCCGACGACCTGCGGAAGAAGGCCGACGCGCTGGTGCCGCACGTCGGCGAGCTGTACGTCGAGGGCCAGGGGTTCTGGCACGCGCGGCAGCCGGACGGGCGCCTGCTGCCGGTGCGGCACTGCTACGACTTCACCACCGTCGGCATGACCATCGCCGCCGACCTGCCCGAGCGGCGACGCGAGGAGATGGTCGAGTTCTTCGTGCGCGAGCTCCGGACGCCGTCCTGGATGCGGGCGCTGTCGCCGTACGACGACGACGCCGCGTTCAGCGTCCGCCCCGACCACCAGTGGAACGGCGCCTATCCGGCCTGGCCGGCCGACGCCGCGCGGTCGCTGATCGAGCTGGGCCGCCCCGACGTCGCCGCCGACTGGCTGACCGGGCTGGCGCGGACGGCCAACCAGGGCCCGCCCGGGCAGGCGCACTTCGTCGAGGAGGCGGCCGAGCCGCTGAACGGCGGCGCGGTGAAGTCGCCGCCGCAGTTCCCGTACCTCATCGACTGGTCCTGCTCGTCGGCCGGTTCGTGGTCGGCGCTGGTGGTCGAGGGGTTCTTCGGGGTCCGCCCGGACGTCGACGGGTCGCTGACGGTGTCGTCGCGGCTGACCGCGGTCGACTCGGACGCGAAGCTGCGCGGCCTGCGCGCGGGCGGCCGGCTGGTCGACGTCGACGCGTCCGGCGTCACCGATGCACAGGAGCCGCACAGCTCCGGCGTGGTCTGAGCACAGGAACTCCGCCGAGGGTCGGGAGGACGTGCACCGCCCGGTGCACGCTCCACCCACCACGGGGAGGTTCGATGACCACGACAGACACCCGCGACCGCCTGCGGCGCTGGCGCACGCCGATCGTGTCCGCCGCCGTCGCCGGCGGGCTGCTGCTCGGCGGCTATGGCATCGCCGCGGCCGCCGACTCCGGCTCGCCGTCGCAGTCGCCGTCGCCGTCGCCGGAGCAGACACAGCCGGAGCAGACGCAGCCCGATCAGACGCGGCCCGATCGGCCCGGCGAGGGCCACGGCTGCGACCAGGCCCCGGCCGAGTCGTCCGCGACCACCTGACCGGCGAGGCGGAGCCGCCCCGGCGGCTCCGCCTCTCACAGGAACTTCACAGGGTCGTCTCAGCCGTCCCTCAACCACGGCCCGTAGACCGGACGCATGACAGAGACGCTGCCGCCGCGGATCCTCGTCGTCGACGACGAGCCGAACCTCGCCGAACTGCTCACCGCCGCGCTCCGCTACGAGGGCTGGGCCACGACGACGGCGCTGACCGGGCAGGACGCGATCCGGTCCGCCATCGACGAGGCGCCGGACGCCGTCGTGCTGGACGTCATGCTGCCCGACGTCGACGGGTTCGGCGTGCTGCGGCGCATCCGGGCGCACCGTCCCGGCGTGCCGGTGCTGTTCCTCACCGCTCGCGACGCCGTCGAGGACCGGGTGGCCGGGCTGACCGCCGGCGGCGACGACTACGTGACCAAGCCGTTCAGCCTGGAGGAGCTCGTGGCCCGGCTGCGCGGCCTGCTCCGCCGGGCGGGGGCGGCGCTCCCCGCGGAGGTGTCCGTGCTGGCCGTCGGCGATCTGGTGATGGACGAGGACGCGCACGAGGTGCGGCGGGCCGGCGAGCCGATCAAGCTCACCGCGACCGAGTTCGAGCTGCTGCGCTTCCTCATGCGCAACCCACGCCGGGTGCTGTCCAAGGCGCAGATCCTGGACCGCGTCTGGCAGTACGACTTCGGCGGTCAGGAGAACATCGTCGAGCTGTACATCTCGTACCTGCGGCGCAAGATCGACAGGGGCCGCGAGCCGATGATCCACACCGTCCGCGGGGTCGGCTACCTGATCAAACCCGCCGCCGAGGCGGGTCCGTGACCAGGCACCCGCTGCGCCGGCGGCTGGTCTGGATCGTCGTCGCGCTGGTGTTCGGCGTCACCGCGGCGCTGGCCGTCGTGTCGGCGGTGGCGCTGCGCTCGACGCTGTCCGAGCAGCTGGACGACCAGGTCCGGCTGGCCTCCGAGCGGGCCGCGACGACGCCGCAGGCGGGGCCGCCGGCCTCCGGCGGTCACGAGGGCCCGCCGGGCGGCTCGTCGCTGCCGCTCGGCCAGGCGGCCGGCACCGTCGGCGTCTACTACGACGACGGCGAGGTGGTCGACGCCGGGTACGTCGACGACGCCGGGAGATTCCAGCCGCTGGACGCCGAGCAGCTGGCCGCGCTGCAGGAGCTGCCGCTGGACGGCCACGTCCGCACCGTCGAGCTGCCCGGACTCGGCAGCTACCGGGCGGTGGCCGCGCAGACGCCGCGCGGCGACGCCGTCGTGACCGCACTCAGCACCGACGGCGTCTCCGGCACCGTCGGCTCGTACGTGACGGTCGAGGTGGCGCTGGCCGGGGCCGGCGTCGTGCTGGCCGGCGCCGCGGCGACGGTGCTGGTGCGGCGGGCGCTGCGGCCCCTGGACCGGGTCGCCGTCACCGCCCGCCAGGTGTCGGAGCTACCGCTGGACAGCGGCGCCGTCGGGCACATCCCGCGGGTGCCGCCCGCGCTCGCCGCGGAGCGCGGCGAGGTGGGTGCGGTCGGCGCCGCGTTCAACCGGATGATCGCGCACGTCGAGACCGCGCTGTCGGCCCGGCACGAGTCCGAGCAGCAGGTCCGCCGGTTCGTCGCCGACGCCAGCCACGAACTGCGCACCCCGCTGGCCTCCATCCGCGGCTACGCCGAGCTGGTGCGCCGCTCGCCCGACGACGTCCCGCCCGCCGCGACGCACGCCATCGGCCGGGTCGAGTCCGAGGCGCGCCGGATGACCGGGCTGGTCGACGACCTGCTGCTGCTCGCCCGGCTGGACGCCGGCCGGCCGCTGGAGCGGGCGCCGGTGGACCTCGCGAGCCTCGCCGTCGACGCCATCGCCGACGCGCACGCCGCCGGGCCGGAGCATGCCTGGCGGCTCGACCTCGGCGCCCGCCCGGCGCCGCTGCTCGTCGACGGCGACGACGCCCGGCTGCGGCAGGTGCTGGCCAACCTGCTGAGCAACGCCCGCGTGCACACGCCGGCCGGCACGACGGTGACGGTGTCCGGCCACCGCCGCGGCCGCCACGTCGTGCTGAGCGTGGCCGACGACGGCCCGGGCATCGCGCCGGACCAGCGGCCCGGCCTGTTCCAGCGGTTCAGCCGCGGCGACACCGCCCGCAACCGCACCGGCGGCTCGACCGGCCTGGGCCTGGCCATCGCCGAGGCCATCGTGCACGCGCACGGCGGGACGATCTCCGTCGCCGCGGCGGCGGCGGACGCGACCGGCGCCACGTTCACCGTCCGGCTGCCGGCACTCACAGCAGCCGCACAGGCGCGGCACAGCCCGGCCCGAGCCGGGTCCCCGACCGTGGCGGTATGACCACACTGCATGACGAAGTGAGCGCCAGCCGCCGCCTGATCGCGCGGCGACGGGCGCTGGGGATGGGCGGGACGATCGGGCTCGGGGCGCTGCTGGCCGCCTGCGGGGCGTCGGCGTCGGGAACGCCGTCGACGACCAGGACGGAGAACGACTTGGTGGCGATGCTCGACGCGGTCGACGTGGCCGGGACCTCGCCGGAAGCGACCGAGGGGCCGTACTGGTTCGACGTCGACTCGATCCGCTCCGACCTGCGCGAGGACCGGCCCGGCGCGACGCTGACGCTGGCGCTGCGGGTGCAGGACGCTCAGAACACGCCGCTGCCCAACAGCGTCGTCGAGATCTGGCACTGCGACGCCGGCGGGGAGTACTCCGGGTTCGAGGTCGCGTCCGGCGGGCCACCTGGTGGCGGCGGGCAGACCACGTCCGACGGCTCGTACAGTCAGGGCGACGCCGAGTCCGTCCCGTCCGACGACGGCACCTACCTGCGCGGCGCCCAGGTGGCCGGCGCTGGCGGCATCGTGGGGTTCACCACGATCTACCCGGGCTGGTACCGCGGGCGGACGGTGCACATCCACGTCCGCGTGCACGTCGACCAGGAGACCGTCCTGACCAGTCAGTTGTTCTTCGACGACGAGCTCAGCGACCAGGTCTACGCGGCGTCGCCATACAGTGCGCACAGCGGGCGGGACACCTTCAACGACGGCGACTCGATCTACACCGACGCCGGGCTGCTCACCGTCGTCGCCGACGGCGACGGGTGGCTCGGGTACGCCAACCTCGGGGTGTGACGGGTCAGTCGTTGCAGCGGTCCAGCAGCAGGTGCTCGCCGGCGCCGGTGATCGTCACCGTGCCGGCGCCGGGACCGCTCAGCACCACCCGGCGCGTCTCGACGCCGTCGACCGTGGTGGTGACGTCGCTGTCCACGGCCGGAACGTCGGCGAAGGACTCCACGCCCAGGTGCTCGACCCACGCTGCGACGGCGTCGCCGGGCCGCTGGCCGTCGGTCGCCCGGACGACGGCGACGAACCCGCCGGTCGCGCACGTCGGCGGGACGGGCGGGGCGAGCAGTACCCGTCGAGCAGCGTGTGCTCTTCGCCGGACGGCGCGAACGGCGCGCCGATCGGGTCGCCCGGCCCGGGCAGCTCGTCGGGGACCGGCGGCGGCGTGACCGGCGACTCACCGTCCGGGGTGGGCGCCTCGGTCTCCAGGTCAGGCAGCGGCGACGACGGGCTGCCGGTGACCTCGGTGACCCGGACGAACGACTGGTACGGGTCGTCGTCCTCGCTGACCAGCAGGTTCAGGTCGAGGCGATAGCCGTCCGGCCCGAACGCGTGCGTCTCGCACTCCAGCGTGGACGGGTCGTCGTCGCGGAGCCGGCAGGTCGCGGGCTCCGCGTCGTCGTCCGGGTGGTAGGTCAGCGGCTGCAGTCCGGCGGCGCGCAACTGGTCGACGAGGTCGCCGAACGCCGCGACCGGGTCGCCGTCGACCAGCAGCAGCGCCTCCGTCCCACCGGCGTGCGGGAACGGCGCGCCGAGCAGGACCGTGCCGGGCGGGACGGTGAGGTCAGCGGTGACGGGGCTGCCCGGCGGCTCGCCGGACGGGGTCGCGGAGCCGCCGCCGTCGCCGTCACCGCAGGCGACGACGAGCAGGGCGCTGAGCAGGACGGCGACACGACGCATGCCGCCGACCCTTCCATCAGCCGGCGGGGGAGAGGCTCAGCGACATGCCGGCCAGGCCGCGCTGGCGGTGCGACAGCCGCTTGGCCACCTGGCGCAGCGTGGCCGCCGCCGGGGCGTCCGCCTCGGCCAGCACCAGCGGCGTGCCGGCGTCGCCGCCTTCGCGCAGCCGGGTGTCGATGGGGATCTCGCCGAGCAGCGGCACCGCGGCGCCGAGCCGCTTCGACAGGCCGTCGGCCACACGCTGCCCGCCGCCGCTGCCGAACAGCTCGAGGCGGTGCTCGGGGCCGCAGTGCGGGCACGGCAGGAACGACATGTTCTCGATGACGCCGGCCACCTGCTGGTGCGTCTGCATGGCGATGGACCCGGCCCGCTCGGCCACCTCGGCGGCCGCCAGCTGCGGCGTCGTGACCACCACGATCTCGGCGTTGGGCAGCAGCTGCGCCAGCGAGATGGCGACGTCGCCGGTGCCGGGCGGGAGGTCGAGCAGCAGGACGTCGAGGTCGCCCCAGTAGACGTCGGTGAGGAACTGCTGCAGCGCACGGTGCAGCATGGGCCCGCGCCAGGCGACCGGGATGTCGCGGTCGGGCTTGAACATCTCCGTCGAGATCAGCTTCACGCCGTGCGCCGGCACCGGCATGATCATGCGCTCGACCACAGTCGGCTGCGACCCCTCGACCCCGAACATGCGCGGGATGGAGTGGCCGTAGATGTCGGCGTCGACCAGCCCCACGCGGACGCCGTCGGCGGCCATGGCGGCGGCGAGGTTGGCCGTGACGGACGACTTGCCGACGCCGCCCTTACCGGACGCCACCGCGTAGACGCGGGTGAGGGAGTCGGGCTTGGTGAACGGGATCTCCCGCTCCGGCGCGCCGCCGCGCAGCTGCTGCGACAGCTCCTTGCGCTGCTCGGCCGACATGACGTCGAGCACCACCTCGACGGACGTGCTGCCCTGCAGCGCCATGACCGCAGCGGTGACGTCGCGGGTGATGGTGTCGCGCAGCGGACAGCCGGCCACCGTGAGGTAGACCGCGACCGTGACCCGCCCGTCGGCCGCGACGTCGACCGATTTCACCATGTTCAGCTCGGTGATGGGTCGCTTGATCTCCGGATCCTTCACCCCGGCCAGGGCCGCGGTGACGTCGTCGACGGTGGGAAGCGCACTCATGGTGTCGATGCTACGTCCGCCGCGCTTCTGCGCCGTCCGGCGGGCACCGGCGTCTAGGATCTGGACACCATGACGGCCAGCAAGGACACCGATCAGTGGGTCACGCCTGAACAGCTCGAGGTGTGGCGGCTGTTCATCCGCGCCCAGTCCCGGGTCATGCGGCGCCTCGAGGCCGACCTCCTCGCCAGCAACGACCTCCCGCTCGCCTGGTACGACGTGCTGGCGCGCCTGCTCGAGGCCGACGGCCGCCGGTTGCGGATGAGCGAGCTGGCCGACCGCGTCATGCTCTCGCCCAGCGGCCTCACCCGCCTGGTCGACCGCATGGTCGACGAGGGCCTGCTCGAACGCACCCAGGCCGAACGCGACGGCCGCGGCTTCTACGCGGTGCTGACGGACGCGGGGTACGAGCGGCTGCGCGAGGCCACCGGCACCCACCTCCGCGGCGTCCACGACTACGTCGTCGGCCGCTTCGACGACGTGGAACTGGCGACGCTGTCGCAGCTGCTCCGGCGCATCGAGCCCTGACGCCGGTCCGCCGGCCCCTCCTGCCCGTTTCTCCGCCGCGAGAGGTCGGTGTGGGGCTGGTGACGCCCGGGAATCCGGCGGACGCCCGGGACACCGGCGTGTTCGGCCTGATTCACGCCCGCAAGCGTCGGTTTCCGGGGCGTCGGCCGGTCACCGGGGCGTCACGGGGGCGTCACCGGCCTGCCGCCGTGCCCCGCGTCGACGTGCGGTACGTCAGCGCGCGGACGTTGTCGGTGCCCGCCCCTAGGGTGGGAAGCCCTCCCAGCCGGGCGGGGACCGTACTCCGCCAGCTGCGACGTCACCCGCACGATCTGCGGCGTGACCCGTGAGGTGCGCGAACCGCACGGCGCCGGCGGACTATTGACGGCGGCCGGCGAAAGCCCCTAGCGTACGCGGGAAAGCCCTTACCAATCCATCCACCTGCCACTCTCCGGCTCGTGGGAAGGCGCTTTCCCGGTCAAGGAGGCCCGATGTCCCGGAGCACCCGCCGCCTCACCTCGATCGTCACCGCGCTGGCCCTGCTGCCGACCGCCCTGGTCGGCGTGGCCGCGGCCGGCACTGCCGGCGTCACCGCCGCCGCGGCCGGCAGCACCGCCGCCGCGGCCACCGTCACCGCCGCTGCCGCCACCGCAGCACAGCCGGAGCCGGCCGAGTCGGCCGAGTCGGCGGCGCCGCGGTTCCGCGCGCTCGTGTTCTCCAAGGTCACGAACTTCTACCACCAGTCGATCCCCGCTGGTCGGGCCGCCATCGAGCAGCTCGGCGCGGAGCACGACTTCGAGGTCGTCAGCACCGACGACGCCGCGATCTTCAACGACGCGGACCTCGCGACGTTCGACGTCGTGATCTTCAACAACACGAACTCGACGCCGCAGAGCGGGGACCTGCTCAACGCGGACCAGCGGGCCGCCTTCCAGCGCTACGTCCAGGCCGGCGGCGGCTTCACCGGCCTGCACGCGGCGACGGCCGCCGAGCGGGACTGGGCGTGGTACGAGGGACTGGTCGGGTCGATCTTCACCAACCATCCGCCGGGCACGAACCCCGACGGCACCATCAACGGCCGGGTGAAGGTGACCGACCGGGTGCACCCCTCCACGACGAATCTGCCGGAGCTCTGGGAGTTCGAGGAGGAGTGGTACAACTGGAACCAGCGCGTCGTCGGCGACGCACACGTCCTGGCCTGGGTCGACACCAAGGTCGGCATCGCCGGTCTCACCGAGGGCCCGAACCACCCGTTCTCGTGGTGCCAGATCTACGACGGCGGCCGGTCCTGGTACACCGCGGGCGGCCACAGCCCCGCGGCGTTCGACGACGCCGAGTTCGTCGAGCACCTCAGAGGCGGCATCGAGTGGGCGGCCGGAGTCGCGGACGGCGACTGCGGCGGCACCGTCGAGGACAGCTTCGACAAGGTGCAGATCGCCTCGAACCCGGCCGACCCGATGGCGCTGGGCTTCCTGAACGAGAACGAGGTCGTGTTCGTCGAGCGGGGCGGCGCGGTGAAGATCATCGACCAGTCGACGCTCGGGGTGACGACGGCGGGGACGGTGCCGGTCTACACGCCCGACTCCGACGGCCTGCTGGGCGTCGCCGTCGACCCGGACTTCGCGGCGAACCGGTGGATCTACCTCACCTACTCGCACGCCACGGAGGCGAAGATCCAGATCTCGAGGTTCGATCTGACGACGGAGAACCAGCTCGACCTCGCGTCGGAGCAGGTGCTGGTCGAGATCCCGACGTACCGGCAGCGCAACCGGTCCGGTGTGCACATGGGCGGCGCGATGGACTTCGACGCGGCCGGCAACCTGTACGTGGCCATCGGCGACAACATCGACCCGTTCGAGTCCGGCGGCTACGCGCCGACCGACGAGCGCGGCGGCCGGGCGCACTACGACGCGCAGTCGACGTCGGCGAACACGAACGACCTGCGCGGCAAGCTGATCCGCATCACGCCGGCCGACGACGGCGGCTACACCGTGCCGGACGGCAACCTGTTCGCGCCGGGGACGGCGGGCGCCCGCCCGGAGATCTACGCGATGGGCTTCCGCAACCCGTTCCGGTTCCGGGTCGACGACGCCACCGGCGCCGTCCTGCTCGGCGAGCACTCGCCGGACGCGCGCAGCGACAGCGCGACCCGCGGGCCGCAGGCGCACGGCGAGTGGAACCTCATCACCGAGGCGGGCAACTACGGCTGGCCGTACTGCATCGGCCCGAACCGGCCGTTCCACGACTACGACTTCGCGACGTCGACCGCCGGCGCGCCGTTCGACTGCGCGAACCCCGTCAACGACTCGCCGAACAACACCGGCCTGCGCGAACTGCCGCCGGTGGTGGGCGCGACGATGTACGAGAACTACGGCGCCACTCCGGCCTGGCCGGAGTTCGGCACCGGCGGCATCGCCCCGCACGGCGGCCCGATCTACGACTACGACCCGGAGCTGGACTCCGACACCAAGTTCCCCGCCTCCTACGACGGCAGGTGGTTCATCGCCGAGTGGGACCGGCGCTGGATCAAGACGGTGTCCGTGCTGGCCGAGGAACACGTCGGCGACCGCTACCCGTCGGCGTCGGCGGGTGACGTCTACTCCGTCGACCCGTGGGGCATCGACCAGACCTGGATCCGGCCGATGGACATGGACTTCGGCCCGGACGGCTCCCTCTACGTCATCGAGTGGGGCAGCAACTTCGGCGGCGCGCTGCGCGGCGAGCCGAACGACGACTCCGGCATCTACCGCATCGACTACGTCGCCGGCGACCGGCCGCCCACGGCGCGCGCCACGGCCACCCCGTCCGACGGCCAGGCGCCGCTGACCGTCCAGTTCTCCAGCGCCGGCAGCGGCCACCCGCAGGGCCTGCCGGTGACGTACGCCTGGGACTTCGGTGACGGCGCCGGCGCCACCGACGCGAACCCCAGCCACGTCTACACCGCGAACGGCACCTACCAGGCCCGGCTCACCGTCACCGACGAGGAGGGCCGCGAGGCGCTGGCCGCGGTGCAGGTGGTGGTCGGCAACACCCGGCCGGTCGTGACGGTCGAGCTGCCGCCGGACGGCGGGTTCTTCGAGTTCGGCGACGAGGTCCCGTACCGGGTGTCGGTGGAGGACGCGGAGGACGGCTCGATCGCCGACGGCGGCATCGCCTGCGAGGACGTGCTGGTGCAGACGCTGCTCGGCCACGACGAGCACGCCCACCCGCTGGACACCGTCGAGGGCTGCGAGGGCGTCGTCCCGACCATGACCGACGGCGGCCATGGCGGCGACGTCAACCTCTACTACGTGCTCGAGGGCGTCTACGTCGACCGCGGCGGCGACGGCGTCGGCACGCTCACCGGCGCGTCCGGCGTCCAGCTGCGCACCAAGCGCACCGAGGCGGAGTACTTCGACGGCAACAGCGGCGTCACGCCGCTGGCCCGGTCCGGCTCCAGCGCCGGGGTGCGGCTGGGCGAGATCCGGCCCGGCGACTGGGTGTCGTACGACCCGGTGAGCTTCCACGGCATCGACGGGGTCACCGTCGGGGCGTCGTCGGCGGGCCAGGGCGGCGTCGTCGAGTTCCGCAAGGACGCGCCGGACGGCGACCTGCTCGGCAGCGTCGAGGTGCTCAGCAACGGCAGCTGGGACGTCGTGCAGGAACTGGACGTGCCGCTGACCGACCCGGGCGGCTCGTTCGAGCTGTTCATGGTCTTCCAGGCACGCGACGGCTACAACCCGACCGGCCCGGACCTGCTCTCCGTCGACTGGCTGCGCTACAACGGCGACGGCGTGGCCGAGCCGCGGCCGCAGTGCCCCGTCGGCGACGACGAGTTCGACGGCGCCGAGCTGGACACCTGCCGGTGGTCGCGGATCGTGCGCGAGGTGGCCACCGACCACCGCGTCGCCGACGGACGGCTCTGGGTGAAGACGACGTCGGGCGGCAACTTCGGCGCCAACAACACCCCGCCGGTGCAGAACCAGTTCCTGCAGCCGATCGGGCCGGACGAGGACTGGCTGATCGAGACCAAGGTGCACGCGCCGCTGGAGCAGCGCTACCAGCAGGTCGGGCTGCAGTACTACGAGGACGACGGCGACTACGTGAAGCTCGACCTCGTCGCCGACAACCTGCCCGGCCAGCCGCGGACGCTGCGGGTGGAGCTGCGCTCGGAGACGAACGACGTGCCGTCGGCGACCCAGCCGAACCTCCAGCCGGCGCCTGCCAACCCGGGCGACGAGTGGTGGTTCCGGCTGCAGAAGTCCGGGTCGACGTTCACCGGCTGGGTCAGCGTCGACGGTGTCACCTGGATCGAGCTGCCGGGCACGGTCGAGAACACCGGCATCACCGACGGCGGCGTCGGGCCGCTGCACCAGGGGCGGGGTCAGACGACGCCGGTCGAGGTCGGGTTCGACCACTTCAGGGTGAACCCGGACGACGAGCCGGCCGCCTGCCCGACGCCGGACACCCGGTCGACCATCGTCGTCGGCGACGTCGACAGCGGGGTGCCGAACCGGGCGCTGTCCGACGGCTGCACCGTCGGCGACCTCATCCTCGACGACGCGGACTGGGCCGACCACGGCGAGTTCGTCCGCCACGTCGGCGAGGTGCTCGACCAGCCCGAGGTCGCGGCGCTGATCACCGCGCGGGAACGCGGCGCCGTCCTCCGCGCCGCCGCCCGGTGCACCGTGGGCACCGGCTGAGGTCGGCCGGGCGCGGTCCTCCGCATCGCCGCCCGGTGCACCGACAGCGTCGGCTGAGTTCGTCCGGCGCTGTCGGTGCCCGCCCGTAGGGTGGGTGCCCTCCCAGCCGGGCGGGGACCGTACCCCGGCTCAGCCGGCCGGGTCCGTCACCTCCTCCGCGGATGGCGGACCCGCTCGGCCCGCCACCTCCTCCGCGGGCGGCGGGCCCGGCCGGTCAGGACAGCACGGGCGACCACGCGCCGGTCGCCAGGGCCACCCCCACGGCCACGGCGGTCAGCAGGGCCGACGCGGCGAGCAGGGCCGCGTCCGCCCGCCCGAACACCGGCCGCCGGGCGCAGGTGCGGTGCGCCGACGCCGCGAAGCCGCGCGCGTCCATCGCGACGGCCAGGTGCGTCCCCCGCCGCACCGCGCCCACCAGCAGGGCGAACAGCCGTCCGCCGAGCACCGTCAGCGCCCGCAGCGGGTTCCGGTCGCCGCCGAGACCGCGGGCGCGCCGGGCCCGGCCCAGCACCTCCCACTCGGCCGCCAGCAGCGGCGCCAGCCGGAACGCGGCCAGCGACCCGTAGGCGAACCGGGCCGGGACGCGCAGGTACCGGACCAGCGAGTCGGCGAGGTCGACGGGGTCGATGGTCAGCACCGCCAGCACTCCGGGCAGCGCGATGGCCGCCACCCGCAGGCCGGCCGTCGCGCCGGTGGCCAGGCTCTCCGACGTGATCAGCAGCGGCCCGGCCTCCAGCAGCGTCGCGCCGCCCTTGCGTGCGGTGAACACGGCGTTGCCGAGGCTCACCATGACGACCGCGACCCCGAGCGGCCACATCCGGCGCAGCAGCCCGGACCAGCCGACGCCCCATGCCGGGACGGACGCCAGCCAGGCCGCCAGCAGCAGCCCGGCCGACACCGGGTCGACGCTGACCAGCAGCAGCATTGACGGAATCAGCGCGGCGGCCAGCTTCGCGACGGGGTTCCGGCGGGCCAGCGGTGCGGTGGGGTCGGTGGACAGGTGGGTCTGCAACAGCGTCACGACCGCACCTCCACCACGTCGCGCAGCGCACCGTCAGACACCGTCACCCGCGCGTCGGCCAGGGCCCCCGCGAACGCCTCGTCGTGCGTCACCGCCACGATCGCCGTCCCGCCCACCCGCAACCTCACGAGCAGCTCGAGCAGCTCCGCCCACGTCCGCGCGTCCTGCCCGAACGTCGGCTCGTCCAGCACCAGCAGGTCCGGCGCGGTCGTGAGCATCGCCGCGACCGACAGCCGCCGCTTCTCGCCACCGGACAGCGTGAACGGGTTCGCGCCGGCCAGCCGGGTCAGCCGCAGCCGTTCCAGCAGCTCGTCCGCCCGCCGTTGCGCCGCGTCGTGCGCGACGCCGGCCCGCCGCGGACCGACCAGCAGCTCGTCGCGGGCGGTGCGGGTGACGAACTGGTGCTCCGGGTCCTGGAACACCGTCCCGACCCGGCGGCACAGGTCGCGCGCCCGCCACCGGTGCAGCGGCCGCTCCGACCCACCGAGCAGCACCGACCCGGTGTCCGGCGGCAGCAGCCCGGCCAGCAGCATCGCCAGCGTCGACTTGCCGCTGCCGTTGGGCCCGGTGACGGCGACGGCGGTGCCGTGCCGCACCGTCAGTGACGCCGACGACAGCGCCGGTCGCCGGGTGCGCGGGTAGGTCAGGGTGAGGTCGGCGGCCGTCAGCACGACGTCGCCGCCGGGGCCGGGCCGGAACGGGGGTGCGGCCGGGCCCCACGGCGCCGGCACCCACACGCCCGCCGCGGCGAGCGCGGCGCCGCGCCGGCCGAACACCTCCTCGGGCGGCCCGTCGTCGAGCACGCCGCCGCCCGGCTCCAGCACGACGACGCGGTCGACCAGCCCGGCCGCGGCGTCGACCCGGTGCTCGACCAGCAGCAGCGTCGTGCCCGCGCCGCTCAGTGAGGCCGCGACGGCGCCGAGCACCGTCGCCGTGCCGTCCGGGTCGAGGTTGGCGGTCGGCTCGTCCAGCACCAGCACCGACGGGCGGCGCACCAGCGCGCCGGCCAGCGCCAGCCGCTGCTGCTCGCCGCCGGACAGCGCCGCCGTCGGCCGGTCTCGTCCGTGCCGGAAGCCGACCCGGGCGAGCGATTCGTCCACCCGCGGCCAGATCTCGTCCGCCGGCACCCCGGCGTTCTCCAGCCCGAACGCGACGTCGTCGCCGGAGCGCGACATCACCAGCGACGCCTCGGGGTCCTGCAGCAGCATGCCGACGCGGTCGCGCGCGGCCGCCGCCGGGACGCCGTCGACGAGGACGGAACCCTCCTGCTCCGCCGCCGTCTCGGGGTCCAGCAGCCCGGCGACCGCGCGCAGCAGCGTCGACTTGCCCGCACCCGACGGCCCGACCAGCAGCACCCGCTCACCGGCCGCGACGTCCAGGTCGACGCCGCGGCAGGCCCATGCCTTGCGGCCGGCGTAGCGCCAGCCGAAGCCGCGGATCCGGACCGCGGCGCCGCCGTCTGACACCGTCATCAGATCTCGCCCTGCGCACGCCCGGCCGCGAACGGCGCCAGTGCGCCCGTCCGCGCCAGCGCCCGCATCAGCAGCCACGCGAGCCCGCCCGCGACCACACCGGCCACGACGGCGCAGCCCACGTAGATGACCTTCCAGTCCGCGGAGTACGTGGGGACGTACGCGACGATCTCGTACAGCCCCATCGCCAGGCCCGCGCCGCCACCGGCCAGCAGCGCCGCGCCGGCGCCCCAGCGGCGGTAGACCAGCAACGCCAGCACGACCTCGGCCCCGAGCCCCTGCCACATGCCGGACAGGAACACCGACAGCCCCCACGCCGAGCCGAAGAACATCGACACCACCGCCGCCAGCACCTCCGTGTACAGGGCGGCGCCGGGACGGCGCACCACCAGCGCGCCGAGCACGGCCGGGATCAGCCAGACGCCGGAGGCCAGCGGCGCGATCGGCATCGAGCCCAGTGGCGCGTTGATGACCGAGTACAGCAGGTTGTTCCAGATGGCGAAGACCACCCCGAACACGACACCGATGACGGACGCGACGACGATGTCGACGGTGCGCCAGCGGTGCCGTCGCAGCTGGACGGTACCCGGCTCGCTCATCGGACAGCTCCTCTCGTACGAGTACGACGAGGGGCCCTCGAAGACGTGACACAGCGCGCCGCCACGGGAACTCCCGTGGGACGCGCTGCTGCGGTCGAGGTGTCGACTTCCTGCGCCGGCATTACCCGGATCAGGTTCGAGGGTCTGCGGGGCCATCCCGCACTCTCAGCGCTGCAGCGCTCCCCTGTCGTGGGTCTTCAGTTGTCTCGTGAACGAGATTACACCCTTTCGTCACACCCGCGTTGATCAGGGGTGACGTCCCGATACGGGTGGTCGTGCCACCTTGATCAGGTCACGTTTCGGTGACGACGTGCCCGGAGCGTGGGTATGCTCCATCAGGCGCTCCAACCGGAGCCGCCTCGTGCTCGACACCGAGCCGACCCTTGAACCGAAGAGGTCAGCCGCTCATGCAACTGGTCGTTCGCCGACTGGCTGCAGCCGGTTCCGCCGCGCTCGTGACCATCGCCTTGACGGCGTGTGCATCGGGGCCGGAGCACCCGGCGGTCTCGCCGTTGGCTCAGCTCAGCGTCGAGGAGGGCCTCACCGAGGCGCCCAACGGCATCGACGAACTGGCGGCCACCGAGGTGCTTGCGCAGTCGCTGGCGGCCATGCGCGCCACCGGCTCGTACCGCGTCACCGGCACCACGGTCAGCGGCAACACCATCGACATCGCCTTCAAGGACGGCGTCGGCTCCACCGGCTCGGTCGGCGCCGAGAACCCGGTCCAGCTGGTCGCCACGCCCGGCGCCGTCTACGTCACCGGCGACGAGTCGCTGGCCGAGGTGGTGGGCGCCGACGTCGGCACCACGCTGGCCGGCAAGTGGCTGCTCATCTCGCCCGAGGCGGCCGCCGACTTCGCCATCTTCTCCGACGGGTCCACGTTCGCGACCGCGGTGCTCGGCGCCGACGACCCCGACGGCCTCACCGCCGTCCGCGAGGTCGACGGCCAGCCGGCGGTCGGCCTGCTGTTCCCCGAGACCGGCGGCACGCTGTGGGTCGCCGCCACCGGCGAGCCGCTGCCGCTGCGGTTCGAGGAGAAGGGCGCGTCGGCCGGTGCCGGCGTCATCTCCTTCACCGACTACGGGACGGAGGTCGCGGTCACTCCGCCGGCCGAGGACGCCGTGGTCGACCTCACCAAGATCCCGGTGCCCACGCCGCCGGCCACCCCCGCTCCGTGACGCTGCTCCACCGGCTCGCCGGGCCGATGGGTTAATCTTCCCCCGTGGAACTCGTGGGCGCGGTGGCCGTGGGTCTGACCAAGTGGTTCGGTCGCGTCGATCCCGACGGTCTGTCGCACCTGCCCATCAAGGGGCCGGCCATCGTCGCCGTCAACCACACCACCATCGCCGACGTGCCGCCGGTGCTCTCCACGCTCTACAAGGCCGGGCTGCGGCCCAGCGTCCCGTGTCACCGCGACGGCTGCGGCGTCACCCACGGCCACGTCCGCTTCATGGCGTCGTCGCTGGTGTTCGAGAACCCGTTCATCGGCCCGCTGGCGCGGCAGGCCGGCATGATCGAGGTCGGCGGGCGGCAGGCCGGCGCCGCCGCCCTGAAGGCGGCGCACGACGCGCTCGACCGCGGCGAGGTCGTCGGCATCTACCCCGAGGGCGACGTCTCGGCCACGCCCGACGGCTCGCCGCGGCGGTTCCGTTTCGGCGTCGGCCGGCTGGCCGCCGACGCGAAGGCCCCGGTCGTGCCGGTGGCCCACCACGACGCCCGGCGCATCGGCTCCGGGTCCATCGCGCGCAGCCTCGGCGGCGCCATCACCTCCGTCGTCCGCCGTCCCACCATCAAGCTGCGGGTCGGCAAGCCGATCCTGCCCGACGAGTTCACCGGGCTGCCGCTGCGCGACGTCGTCGAGGTCATCCAGGACCGCGTCACCGACGTCTGGCGCTCCGTGTCGGGCGATTCGCTGCCCCGGCTCGACCTGGACCAGAAGGAAAATCCGTTGTGAAGCGGGCGGCGTCGTTGCACTGTAGAGGCGGGTCCGCGCGCGCGGACACCGCCAGCGATTGGTCCAGATTTTGCCGTTACGTTCCTTATCGAGCGCGTAGGCCACACTAGAGTCAGAGCGGCGAGCCCTGACGCGGGCTCGGGAAGGAGGCGTGTGCGCTGTGAACACACTCGTTCTGAACGCCTCCTACGAACCGCTGGCCGTCGTGTCGGTGCGCCGGGCCGTCATCCTCATCCTCACCGAGAAGGCCGTCGTCGAGCACGCCGACGCCGACAAGCTCATCCGCTCGGCCACGCGCGAGTTGCCGACGCCGCTGGTCGTGCGCCTGCTCCGGTTCGTCCGGGTGCCGTACCGCCGCAAGGTGCCGTGGTCGCGCGGCGGTGTGCTCGAACGCGACGCCCGGCGCTGCGCCTACTGCGCCGGCCGGGCCAACTCCATCGACCACATCGTGCCCACGTCTCGCGGCGGTGCCCAGCGCAGCTGGCTCAACACCGTCGCGGCGTGCGTGTCGTGCAACCAGCTCAAGGCCGACCGCACCCCGTCCGAGGCGGGCATGTCGCTGCTCATCGAGCCGTTCGAGCCCAAGGCGCACCGTGCGCTGGTGCTGGCGCTCGGCGTCACCGCGGCGGCTGAGCTGCCCGACTGGCTCATCGCCTCCACCGCGTAGCCGCACTCTGCCCGGTTCGCCCCGCTCAGCAGCGACGTTCCGGCGATGTCGTGCACGAATGTGCCGTGCGTTGATCGTCCACGCGGGTACTGTCGCCCACTAGGAGGTGTGTCATGGTGAGTCCCATCCCTGGTCTTCCCACCGGCATCGTCGTCGGCAGCTACGACGACTACCCCGCGGCACAGAAGGCGGTCGACTACCTGGCCGACCAGAAGTTCCCCGTTGAGAACCTGGCCATCGTCGGCAGCGACCTCCGTCAGGTCGAGCGCGTCACCGGGCGGTTGTCGTGGGGCAAGGCGGCCCTCGGCGGCCTCGCCACCGGTGCCTGGCTGGGCCTGTTCGTCGGTCTCCTCCTCGGCCTGTTCACCGACGAGGGCTGGCTGGCGATCATCCTGCTCAGCGTGCTGTGGGGCGCCATCTTCATGATGATCTTCGGGCTGGTCGGCTACGCGCTGACCGGCGGCCGCCGCGACTTCACGTCCCAGAGCGTCACCGTGGCCGGCCGCTACGAGGTCTACTGCCAGCACCAGCACGCCGAGGAAGCGCGCAACCTGCTCGCCCGGCTCTCGTTGCAGACCGGCACCGGCACCGTCTCTTAGGGTGTGTCTCCCGGGTCCGTGGCCTACTGCGCGACGCCCAGGCGGCGCCTCGCGGCGTTCTCGTCAGTCGTCATAGAACCCCGCTATGACTCCTTCCTCGGCCTTGCGAGGCATCCACCTGGACGCCGCTCGCTACGGCCGAGACCCGGGAGACACACCCTAAAGCCAGTCGCGCCGCTTGAAGTTGACGTAGAGCATCCAGCACAACGCCGCCATCAGCAGCATCACGCCGGGGTAGCCGAGCCTCCAGTGCAGTTCGGGCATGTGGCGGAAGTTCATGCCGTAGATGCCGGCGATCGCCGTGGGCACCGCCACGATCGCCGCCCACGACGTGATCTTGCGCATGTCGTTGTTCTGCGCCACGGACAGCTGCGCCAGGTTCGCCTGCAGCATCGAGCTGATGATCTCGTCGTAGCCGCCCAGCTGCGCGTGCAGCCGGTCGACGTGGTCGCCGACGCCGCGGAAGTAGGTCTGCACCTTCGGCGCCACGAGGTCCGGCGCCCGCTGCGTCAGCGACCGCACCGGCAGCCCCAGCGGCGCGATGGCCCGCTGCAGCTTCAGCAACTCCCGCTTGGCGTGGTAGATGCGGCCCGCCTGGTTGCCGCTGACCTCGTCGAACACGGCCGCCTCGATCTCGGTGAGGTCGGCCTCGAACGCCTCCGCCACCTCGACGTACTCGTCGACGGTGGAGTCGGCGGCCACGTACAGCACGGCGGCCGGGCCGTGGCCGAGCAGCTTCGGCCGGCTCTCCAACTGCTCCGCGACGGCCTGGACGGGATCCGGGTCGCCCTCGCTGACGCTGACGACGACGTCCGGCCCGGCCAGCATCGTCAGCCGCCCGGCGTCGCGCACTCCGCCGTCGTACCGGACCCTGCGCAGCACCAGGTAGACCAGGCCGTCGTAGTGGCCGATCTTGGTGCCCTGCCGCGGGTCCAGCGCGTCCTCGACGGCCAGCGGGTGCAGGCCGAAGTCGGACGCGATGCCGCGCAGTTCGTCCTCGTCCGGCTCGTGCAGCCGGATCCAGACGAAACCCTGCCGCCGGCGTGCCTGCGCGACGGCGTCGTCGTAGTCCTGACCGGCCTGCCGCCGGCCGTCGCGGTAGAACGCCCACTCGGTCATGGTCACGGTTCCTCCTCGCCGAGCCGATCCTCAGCGCTAGCGTTACCAGCATGGCGACCCTCCGGCAGCCGGACCCGCAGACTCACCGTCCCGAGATCTGGCTGGTCCGGCACGGCCAGACCGAGTGGAGCCGCGACGGCAAGCACACCAGCGGCACCGACCTCCCGCTGACGCCGGAGGGCGAACGGGCCGCCCGGTCCCTGGCCGACCGCCTCGACGGCGCCGCGTTCGACCTCGTGCTGTCCAGCCCACGGCAACGTGCCTGGCGGACGGCGGAACTGGCCGGCTTCCCGGGTCCGGAGATCGACGACGACCTGCGCGAATGGGACTACGGCGAGTACGAGGGCGTCACGACGGCGCAGATCCGCGAGACCCACCCCCACTGGTCGCTCTGGACCGACGGCGCACCCGGCGGCGAGCGCCCCGCCGACGTCGAGGTCCGGGTCGACCGCCTGATCGCCCGGCTGCGGTCGGTCGAGGGGGAGCGCGTGCTGGTCTTCGCCCACGGCCACGTCCTGCGGGTGGTCGGCGCGCGGTGGAGTGGCTGGCCGGTGGGGGCGGGCGCCCACCTGCGCCTCGACACCGCGACCGTGTCCGTGCTCGGCTGGGAACGCGAGACGCCGGCGATCGGTCGCTGGAACGCGCCCTGACCTTCCCCGTTGTGCCGCGTTCGCCGTCGTGCACCAGTTCGCCGCTTGGCGCGAGTGGGCCGTCCCCCTGCTGCCCATTCTCTTAGCCGCGGCACCGCGCCTCAAGCGGAGCCTGATCGGCGCTTCGCGCGGGCGGGGCACCGCTTGACCCGCGGCACCTCGGCCTAAGAACTGGCAGCTATCAGGGGGACGGGGGAATTGCGGGTACAGGCCGCGCGGTGTAGCGCCAGCCGCCGGCCGGTCTGCGCCGCCGCCAGCCCCCCGGGCAACTCGGCGGAGGGGGCGACGGCGGTGGTTGCCGAGGGGCAGAAACCCCGGCGAACGTGATCATTCCGGTCCAGGCGGACCCACGCGTTGGCGGGAGGTGCTTGACGGGGCGGGCGGTGAGGCGTCAGCGTCGGTCGGGTGAGAGGTGAACGAACCTGTCCACGGTGCGGCGCAGCGGCGCGTCCGCCCGGCGCGTGGTCCAGCCGCTGGCTCTGCGACCTGCACGGCGAGGTGTACCCGCTGGCGCCGGTCACGACGCCCAGTGCGCCGCTGGTGCATCAGCTGGCGCGCGACTCCCACGTGCCGCTGTGGCTGCCGTGGCCGCTGCCGCGCGGCTGGGTCGTCGGCGCGGTGATCCATGCCGGTGACGACGCCGGCGGGGTGCGGGCGTGCGGGGTCGGCATCAGCGGGCCGAATCCGCTGGGCGGCCCGGGCGATTTCCTGCTCGTCGCCGAGGAACAGGGCGTCGGGCTGGGGGCGGGGCTGGCCGGGCTCGAGGGCGTCGACCCGGGCAAGGCGGTCGAGGGCGAGCCGCGGGCGAAGCTGCTGGTGCAGGGCCGCACGGTGCCGCTGTGGTTCGTCGAAGGGCCCGCCGACCGCGCCGTCTACGCAGGTCACTGGGGTGGCAGTTGGCTGTGGGCGATCCTGTACCCGCAGACCGCCGGCGTGCTGCTGCTGGAGGACGTCGAGGTGGTCGATCTACGTGATCTCGGCCACGAGGCCGACCTCTTGCCGTACGGAACGCCCCCGCCGTGGCTGACGCCGGGCTACGATCAATGAGGTCATCGGACGTCCACCGATCACATCGAGGGTGCCCCGGTTGCGCATCGATCTGCACGCCCACAGCAGCGTCTCCGACGGCACCGACCGGCCGGAAGACCTGGTCCGGCGGGCCAAGGAGGTCGGCCTCGACGTCGTCGCGCTGACCGACCACGACACCTTCGACGGCTGGACGGCGGCGCTCGCGGCGGGCGACGAGACCGGCGTCGAGGTGGTGACCGGCGCGGAGATCTCCACCGAGCTGCGCGGCCACGGCGTGCACCTGCTCGCCTACCTCGTCGACCCCGGGTACGAGCCGCTGGCCGACGAACTGGGCCGGGTCCGGCACGACCGCCGCACCCGGCTGGCCCGCATCGCCGCCGCGCTCACCGCGTCGGGGCTGCCGATGGACGTCGCCGACATCCTGACGCACTCGCCCGACGCCGCCACCGTCGGCCGCCCGCACGTGGCCGACGCGATGATCGCCAAGGGCTATGTGCGCGACCGCGAGGAGGCGTTCGCCTGGTGGCTCGGCCAGGGCCGGCCGGGCTGGGCGGCGAAGTACGCCCCGCCCGTCGACGAGGCGATCCACCTGGTGCACGCCGCCGGCGGGGTGTGCGTGCTGGCGCACCCGTGGGGCCGCGAGGGCGCCCGCCGTGCGCTGACGCCGTCGGGCATCGAGGCGCTGCGCGACGCCGGGCTCGACGGCATCGAGGTCGACCACCAGGACCACGACGACGCCAGCCGGCGCACGCTGCGCCGCGTCGCGCAGGACCTCGACCTGGTCGTCACCGGCTCCAGCGACTACCACGGCACCGGCAAGCTCGACCACGAGCTGGGCGTCAACACGACGGCGCCGGAGGAGTGGGAGCGGCTACGATCGCTGGCCGGCGGGCACTGACCCCGCCGCTCACCCGAGCCCACCCGGAGCGCAGCGATGAACTGGCAGCTGTTCGGCGAGGTCGTCGTGACGCTGTTCGTGATCATGGACCCGCCGGGCACGGTGCCGGTGTTCCTCGCGCTGACGGGCAACCGGCGGCCGGCCGAGCGCACCCGGGCCGCCTGGCAGGCGGTCGCCGTCGCCGGCGGGGTCATCACGATCTTCGCGCTGTTCGGCCGCACCCTCCTCGACTACATGCACATCAGCCTGCCCGCGCTGCAGGGCGCCGGTGGGCTGCTGTTGCTGCTGGTCGCGCTGGAGCTGCTGACCGGGAAGGCGGACCAGCCGGACACCGCGTCCGCCGGCAACGTCGCGATGGTGCCGCTCGGGACGCCGCTGCTGGCCGGGCCGGGCGCCATCGTCGCGACGATGGTGTTCGTGCAGGACTCCGACGGCGGCTGGGACTTCCTCGCGCTGGGGCTGGGCATCGCGGTGGTGCTGCTGGCGATCTGGGCGTCGATGCGGTTCAGCGTGCTGCTGCTGCGGGTGCTGAAGGAGTCGGGCATCCTACTGGTCACCCGCATCGCGGGTCTGCTGCTGTCGGCCATCGCCGTCCAACTGGTGGCCGACTCCGTCCGTGCCTTCGTGGAGGGCGCGGGGTGACGACTGTGTCGGTGCCGGGCGGAAGAATGGTCCCATGAGCCAGCCCATCCTCGACGGCATGCCGCGGCGTCTGTACGGCGCCACGCCCACGCGGCTGAACACCTGGCTCGACTGCCCGCGGCGCTACCGCTTCAACTACCTCGACCGCCCGCCGCCGCCCAAGGGCCCGCCGTGGGCCCACAACACGCTCGGCGCGGTGGTGCACAACGCGCTGGCCGGCTGGTGGCGGCTGCCCCGCGACGCGCGCACGCCGCACCGCGCCGGCGCCATGGTCGACGAGTACTGGACGGCCGAGGGGTTCCGCGACGCCGACCAGGCCGGCCTCTGGCGGGTCCGGGCCTGCGACATGGTCACCGGCTACGTCGGCAAGCTCGACCCCGACGACGAGCCACGCGGCGTCGAGCGCACGGTCGGCCTCATCCACGGCGGCACGTCGCTCACCGGCCGCATCGACCGCGTCGACCAACGCGGCGACGACCTCGTCATCGTCGACTACAAGACCGGCCGGCACGTCCTCACCACCGACGACGCCCGCAGCTCGCTGGCGCTGGCCGTCTATGCCGCCGCGGCCGCCCGCACGCTGCGCACCCCGTGCCACCGGGTCGAGCTGCACCACCTGCCGTCCGGCACCGTCGCGGTGTGGGAGCACGACGACCGCACCCTCACCCGTCACCTCGACCGCGCCGACGCCATCGCCGCCGAGTGCGCCGCGGCCGACGCCGCGTTCAAGGCCGGCGACACCGGCGACGAACGGTTCCCGGCACGGCCGTCGTCGCTGTGCGGCTGGTGCGACTACCTCCAGCACTGCCCCGAGGGCCGGGCGTCCACCACCACCCGCGCGTCCTGGGCGGGGCTGGAACCCTCCTGATCGCGTTTGTCCGCTCCGTCACGTTTATCCGGGCGCTCCCGAGAGCATGATCATGCGGGCGCGGCCACAGCGACGGTGCGGTGGCGTACGCTGATTTGGCGGCTACCCACCGACCCGAAGGAGCGCGGATGGCAGGGCGCTACGGCGTCTCGTCCCGATCGGCCACGCGGCACTCGCCGCGCCGGCGTTCCCGCGTCCGCCGCCGATCCCGCATCCACGGGGTGCGGGTGACGTTCCTCAGCTGCTCGTTCGCGGTCACCGCCGGCCTGTTCGGGCTGGCCGGCACCGCCACCGGGCCGGATGTCCCGGCCAGCGCCGGTGTGCTGCCGCCGCTGTCCGACCGCGACGGCGACGACACCTCCCGCGGCGAGGCGCGCGTCCCCTCCGCGAAGACCGCCCGGCCGGTCATGGAGAAGGTCGTCCCGCCGCCCGCCGACCCGAACGTCAAGCCGGTCGCCACCGCGCCGCTCCCGGCCGGCAGCGGCTCCGGCCACCGCGTGGTGTTCGACATCACCCAGCAGGTGGTCTGGCTGGTCGACGCCGACGAGACCGTGCTGCGCACCTACTACGTGTCGGGCAGCCGCTACGACCAGCTGCCCACCGGCACCTTCGACGTCTTCTCGAAGTCGCGCGACGCCGTCAGCTGGCACGGCACCGAGACCATGGAGTACATGGTGCGGTTCTTCCGCGGCGAGAACTCCAACATCGGCTTCCACGACCTCCCGGTGGCCACCGCCACCGGCGCCGAGGTGCAGACGTTGTCGCAGCTCGGCACGCCGCTCTCCGACGGCTGCATCCGCCAGGACCTCGACGACGCCGTCGCGCTCTGGGAGCACACGGAGGTCGGCACCCCCGTGGTCGTCGTCCGCAGCTGAGTCCAGCCGCCCGCCGCCCGTCACCGCGGGCGGTTTCGGCACGCCCACAGATTTGAACGCACGTTCTGAACGCCCGTTCAAATCTGGGGTACGCTGCCGCCCATGGGACATCGCGAACAGCTCATGACCGCCGCCAAGCGGTGCCTGGAGGAGCGCGGCTACGCGCGCACGACCTCGCGCGACATCGCCGCCACGGCCGGCGCGCCGCTGGGCACCATCAACTACCACTACGGCTCCAAGGACGCGCTGCTCAACCGCGCGCTGCTGGAGTCGCTGTGGGAGTGGGGCGACCGTGCGGCCGCGACGTCCGGCGACGAAGACGCGGCCGGCACGCCGGGGGAGCGGATCGTCGCGATGTGGGCCCGGATGATCGACTCCCAGCTCACCGAGCGGGCGCTGATGGTGGCCAGCGTCGAGGCGATGGCCCAGGCCGAGCGGTCGCCGGAGATCCGCCAGCAGCTGGCCGACGCGCTCGAACGGTCGCGCACGGGCCTCGCCGCGCAGTTGCACGGCCTGGACGGCATCGAGCCAACGGAGGAGACGCGGGCGGTCGGGTCGGTGCACTCGGCGCTGGTCGCGGGGCTCACCCAGCAGTGGCTGGTCGACCCCGAGCGGGCGCCGTCGGCCCGGGAGGTGGCCATCGGGTTGCGGGCCATCGCCCGCGACCTCGAGGGCGACGCCTGACCGGGGGCCGGAGTGCCCGAACCGTTCACCCACCTGCACGTCCACACGCAGTACTCGCTGCTCGACGGCGCCGCCCGGGTCAAGGACCTGCTCACCGCCGCCCGTGACCACGGCATGACGCACCTCGCGATGACCGACCACGGCAACCTGCACGGCGCCTACGACTTCCACCAGCAGGCCGCCGCGACCGGCGTCACCCCGATCATCGGCATGGAGGCCTACGTCGCGCCTGAGTCGCGGCGGCACAAGGCCCGGGTGCTGTGGGGGCAGCCGCACCAGAAGCGCGACGACGTTTCGGGCTCCGGCGCGTACACGCACCTGACGATCTGGGCGGCCGACCGCACCGGCCTGCACCACCTGTTCCGGCTCTCGTCCGACGCCTATCAGGAGGGCTGGCTGCAGAAGTGGCCGCGGACGGACAAGGAGGCGCTGGCCGCGCACGCCGAAGGGCTGATCGGCTCGACCGGCTGCCCGTCCGGCGAGGTGCAGACGCGGCTGCGGCTCGGCCAGGACGACGCGGCGCTGCGGGCCGCCGCCGACTACCGCGACATCTTCGGCGCCGACCGGTTCTTCCTGGAGCTGATGGACCACGGCGTCGAGATCGAGCGGCGGGTCCGCGACGGCCTGCTCGACCTCGGCCGGCGCCTCGGCATCGCGCCGCTGGTCACCAACGACTCGCACTACACGTACGCGCACGAGGCGGCCGCGCACGACGCGCTGCTGTGCATCCAGACCGGCGCCACGGTGTCCGACCCGAACCGGTTCCGCTTCGACGGCACTGGCTACCACCTCAAGTCCGCCGCCGAGATGTACGCCGTCGACTCCTCCGACGCCTGGCAGCAGGGCTGCCGCAACACCCGGCTCGTCGCCGAGCAGATCGACCCCGCCGGCTGGTTCGAGAAGCGCGACCTCATGCCGCGGTTCCCCGTCCCGGCCGGGTACACCGAGGTGACCTGGTTCCGCGAGCAGGTGGAGGCCGGGCTGCGGCGGCGCTACCCGGACGGCGTCACGGACGAGTACCGGCGGCAGGCCGAGTACGAGATGGACGTCATCGTCCAGATGGGCTTCCCCGGCTACTTCCTCGTCGTCGCTGACTTCGTCATGTGGGCGAAGGAGCACGGCATCGCGGTCGGGCCGGGACGCGGGTCGGCGGCCGGGTCGCTGGTGTCGTACGCGATGGGCATCACCGACCTCGACCCGCTGGTGCACGGACTGATCTTCGAGCGCTTCCTCAACCCCGAGCGGGTCTCGATGCCCGACGTCGACATCGACTTCGACGAGCGCCGGCGCACCGAGGTGATCCGCTACGTGACGCGGAAGTACGGCGCCGACAAGGTCGCGCTGATCGGCACCTACGGCACCATCAAGGCGAAGAACGCGATCAAGGACTCCGCCCGCGTGCTCGGCTTCCCGTACGCCGTCGGCGACCGCATCACCAAGGCCATGCCGGCCGACGTCGGCGGCAAGGGCATCACGCTGTCCGGCATCACCGACCCGAAGCACCCGCGCTACGCCGAGGCCGCCGAGGTGCGCGGCATGTACGAGAACGAGCCGGACGTGCGCAAGGTGGTCGACGCGGCGAAGGGCGTCGAGGGCCTGGTGCGTCAGATGGGCGTGCACGCGGCCGGCGTGATCATGTCCAGCGAGCCGATCGTCGACCACGTGCCGGTGTGGGTGCGCCACTCCGACGGCGTCACCATCACGCAGTGGGACTATCCCACCTGCGAGTCGCTCGGCCTGCTGAAGATGGACTTCCTCGGGCTGCGCAACCTCACCATCCTCGACGACGCGGTCGCCCTGGTCCGGCGCGACACCGGAACCGGTCTGGACCTGCTGGCGCTGCCGCTGGACGACCGCCCGACGTTCGAGTTGCTCGGCCGCGGCGACACCCTCGGCGTGTTCCAGTTCGACGGCAGTGCCATGCGGTCGCTGCTGCGGCTGATGCGCCCGGACCAGTTCGAGGACATCACCGCCGTGACCGCGCTCTACCGGCCCGGCCCGATGGGGATGAACTCGCACGTCAACTACGCGCTGCGCAAGAACGGGCAGCAGGACATCACGCCGATCCACCCGGAGCTGGAGGCGCCGCTGAAGGAGGTGCTCGACCTCACCTACGGCCTGGTCGTCTACCAGGAGCAGGTGCAGAAGGCGGCCCAGGTGCTGGCCGGGTACACGCTGGGCCAGGCCGACCTGCTGCGCCGGGCGATGGGCAAGAAGAAGCAGGAGGTGCTGGACCAGGAGTTCGGCTCGTTCCGCGACGGCTGCCGGGACCGCGGCTACTCCGACGGGGCCATCCGCGCGGTGTGGGACGTCCTGGTGCCGTTCGCCGGCTACGCGTACAACAAGGCGCACGCCGCCGCGTACGCGCTGGTCTCGTACTGGACCGCCTACGTCAAGGCGAACCACCCGGCCGAGTACATGGCCGCGCTGCTGACGTCGGTGCGCGACGACAAGGACAAGTCGGCGGTGTACCTCAACGAGTGCCGGCGGATGGGGATCACGGTGCTGACACCGGACGTCAACGACTCGGTGGCCGACTTCACGCCGCGCGGCGACGACACCATCGTGTTCGGGCTCAGCGCGGTGCGCAACGTCGGCACGTCGGTGGTCGACGCGATCGTCCGCGCCCGCGACGAGCAGGGCCGGTTCGCGTCCTTCCCCGACTACCTGGCCAAGGTCGACGCGGCCGCCTGCGGCAAGCGGACGGTCGAGTCGCTGATCAAGGCCGGCGCGTTCGACGCCCTCGGACACACCCGCAAGGGCCTGGCCGCCCGGTTCGAGCCGCTGGTCGACACCGCCGTCGCGGTGAAGCGCAAGGAGGCCGAGGGCCAGTTCGACCTGTTCGGCGACCAGGGCACCGGCGACGGCGACCCGGCCGCCGCCACGCCGGCGGACTTCCCGGACGACGAGTGGGACAAGGCGTTCCTGCTGGCCCAGGAGCGGGAGATGCTCGGCCTCTACGTCTCCGACCACCCGCTGTTCGGCATCCAGCACCAGCTCGCCGAGCGGGCCGACGCGGCGATCTCGGCGCTGACCGGCGGCGATCACCCCGACGGCGCCGTCGTCACCATCGGCGGCATCGTGTCCGGGCTGCAGCGCAAGGTGACCAAACGGGGCGACGCCTGGGCCATCGCCACCGTCGAGGACCTGGCCGGCTCGATCGACTGCATGGTCTTCCCGGCGACCTACCAGCTGGTCGCCGCGGGCCTGGCCGAGGACGCGATCGTGCTGGTCAAGGGCCGTCTGGACAAACGCGAGGACGTGCCCCGCCTGGTCGTCTCCGAGCTCACGACACCGGACCTGAGCAGCGCCGACGCGCCGGTCCGGCTGGACGCGCTGGCGGCGCACGTGACGCCGGAGTGGGCCCGGCGCCTGGCGGAGGTGCTGGCCGCGCACCGCGGACCCACGGAGGTGCACCTGTGGGTGCGCGGGCGGGCCCGGACCCGGGTCTACCGGCTCGGGCCGCGGGTCACCGTCCGGCCGGAGCTGTGGGCCGACCTCAAGGCGGCGGTGGTCCTGACGCCGCCGGACTGACGGGGGTCAGCGCCCGCTCAGCGCGGCCGGCAGCTCGGCCCGGCTGGTGATGCCGAGCTTGGCGTAGATGCGGGCCAGGTGGCTCTCGACGGTGCGGGTCGAGATGGTGAGCCGGCGGGCGATGTCGCGGGAGGAGATGCCGGCGGCGGCCAGCGGGGCGATCTCCTGCTCGCGCCGGGTCAGCGCGACGGTCTGCTGCCGCGGCGGGTTGGCCCAGATGCCGAAGCCGGCCAGCGTCGCCTCGAACGCCGCGGCCAGCTCGGTGTCGCCGTCGGCCACGGCGCGGGCGTAACCGGCCATCGCGTCGGCGCGCAGCAGGCCGTCGCACTGCTTGGCGGCGGCGGCCATCCGCTCGGCGACGTGCGACAGCGTCAGCTCGCGCGCCGTCGGCAGCCCGTCGGCCAGCCCCAGCAGAGCGACGTGCAGCGAGTCGAGCTCGGCCGGCGGCAGGTGCGCGGCGGCCGCGGCGTCGGCGGCGTCCATGGCGTTGTCGACGGCGTCGCTCTCGCTGCGGGCCAGGCCCACCCACAGCAGCGTTCGGCGGCGCCGTCCGAACATCGTCGACGTCTCGTGCACCGGCTGGCGCAACGCCTCCTCGCGGAACCGGGCCGCGTCGTCGACGTCGCCGAGCCAGACCGCGGACTCCGCCGCCAGCGCCAGGACGGCCGGCAGCAACCCGCGCGGGTCGGCGTCGCGCAGCGCGGCGATGGCCCCGCCCAGGTGCCCGGACGCCTCCGACCAGCGGCCGCGGGCCATCGCCAGCTGGCCCTCGACCAGCCCCGGCACGTTGCGGTGGTGGTGCACCTGACCGATGTCGAGGTCGGACTCGTCGGCGTGCATCCGCTCGGCGCCGTCGACGTCACCGGCGAACAGCCGGATCACGGTGACGGCGGCGCGCAGCGGCATGAGGTACGCCGTCGCCTCGGACATCGACTCGCGGGCGGCGACCATGTACCGCTCGCCCAGCCGCAGCGCCTCGGCCACCCGGCCGGCCCGGGCCAGCGACAGCTGCACCGAGGCGGTCAGCTGGATGCGGGCCAGCAGCGGCAGCGTGGTGTCGCCGAGGAACTCGACCGCCTCGTCCAGCGCATCATCGGTGCGCCCGACGTTCATCAGCACGGCCAGCCGGTGCCCGCGCACCACGGCGGACGACTGCGTGCAGACGGCGACCCGCGGCAGCGCGTCGTCCAGCAGCCGCACCGCGGCCACGGGATCGGCCTGCCCATGGAACAGCACGTCGGCGCCGGTGATGGCGGCGTGCGCCACCAGCGGCGGCGTCAGCACCTCGTCCGGCAGCAGGTGCAGCTGGTCGAGGTCGGCCTGGGCGCGGTCGACGGCGCCGAGGACGCGGTGTGCGCGGGCCCGCTCGGCCAGCGCGCCGGCCACCACGACGTCGTCCGGATCGGCCAGCAGCGCGAGATCGGCGAACCGCCGCCCGTCGGCGGCCTGCTGCAGCCGGTTGGCCAGCGCGGCCGCCTCGACCAGCAGCTCAGGCTCGGGCACCGAGCCCGCCTCCAGCGCCCACGACACCCACCGCAGCAGGTCCGGCAGCGACGCGTCGTGCGGTCCGGGAAGGTGCCGGACCACGCGCTCGCGCAGCACCCGGCGCCGTCCGGGGGGCACCAGGCTGCGGATCGCCTCGCCGTACACCGGGTGCGACAGCGTGACCGTCGGCGGCGCCGCGGCGTTGTCGACGACCAGCATGCCCGCCTCGACCAGCGGGTCGACGGTGTCGGTGTCGGCCAGCTCGAACAGCAGCGGCAGCGGCAGCGACTCGGCCAGCGACACGATCTCCAGGACCTCGCGCTCGCCGTCCGGGCGGCGCCGCAGCTCCGCCGTCACCAACTCGATCAGCCGGCCCGGCACCACCGGCCCGGTCCACGTCCACACGCCGTGGTTGTGCAGCAGCTCGTCCCGGCTCAGCGCCGAGCGGACCAGTTCGCGCAGGTAGAGCGGGTTGCCGAGGCTCGCCTCCCACATGCGGCGGTCGGTGTCGCGGCCGATGACGCCGCCGAGCGCCTCGCGCAGCAGCAGCGTCGTCTCGGCCCGGTCCAGCGGCGCGACGTCGATCCAGCGCAGCCAGCCGTCCTTCCACAGCGCCAGCAGGTCGTCCGGGATCGCGGGGTTCGGCCGGCTCGTCACCAGCAACCGCGCGCGCCGCGACATCGCCAGCATGCGCAGCACGCCCGCGCTCGCGCCGTCCAGCAGGTGGCCGTCCTCGACCCGCAGCACCACCGGCCGGCCACCGGAGTCGCGGGCAAGCCGGGTGGCGGCCGCCTGGAACACAGAGATCGGGCTGGCGTCGGCATGAGCCCCGACGTCGGTCAGCAGCGGCGCCAGCGCGCCGAGCATGACCGGCTGGGCCCGGCTCGGCGATGTGACGGTCACCACATGTGCGGTCTCGGCGACCGCCTCCTCGAGCCGGCTCGCCAACGTCGACTTGCCCACGCCCGACTCACCGATCAGCAGCACGCCGAACGCCGTCCCGGAATCGTTGCCGGTCAGGACCTGCAGCGCGGCCGCGTACTCGTCGTACCGGCCGACCAGCGGCCAGTGACTCAGCGCGTGAGTGGCGTGCATGCACGCCAACGGTAGAGGCAGATGACCATGATCGCGGTGATCCGCGCGGAAGAATTTGCGTAATCACTACGGATGTCGCCCGTACCCACCCCTTCGTAGCGTTGGGCCAGGGAAGACGGCGGGCTGGTACCACGTCGGACTCCCGCGCACGGCCGATCAGCAGGGGGCGCCTGCGACACGGCCGCGCAGCCTTCCGATGACCGTCGGCACCCTCCACCCCGAGGTCACACCACCCCTGCGCCGGCGGTCATCGGAAGGCGCACTCGGACCCGAAGGGATCCGGCGACTCCCTCCCCCGTGGGGTCACCGGGTCCCTTCGCCGCGTCCGGGCTACGCTGCGGCATCGTGCAGGAGACGCGCCTCGACACCGACCGCATCCGGGCGGCTCGCCGGCTGATCGACCCGCTCTTCCTCGACACCCCGCTGTACCCTGTCCAGGGCATGGAGCCCGGCCTGGGCTGCGCGGTGAGCGTCAAGCTCGAGACCGCGAACCCGGTCCGCAGCTTCAAGGCCCGCGGCACGGAGGTGATCGCCGGCCGGCTCGTCGCCGACGCCGCCCGAGAGGTGGTGTGCGCCAGCGCGGGCAACCTCGGCCAGGCCCTCGCCTGGTCCGGTCGCGACCGCGGACTCGACGTGACCGTCGTGGCGTCCCGGTTCGCGCCGGTGGCCAAGCTCGATCGCATCAGGGCGCTGGGGGCGAGGCTGGAGCTGGTGGACGGTGACTTCGACCTGGCCCGTGACCGGGCCGCGGCGATCGCGCGGCACGAGGGCATCCGGCTGGTCGAGGACAGCCTCGACCTCGAGACCTGCGAGGGTGCGGCGACGATCGGCCTGGAACTGGTGGATGCCGCACCGTCGTTCGACGCCGTCCTGATCGCTCTCGGCGGCGGAGCGATGGCCACCGGGGTGGGTCAGGTGCTGAAGACGATGGCGCCCGGTGTCGAGGTGATCTGCGTCCAGCCGCTCGGCGCGCCGGCGATGACGCTGTCGTGGCGCCAGCGGCGCGTCGTCACCACGGACTCGACCGACACCATCGCCGACGGCGTCGCGGGCCGCCGTCCGATCCCGGCCGTCCTGGACGACCTGCTCGTGCTCGCCGACGACGCCGTCCTGGTCCGCGAGGAGTCGATCACCGCCGGCATGCGGATGCTCCTCGACCACGCCGGCCTCGTGGTCGAACCGTCGGCCGCGCTCGGCGTCGCGGCGATCCTCGAGGACCGCGACCGCTTCGCCGGGCGGCACGTCGTCACCATCGTGTGCGGCGGCAACGTCGACCTCGCCCGTTACCACCGCTGGGTCGGCGCCGGCCGATGACCCGATGCGCCGGGCGGGCCGGCGCATCGGGGCCTTGGGTCAGGACGTCGCGGTGGGGTCGGCCTCGGGGGAGTGGCCCGAGCCGCCGTCCTCGACGGACTTGCCGCCGCGGGTGCGGCGCCGGCTGCGCTGCCGCCGGGGCCGCGCCTCCTCGTCGGCGCGGTGCTCGGAGCGGCCCTGTGCGCCGACCGCCGCGGGCTCGCCGCCGCGGGTGCGGCGCCGGCCGCCACCGCCGCGGCGGGCGCGGGGCTGACGGCTGCGGGTCTTGCCGGTCTCGCCGAGGTCCTCGAGCTTCTCGGCGTCGAGCCCGGCGCGGGTGCGCTCGGACCGCGGCAGCGTGCCCTTGGTGCCAGGCGGGATGCCGAGGTCGTGGAAGAAGTGCTCGCTGCTGGAGTACGTCTCGACCGGCTCCGGGTAGGGGAGGTCGAGCGCGTCGTTGATCAGCTTCCAGCGGGTGAGGTCGTCCCAGTCGACGAACGTGACGGCGACGCCCGACGCGCCGGCCCGGCCGGTGCGGCCGATGCGGTGCAGGTACGTCTTCTCGTCCTCGGGGCAGGTGAGGTTGACGACGTGGGTGACGCCCTCGACGTCGATGCCGCGGGCGGCGACGTCGGTCGCGACGAGGACGTCGACCTTGCCGCTGCGGAACGCCCGCAGCGCCTGCTCGCGCGCGCCCTGGCCGAGGTCGCCGTGCACGGCGGCGACGGCGAACCCGCGGTCCTTCAGCTCGTCGGCCAGCCGCTGGGCGGCCCGCTTCGTCTGGCTGAAGATCATGGCGAGCCCGCGGCCCTCGGCCTGCAGCAGCCGCGCCACCATCTCGTCCTTGTCGAGCTGGTGCGCCCGGTACACGAACTGCGCAGTGGCGGGCACGGTCTGAGTGTCGTCAGGAGACTCGGCCCGGATGTTGACGGGGTGGCGCATGTACCGGCGGGCCAGCCCGATGACGGCGGCCGGCATGGTCGCCGAGAACAGCATGGTCTGACGCAGCTCGGGTGTCGCCGCGATGAGCTTCTCGACGTCGGGCAGGAAGCCGAGGTCGAGCATCTCGTCGGCCTCGTCGAGCACGAGCACCTTGACGTGGCTGAGGTCGAGGTGGCCCTGCGCGGCGAGGTCGAGCAGCCGGCCGGGCGTGCCGACGACGACCTCGACGCCCTTGGTGAGCGCGTTGACCTGCGGCTCGTAGGCGCGGCCGCCGTAGAGGGTGACGATGCGGACCTTGCGCACCGTCGAGGCGGTGGTGAGGTCGCCGTTGACCTGCACGGCCAGCTCGCGCGTCGGGGTGACGACGAGCGCCTGCGGCTTGCCCGGCTCGTTGGCCAGACCGTAGTCGCGGTCTTCGGGTGCGACGATGCGCTGCAGCAGCGGAATGCCGAACGCGAACGTCTTGCCGGTGCCCGTCCGGGCCTGACCGATGAGGTCATTGCCGGTCAGAGCCACCGGGACGGCCATCTCCTGGATGGGGAAGGCCTCGGTGATGCCGACGCGCTCGAGCGCCTCGGCGATGGGTGGGAACACACCCAGATCGGTGAAGGTTGTCAGGGCGTCTCGCCTCATTCGTCGCAGGACCCCGGGGCCGCGAGACGGCGTGCACGCGACGCGCCAACCGGGCCGCGCGCCGGCGGTCATCGCCGGCGGGCCCAGAGGCCGCGTGGTACGCGTACGGACGTTCGGTTCGTCCCCAGGGGGCGCCCGTTTCGCCCGGACGCCATCTATACCATCGCCCAGTGTAACGGCAAGTGGAATGGAGTGCTGTTCACCGTCATCCGCGCCACGCCGATATCGTTGCCACCGTGAGCGCGAACGACGCCTTCGACGACCCCGCCTACCGGGCCGGCGTCGTCGATCTGCTCGGCCTGCTGGGGCTGGGTGAGCTGACGGGGTTCGAGCGCATGGCCGCCGACGCCGGACTGGCGCCGTCGCTGGCCGACAAGGCCGCGCTGGCCGGCATGGCGGTCACCGAGTTCCACCACTTCGAGCGCATCCGCGACCGCCTCGACGAACTCGGCGCGCCGGTCGACGACGCCATGGCGCCGTTCCGGGTGCCGCTGGAGCAGTTCCACGCCAACACCGCGCCGGCCGACTGGCTGGAAGGGCTGGTCAAGGCGTACGTCGGCGACGGCATCGCGGCCGACTTCTACCGCGAGGTCGCCGAGACCGTCGACCCCCGGACCCGCGAGCTGGTCATCGACGTGCTGGCCGACGCCGGCCACGCCGACTTCGCCGTCGGCCGGGTCCGCGACGCCGTCGACGCCGACCCGCGGCTGGCCGGACGGCTCGCGCTGTGGGCCCGCCGCCTGGTCGGCGAGGCGCTGGCCCAGGCCCAGCGCGTCGCCGTCGACCGCGACGCCCTGGCCGTACTCCTCGTGGGCGGTGTCGACCGCCCGGGTATGGACCTCGCCGAGCTCGGTCAGCTGTTCGCGCGCATCACGAAGAAGCACACCGACCGCATGACCAAGCTCGGCTTGTCCGCCTGAGCGAGGCTCAGACGGTGCCGAAGCCGACCCGGCGCTCGACCGGCTCGCCGATCTCGACGTACGTCAGGTGCTCGGTGCGTACCAGCAGCCGACGGCCGCGCTCGTCGGTGAGGTCGAGCAGACCGTTGGCGTCGCTGAGCGCTGAACGGACGGTGCTCTCGATCTCCTTCGGCGTCTGACCGCTCTCGAGCACGAGCTCCCGCGTGGCGTTGTGCACGCCGATCTTGACCTCCACGGCCACCCTGTTCTCCCCTCGGGCCCAAGGACCTGTTGTCGGTGATGGTCAACCGCAAGGCTAGTCGAGCCCATTCCGCCGCCGGCGTCGTGTGCGCCGCGAGCGTAATCAGCCGTCGCGCTTGGGGAAGCCGCGGATGCCGCGCCAGCCGAGCGTGGCGACGAGTTCGGCGGCGGCCGCGCGCGGGATGGTGCCGCCGGACGACAGCCAGTACCGGGCCGTGACCTGCGCGATGCCCACCAGGCCGACGGCGAGCAGGTTGGACTCCTCGGGCGGCAGGCCGGTGTCGTCGGCGATGATCTGGCTGACCTCTTGGGCGCACAGCTCGGTCAGGCGGTCGAGCCGCTCGCGGACGGCCGGCTCGTTCGGCAGGTCGGACTCGAACAGCAGGCGGTAGCCGCCGGAGTCGTTGTCGACGAACTCGAAGTAGGCGTTGACGGTGGCGATGACGCGCTGCTTGTTGTCGTCGGTGGACGCCATGGCCCGGTGCAGGGTGGTCAGCAGCTCGTTCTTGCTGGCGTCGAGGAGCGCGATGTACAGCTCCAGCTTGCCGGGGAAGTGCTGGTACAGCACGGGCTTGCTGACGCCGGCGCGGTCGGCGATGTCGTCCATGGCCGCTGCGTGGTAGCCCTGCGCGACGAACACCTCGCGGGCGGCGCCGAGCAGCTGGGTGCGGCGCTGGTCCCGGGGCATGCGGATGCCGCGGGCCGGGATGGCGGGCACGGTCGTCACGGCACTCCTCGGATTGGATATATGTCGGGATCGTATCGTTCCCGGCGCCGAACCCTCAGCGGTAGTCGTCGTCGTCGAAGCCGACCGGCTGGCGTTGTTCCTGCGCATCGGCGGGGTCGACGTCGTCGGGGACGTCGCTCTCGGCGTCGTCGCCGGAGTCGGGATCGTCGACGAGGTCGCGGTGCTGCTCGGTCAGATCGCCCTCGGCGACCTCGGGATCGTCGTCGTGCCAACGTTCGGTCACCGTGCACCTCCCGGGCCCGTGCCTCTCATCGACGGTACCCGCTCGCCGTCGCCGCAGTCGGCGGTGTGCCAACATCTCAGTGTGGAACGGATCGAGGCCTGGCCGGGTGAGCTGCGGACGCTCTCGACCGGGCGGCGCGTCTTCGTCCGCCACACCACGCCGCCCGCGACCGGCGGCGACGACGAGCGCACCCCGCTGGTGTACGTCCACGGCCTGGGCGGTTCGTCCACGAACTGGACGACGCTCATGCGCGAGCTGCGCGACGACGCCGAGCAGTGGGCGATCGACCTCCCCGGCTTCGGCGAGTCCCCGCCCGGCGACCACCACACCGTCGCCGAGTACGTCGCCGACGTCGTCGCGTTCCTCGAGACGTTCGACCGGCCGGTGCACCTGGTCGCGAACTCGCTCGGCGGCATGATCTGCGTCTACGTCGCCTCCCGGCGGCCCGACCTCGTGCTGACGCTGAGCCTCGTCTCGCCGGCGATGCCGCAGTACCGGCTGCCGTGGGCCGCGCAGGCGACCGCCGTCATGGCCGTGCCGTGGGTGGGCGAGCGCATCCTGCGCGCGGCGGCGGGCATCCCGACGGAGAAGCAGGCCGAGCGGCTGACGGCCATGCTGTTCGCGAACGCGGCGGTGGTGCCGGTGGCCGAGCTGACGTTCGCGGCCGAGCAGCGCGACCGCTGGACCGGGAAGCCGTACGCCGACGCCGTCCTGCTGTCCGCCCTGCGCTCGATCGTCGCGCACTACACCCGGCCCGGACGGCAGTCCGCCTGGCGGGCGGCCGGGCACCTGCTGCGGCCGACGCTGGTGATCATGGGCGCGCGCGACGCGCTGGTCGGGCCGTGGGGACGCACCCGGTGGCGGCGGGCGCTGCGCTACGCCCGGCTCGTCTACATGCCCAACACCGGGCACGTCGCGATGATGGAGCACCCGGTTGCCGTCGCCGCCGTCATCCGCGAGTTCATCCGCGACGCGTCCAGAATCCGGACATCGGCGTCCACCAGGCGAACACTCGATCAGGGAATGCGGAATGCCGTGGCACCGTTGGCAGAGGAAAGAACCCACGCCTCGAACTGACGGAGCCGATCGTGTCCCTGCCTCCTCTGGTGGAGCCCGCAGCTGAGCTCACAGTCGATGAGGTCCGCCGCTACTCCCGGCACCTCATCATCCCCGACGTCGGCATGGCCGGCCAGAAGCGGCTGAAGAACGCGAAGGTGCTGGTCGTCGGCGCGGGCGGCCTCGGTTCGCCGGCCCTGCTGTACCTCGCCGCGGCCGGTGTCGGCACGCTGGGCATCGTCGAGTTCGACGAGGTCGACGAGTCCAACCTGCAGCGCCAGGTCATCCACGGCCAGTCCGACATCGGCCGGTCCAAGGCGCAGTCGGCGCGCGACTCCGTCAAGGAGGTCAACCCGTACGTCGACGTCGTCCTGCACGAGACGCGGCTCGACAACGACAACGTGCTGGACATCTTCTCCGGCTACGACCTCATCCTCGACGGCACCGACAACTTCGCCACCCGCTACCTCGTCAACGACGCCGCCGTGCTGCTCGGCAAGCCGTACGTGTGGGGCTCGATCTACCGGTTCGAGGGCCAGGTCAGCGTGTTCTGGGCCGAGCACGGGCCGAACTACCGCGACCTCTACCCCGAGCCGCCGCCGCCCGGCATGGTGCCGTCGTGCGCCGAGGGCGGCGTGCTGGGCGTGCTGTGCGCGTCCATCGGCTCGATCATGGTCACCGAGGCGATCAAGCTCATCACCGGCATCGGCGACCCCCTGCTCGGCCGTCTGATGATCTACGACGCGCTCGAGATGAACTACACCACGCTGAAGATCCGCAAGGACCCCACGGCCGAGCCCGTCACCGAGCTGATCGACTACGAGGCGTTCTGCGGCACGCTCAGCGACGAAGCCGCAGAGGCCGCCGCCGACGCCACCATCTCGGTCGTGAAGCTCAAGGCCTGGCTCGACGAGCGCGAGGCCGGTCAGCGCGACTTCCTCCTCGTCGACGTGCGCGAGCCGAACGAGTACGAGATCAACCGCATCCCCGGCGCGGTGCTCATCCCGAAGAACGAGTTCCTCACCGGCGAGGCGCTGGGCAAGCTGCCGCAGGACAAGCAGGTCGTGCTGCACTGCAAGTCGGGCATGCGCTCGGCCGAGGCGCTGGCCGTCATCAAGGGCGCCGGCCTGGCCGACGCCGTGCACGTCGGTGGCGGAGTGGCCGCCTGGGTCAACCAGATCGACCCGTCGCAGCCTTCTTACTGACCCGCTCACCCCCACCGGCCGCCCCGACCTCCGCGTCGCGGCGGCCGGTGGCGGTTGCGGGCCGTCGGCGGTGTGGGCTCGTGTGCCGGGGACCCATGGTCGCCACCGGGCAGCAGCCACGTGGAGGCATGATGCCGTCACGGCGATCCTGTGGAAGCTCAGTGTGCTCGGCCGTGAGCGTCTAGATGGCCCGCCCGGCTGGGAGGGCTTCCCACCCTATGGGCGGGTACCGACAGGGTCGGCGTTCGCGGCGCCGTCAGAGCATGTCGCGGCGCTGCATCTGGGTCCAGAAGACCCAGCCGGGCAGGATCGGCAGCCAGAACGACACCAGCCGGAACACCAGCACCGCGGTCACGGCGGTGGTCGCGCCGACGCCGAGGGTGCTGACGCCCGCCGTGAGGGCGGCCTCGACGGCGCCCAGGCCACCGGGGGTCGGCACGGCCATGCCGAGCGTGTTGCCGACCAGCTGGACGACGGCCATGGCGGCGAGGTTCGCGGCGCCCCCGACCGCCTTCAGGCAGACGTAGAAGCAGAGGATCAGGCTGGCCGACTGCAGCACGATGCCGGCCAGCGCCACCAGCAGCTTGCGCGGGTTGCTGAGCACGTCCAGCAGCCGCGGCAGACCACGCTGGGCGAAGTCGCTCCACAACGCCCGCAGCCGCAGCCGCACCGGCGGGATCAGCGCCAGCACGGCCGCGGCCGCCAGCACGATCAGCACGATGATCAGCGTGTTCAGCGACGGGTCGATGTCGGGCGCCGCCGACGACCCGGACACGACGCCGAGGATGCCGATGACGGGGAACGTGATGGAGACGTTCGCCACCTGGTTCGCGGCGACGCTCGCCGCCGCCAGCGGGGCCGCCACGCCGGCCTTCGTCAGGACCCGGATGTTGATCGCGACGACGCCGACGGTGGCGGGCGCGAACAGCCGCAGGAAACCCAGTGACACCTGCGCGCCGACCACCCGCCAGAACGGCACCTTCTCCGGCACGAACCCGAGCAGCGCGAACGCCGCGCCGAGGTAGCTGGTGAACATCAGCACGATCGCGATGAACAGCCACCGCCAGTCGGTCTGCGACCACAGCTGGGTGAGCGACACGTCGGACAGCTGGGTGCCGACGAGGTAGACGGCGAACACCGCGCCGACACCGGTGAGCAGCGACAACGGCCGCAGCCGCTGCAGCCGCACCGGCTCGTCGGGCTCTTGGCCGGTGCTGCTGACCAGGCCGTCGCGCAGCTTGGTGAGGACGTCGCGGCGCCCCTTGAGGTCCATGCGGGTCGACCGGGCCAGCGCGACCGGCTGCAGCAGCGGGATGGCGGCGCTGACGACGTCGCGGCCGAGCACCCGGATGGCGGTGGCGATGGTGCGGTCGACGCCGACGACGAGGGCGCAGCCGACCAGCGCCTGGGCGAGGTCGGCGCGGATCGCCAGCTCCGGCGCGGCCACCTCGCCACCGGACGGGTCGAGCAGCCACACCTTGCCGGCGTCGGAGACGAGGATGGTCCGGCCGGAGATGCGCCGGTGCGCCACCTCGTTGCGGCGCAGCCGCCCGAGCTGGCGCCACAGGTCCTCGAGCATGGCGTCGGTGACCTGGTCGGCCGGCATGTTGGCGAGGATGGTGCCGGGCACGTGGTCGTAGACGATGGCGGCGGCGTCGGACCCGATGCGCAGCACGTTGCGCAGCTTCGGCGTCCGGGCGCCGGCCCGCGAGACGGCGAGGGCCTGCAGCGTGATCTGGTTGACGGCGTTGCGCATCGTCACCATCTGCCGCGGCAGCACCTCTTCGCGGGTGCGGATCTGGTCGGCGGCGCGGACGACGAGGCCTGCGCCGTCGTTGTCGCGGTCCAGGACGAGGATGCCGAGAGTGCCCTGCGTGCTCTCGGCGATGTAGCGGCGGTACTTGTCGACGGGGTCGGCGCGCAGCGTGGTGACGTCGTAGCCGTTGTCGCGCAGGACGGCGGCCACCTTGTGCCCGTTCGGCGCCAGCGACGGCTGCCCGCTGATCAGCCGGACCAGCAGGCCCATCGCGCGGCCGAGGGCGAGGGAGACCAGCAGGCCGCCCACGGTGACCTCGCCCTGGAACAGCCAGACGGCGAAACTGCCGGCGATCGCGAGCCCGGCGACCTGACGAATGCGCGGCAGCTGCAGCCGCGACACCACCGTCATCATCGCGACCAGCAGCGTCGGCATCGCGGGCACGGCCGTGCCGTCGAACCCGTCGACGACCGGGACGAAGGTGTCGTGCAGCCGCTCCGGCGCCGACCCGGCCAGCCAGTTCGACAGCAGTGCCGCCGCGACGGAGGCCACCGCGCCGGCGGCCAGCAGCTCGACCGTCGTCCGCATGCGGCCGCGGACCATCAGCAGGAACACCAGCACCGGCGGCAGCAGCAGGCTGGCCAGCTCGGACGCCAGCGCGATGAAGTCGACCGGGCCGCTCGGGACGACCCGGTTGAGAGCGGCGAGGTCGGCGGTCAGGCTGGTGAGCGTGCGCTCTGCCACGACCGCGAGCGCTGCCAGCGCCGTCATCAGCACCAGCATGAACACCAGGCGCAGGAGGTCGATGGGGCGCCGGGTACGACGAGGCAGCGGGGGCTCCTCGACCACGATCTTGCCGGCCGGGACCCGCCGCGCGCGTGTCGCCTCGGTCGTCTCCGTCATCGCAGACCGATCGTCGCATGCGCCCGGCTCGCTCATGGCGACGACCCGCGAGTCAGAGCAGGTCGCGCCGCCGCATCTGGGTCCACAACACCCAGCCTGGCAGGATCGGCAGCCAGAACGACACGATGCGGAAGACCAGTACGGCGGTGACGGCCGCGGAGGCCGGGACGCCCAGGGTGCTGACGCCGGCGGTCAGCGCCGCCTCGACGGCGCCGAGGCCGCCGGGGGTCGGCACGGCGGTGCCCAGCGTGTTGCCGACCAGCTGGACGACCGCGAGCCCGGCCAGGTTCACCGTCTCGCCGACCGCCAGCAGGCAGGCGTAGAAGCAGAGGATGAGGCTCGCCGTCTGGCCCAGGATGCCGCCGACGGCCATGGCCAGCTTCCGCGGGTCGCTCAGCACGTCCAGCAGCCGGGGCAGGCCGCGCTCGGCGAAGTCGCTCCACAGCGTGCGCAGCCGCGACCGCACCGGCGGGATGATCGCGACGACCGACGCCGCCAGCAGCAGCCCCAGCACCACGATCAGCGTGCTCGACGACGGCAGCCCCGGCAGGGCGTTGTACCCGGACACCACCGCCAGCACGGCCAGCAGCGGGAACGTGACGGCGACCTGGGCGACCTGGTTGGCCGCGACGCTCGCCGCCGCCAGCGGCGCCGCCACCCCGGACTTCGTCAGCAGCCGGATGTTCATCGCGACGTTGCCGACCGTGGTGGGCGCCATCAGCCGCAGGAACCCGATGGCGACCTGCGCGCCGACGACGCGCCAGAACGGCACCCGCTCCGGCACGAAGCCGAGCAGGCCGAGCGCCATCGTCAGGTAGTTGGTGAACATCAGGCCGATCGCGAGGATCAGCCAGCGCCAGTCGGTGCGGTCCCACAACTCGGTGAACGACACGTCCGACAGCTGGGTGCCGACCAGGTACACCGCGACGACCGTGCCCACGCCGGTGAGCAGCGACAGCGGCCGGATGCGCTGCAGTCGCAGCGGCTCGGCCGGCGCGCCGAGGCGGTCGACCAGCCGGTCGCGCAGCCGGATCAGCACCTCGCGGTGGCCCTTGACGTGCTGCCGGGTGCCCGGGGTCAGCGCGATCGGCTGCAGCAGCGGGATGGCCGCGCGCACGACGTCCGGGCCGAGCACCTCCAGCGCGGTGTCGACGACGCGCTCCGGGCCGGCGACGATGCTGGTGGCGGTGAGTGCCTGCGCGAGGTCGGTGCGCATGGCGATGTCGGTGGCGGCGAGCTCGCCGCCGGACGGGCTGAGCAGCCAGATGCGGCTGCTGTCGTCGGCGATGATGGTGCGCCCGGACAGCCGCCGGTGCGCGACCTGGCCGCGGCGCAGGTCGCCGAGCTGGCGCCAGAGGTCGACCAGCATGTCGTCGGTGACGTCGTCGGCGGTGAGGTCGCTCAGCGCGGTGCCGTGCACGTAGTCGTAGACCAGCGCGGCGGAGTCGCCGTCGATGCGCAGGACGGTGCGCAGCTCAGGCGTGCGGGCGCCGGCCCGGGCCACGGCGAACGACTGCAGCGCGATGCGGTCGATGGCGTCGCGCAGCGTCACCGTCTGCCGGGGCAGCACCTCTTCGCGGGTGCGCAGCTGGTCGACCGTCCGGGCGATGGTGCCGGCGCCCTCGTGGTTGCGGTCCAGCACGAGCACGCTGTAGCGGGCCTCGGGGGTCTCGGCGGTGAGCCGGCGGTAGTCGCCGGACGGGTCCGCGCGCAGCGCCTTCAGCTGGTAGCCGGCCGCCTCGAGCGTCGCGGCGATCTTCTGACCGCTCGGCGCCAGCGACGGCTGACCGCCGACGATGCGCACCAGCAGCCCGGCCGCGACGCCGACGCTGGTGGCGATCAGCAGGCCGCCGACCGTGGCGTCGCCCTGCAGCAGCTCGACGGCGTACGTGCCGGCGATCGCGAACAGCGCGACCTGCCGCAGCCGCCGCACGTCCAGCTGCGACACGACGGTGACGACGGCCACCAGCAGCGCCGAGTAGGCCGGCACCGGCGTGGCCTCGGCGCCGTCGACGATCGGGACCAGGCTGTCGTGCAGTCGCTGCGGCGCCGGCCCGGTCAGCCACTCGGACACCAGCGCGGCGGCGACCGACGCGGTGACGCCGGCCAGCAGCAGCTCGACGGTGGTGCGCACGCGGCCGCGGATCATCAGCACCGCGACCAGCACGATCGGGATGACGACGCCGGCCAGGTTCGCGGTGAAGTCGACGATGCCGACGATGCTGCCCGGCACCCGGGTGTTGAGATCGGCCAGATCCTCGGTGATCGCCGTCATCGTCCGCTCGGCGATGATCGACATCGCGACCAGGCCGGTGAGCACGCCGCTCACGATCAGCAGCGAGACGACGTCGGCCGGTCGGCGGGTGCGTGGAGGCAGCGGCGGCTCGTCGACCACGATCTCGTCGGCCGACGTGTTGTCGCTGTCTCTGGGTTCCGTCATCGAAGGAGCATCGTCGCACGCCGGGCCGCGCGCGGCGGTCAGGCACGATGGGCGGATGGACGACGAGTACGCCGAGGCCGTGCTGAGCGTGGTCGAGCGCATCCCGCCGGGCCGGGCCATGTCCTATGGTGCCATCGCCGACGTCGTGGGCGAGACCCTCGGCCGTGGCGGCCCCCGCCAGGTCGGCACCGTCATGTCGACGGTCGGCGGGACGGTGTCCTGGTGGCGGGTGGTGACGGCGGCCGGCCGGCCGCCGCGGGGGCACGAGGTCCGGGCGCTGACCGAGTTCGCCGCCGAGGGAACGCCGTTGACGCGTGACGGTGAGCGGGTCGATCTGCGGCGGGCCGCCTGGTTCCCGGACTGATGGTTGGCGCTTTGCTGGTGCCAGAGCGCCAGTGAACCGCCAGCCATCACCGGATGAGCGGCGCGGGGGCGCGACCCTGTCGGACCCACGTGGTGGGATGGGACCTGTCGTCGGGGAGCAGGGGAAGGAGCGGCAGTCGGTGAGGCGTCCCGCAGCCGTGCGTCTGGTGCGCACCGTCCGGCCCGCCGCGCCGCCGGTCCGCCTCGACGACACCCAGAAGGCCGCCGTCGAGCATCGGGGCGGGCCGTTGCTGCTGCTGGCCGGTCCCGGCACCGGCAAGACCACCACGCTGGTCGAGGCGGTGGCGCACCGGGTCGAGCACGACGGCGTCGACCCCGGCCGGGTGCTGGTGCTGACGTTCAGCCGCCGGGCCGCCGGTGAGCTGCGCGAACGTATCGCCAGGCGGCTCGGCCGTACCATCCGCGAGCCGCTGGCCCGCACCTTCCACTCCTACGCGTTCGGGCTGCTGCGCCGCGAGGCGGTCGCGCAGGGCGAGCCGTCGCCGCGGCTGCTGGGCGGGGCCGAGCAGGACGTCCTCATCCGCGAGCTGCTGCGCGGCGACGTCGAGCAGCTGGGCACCGGCTACTGGCCCGACCATCTGCGTCCGGCGCTGCTGACCCGCGGGTTCGCCGCCGAGTTGCGCGACTTCCTCATGCGGGCGGTCGAGCGCGGCCTCGGGCCCGACGAGCTGGCCGCGCTGGGCGGCGCGCACCGGCGCGACGACTGGCTGGCCGCCGCCCGGTTCGCCCGGCAGTACGCCGGCGTCACGGCGTTTCGCTACCCGCCCACGTTCGACCAGGCCGAGCTGGTGCGGGCCGGCGCCGGGCTGCTGCGCGACGACCCCGAACTGCTGGCCCGCGAGCGGCAGGCGCGCGCGTTCGTCGTCGTCGACGAGTACCAGGACAGCGACCCGGCGCAGGAAGAGCTGCTGCGGCTGCTGGCCGGCGGCGGCCGCGAGCTGCTCGTCGTCGGCGACCCCGACCAGTCCATCTACGGCTTCCGCGGCGCCGAGCCCGAGGCCATCCGCCGCTTCGCCGACCGCTTCGCGGCCGCCGACGGCTCGCCCGGCCAGGTGCTCGCGCTCGCGGCGTCCCGGCGCTGCGGGCCGCGGCTGCTGGCGGCGTCGCGACGGGTCGCGGCGCGGCTGGGCGGGCTGAGCCGGCACCGCGAGCTGCACGCGGCCGGGCCGGGCGACCACGGCGCCGATCGCGCGTCCGTCCACCTGCTCGCCAGCGCCAGCCAGGAGGCCGCGTTCGTGGCCGGCCGGCTGCGGGCGGCGCACCTGCTCGACGACGTCCCGTGGGACCGCATGGCGGTGCTGGTGCGCAGCGCGTCCGCCATCCCGGTGCTGCGCCGCGCGCTGGCCGGCGCCGGGGTGCCGGTCAGCGTGCGCATCGAGGACGTCCCGCTGGCCGACCAAGCGCCGGTCCGGGCGCTGCTCACGGTGCTCGAACTGGTCACCGGGCTGCGCGAGCTCGACGTCGAGACCGCGCTCGACCTCATCACCGGCCCGCTGGGCGGTGCCGACGCGCTGGCCGTGCGGCGGCTGCGGCAGGAGCTGCGCGCGCACGAGTTGACGGCCGGCGGCGGCCGCGCCTCCGGCGAACTGCTGGTCGAGGCGCTGACCACCCCCGACGAGCTGCGGTTCCTCGACGACCACGCGGTCGCGCCGGCCACCCGGGTCGCCGGGCTCATCACCGCTGCCCGCGAGGCCGCCGAGGCCGACGGCGCCACCGCCGAGGACGTGCTGTGGGCGGTGTGGACGCGGTCCGGGCTGGAGGCCCGCTGGACCCGCGCCGCGCTGTCGCGGGGCCGCGCCGCGCCGGCCGCCGACGCCGACCTCGACGCCGTCGTCGCGCTGTTCGACGCGGTCGCGACGTTCGTCGACCGCATGCCGGGCGCCCGGCCCGAGGGGTTCGCCGAGCACCTGCGCGACCAGCAGCTGCCGGCCGACACCTACCGCCCCGGCGGCCCGGCCACGGCCAGCGTCAGCATCATGACGGCGCACGCCGCCAAGGGCCTCGAATGGGACGTCGTGGTGGTGGCCGGCGTGCAGGAGGGGGTCTGGCCCGACGTCCGCGAGCGCGGCAGCCTGCTGGGCACCGAGTCGCTGGTCGACCTCGTCGCTCACCGCGACGACTCCGCCGTCACCCGGGCCAGCGCCCGGCTGGCCGAGGAGCGCCGGCTGTTCTACGTCGCCGTCACGCGGGCCCGGCAGCGCCTCTACGTCACCGCGGTCTCGAACGAAGAGTCGCAGCCGTCGCGGTTCCTCGACGACATCGACCCACTGCCCGCCGACGGCGCCGTCGAGCGGCTGGTGCAGGCACCGGGGCGCGGCCTCGACCTCCCCGCCGTCGTCGCCGAGCTGCGCGGGGTCGTGTGCGACCCCGCCGAGCCGGTCGAGCGCCGCCACGGCGCCGCGCACCAGCTGGCCCGGCTGGCCGCCGCCGGGGTGGCGCAGGCCGACCCCGACGAGTGGTACGGCCTGCGGCCGGTGTCGGTCACCGACCCGCTCGGGCATCCCGACCGCCCGGTGCGGGTGTCGCCGTCGAAGGTCGAGGAGTTCAACCGGTGCGAGCTGCGCTGGCTGCTCAAGGCGTGCGGCGCCACCGACTCCGACCTCCGCCGCGCCGGCATCGGCTCGCTGCTGCACGACCTCGCCGAGCTGGCCGCCGTCGAGAGCTGGTCCGACGACAAGCTGCTCACCGAGCTCGACAACGCCTGGCCGGGCATCGACGCCGGTGAGGGCTGGGTGGCCGCGCGCGAGTACGGCCGCGTCCGCGACATGGTGCAGCGGCTGGGCCGCTGGCTGCGCGACAACCCACGCGGCATGGTCGGCGCCGAGCTCGACTTCGACGTCGAGATCGGCGACGCCCGGCTGGTCGGCCGGGTCGACCGCCTCGACGCCGACACCGACGGCCGGCTGATCGTCGTCGACTACAAGACCGGCGTGTCCGCGCCCACCACGGCCGAGGTGGCCGAGCACGCCCAGCTGGCCGCGTACCAGCTGGCCATCCTGCACGGTGGCTTCGACGCCCACACCGACGGCGAGCGGCGCAGCGGGGGAGCGAGCCTGGTCCAGCTCGGCAAGGACGCCAAGGGGCACGCGAAAGAGCAGCTGCAGGGCGCGCTGCCCGACGACGGCGAGCCGACGTGGGCGCACGAGCTCATGCGCCACACCGCCGAGGGCATGCGCCAGCCGTCGTTCCGGGCCGAGAAGGGCGGCTGGTGCGGGTTCTGCCCGGCCCGGCCGTCCTGCCCGGTGTGGCCCGAGGGCGAGCAGGTGACGCCGTGACCACACACGTCACAGCCGGGGTGGCCATCTCGCCGGCCGATCTCGCCCGCCGTCTCGGCCAGCCCGACCCCACCCCCGAGCAGGCCGCGGCCATCGCCGCGCCGCTCGCGCCGGGCGTCGTCGTCGCAGGGGCCGGGTCCGGCAAGACCGAGACCATGGCCGCCCGGGTGGTGTGGCTGGTGGCATCCGGCCTGGTGCGGCCCGAGGACGTGCTCGGCCTGACGTTCACCCGCAAGGCCGCGCGCGAGCTGGCCGCCCGCATCCGCCGCCGGCTGTCCCAGCTGGCCGCCCGCGGGCTGGTCCCGCCCGACGTCCTCGACGGCGAGCCGACGGTGCTCACCTACGACGCCTACGCCGGGCGCATCGTGGCCGAGCACGCGCTGCGGCTGGGACGCGAGCCCGGCGCGCGGCTCATCACCGAGGCCGTGGCCTGGCAGTACTCCCAGCGGGTCGTGTCGTCCTACGACGGCGACATGGAGGCCGTCGGCTACGCGCCGTCCACCGTCGTGCAGAAGGTGCTCGACCTCCACTCCGAGCTGGCCGGGCACCTCGTCACGCCCTCGCGGGTCGAGGAGTACACCCGGCAGTTGCGGGCGGGCATCGAGGCGCTGCCCAAGGCGAAGGGCCAGCGCACCAAGGACCTCCTCTACGCCGACGTCGCGAAGGGCCTGGCCGTGCAGGACGCCCGGGTGGCGTTGCTGCCCGTCGTCGCGGAGTTCCGGGCCCGCAAGCAGTCCGACGAAGTGCTCGACTTCGCCGACCAGGCCGAGCTGGCCGCCACCCTCGCCGAGCGGTTCCCCGAGGTCGGCGAGGCCGAGCGGGCCACCTTCGGCGTCGTGCTGCTCGACGAGTACCAGGACACCAGCCACGCCCAGCTGGTGCTGCTGCGGTCGCTGTTCGGCGGTGGCCACCCGGTCACCGCGGTCGGCGACCCGTGCCAGTCCATCTACGGCTGGCGCGGCGCCAGCGCCGGCACGCTGACGTCGTTCCGGCGCGAGTTCCGTTCCGCCGACGACCTCGCCCGGCTCGACTCCCTGACCACCAGCTTCCGCAACGGCGCCGAGATCCTGCAGGTCGCGAACCGGTTGTCGCAGCCGCTGCGGGCCCAGGGCCTCGACGTCCCCGAGCTCACCGCGTTCCCCGGGCTGCCGCCGTCCACCGTCGTCGCGTCGCTGCACCTCACCGCCGACGACGAAGCCGCCGATGTCGCGCGCCGGGCGCGGGCGTTCTGGGACGCCTCCGACGACGGCCGCACGGTCGCCGTGCTGGTGCGCAACCGCGGCCAGATCCCGCGGCTCGAGTCCGCGCTGCGCGCCGTCGACCTCCCGGTCGAGGTCGTCGGCGTCGGCGGGCTGCTGGCGACGGCCGAGGTCGGCGACGTCGTGGCCACGCTGCGGGTGGTCAACGACCCGTCCCGCGGCGACGCCCTCATGCGGCTGCTCACCGGCTCGCGCTGGCGCATCGGGCCGCGCGACCTCGACGCGCTGGCCCGCTGGGCGCGGCGGCTGGGCCGGCCCGACGGCGACACCGGCGGCGCGCGCCGTCCCACCATGCGCGAGGCCGCCGCCGAAGGCATCGCGCTCGACGAGGTCGACGAACTCAGCATCGTCGACGCGCTCGACGCGCTGCCGCAGGGCGGCGACTGGTTCTCACCCGACGGCGACCTCCGGCTGAGGGCGCTCTCGGCCGAGCTGCGCGAGCTGCGCACCCGCACCGGCCAGTCGCTCACCGAGTTGGTGCACGACGTCCAGCGCACGCTCGGTCTCGACGTCGAGCTGGCCGCGCGTCGCGGCCCGGGCGGCCGGGCCAACCTCGACCGCTTCCTCGACGTCGCGGCCGAGTTCGAGTCGCACGGCGACGCGCCCACCCTGTCGGCCTTCCTCGCCTACCTCGACGCCGCCGAGACCGCCGAGCGCGGCCTGGCCCCGGGCGAGGTCGAGGTGTCCGGCGACCGCGTCCAGGTGCTCACGGTGCACGGCGCCAAGGGGCTCGAGTGGGACGCCGTCTTCGTCACCGGGCTGGTCGACAAGGTGTTCCCGTCCGGCGGCGAGCGGCAGCGGGCCTGGCTGGGCGACCCCGGCGAGCTGCCGTACGCGCTGCGCGGCGACGCCGGGTCGCTGCCGCCGCTCGACCTCTCCGGCGCGGCCGACCAGGTCGGCGTGCGCGACGCCGTCGACGCGTTCTACGGCGACGCCGCCGCGGCGGCCCGGCTCGAGGAGCGCCGGCTGGCCTACGTCGCGGTCACCCGGGCGCGGCGGCTGCTGGTCTGCTCGGGCTACTGCTGGGACGACGCCGTCCGGCCGCGCGAGCTGTCGATGTTCCTGCACGAGATCAAGGTGGCCTGCGACGACGGCGCCGGCGAGGTCGGCGTCTGGGCCACGCCGCCCGAGGCCGACGACACCAACCCGTTGTCCCAGCAGGTGCGCGAGCTGCGCTGGCCGTACGACCCGCTCGGCCAGCGGCGGGCCCTGCTCGAGGACGGCGCCGGGCTGGTCCGGGCCGCGCAGGGCGCCGTCGACGGCGTGCTGTTCGACCTCGCCCAGCCGGTCACCGAGTGGGACGCCGAGGTCGAGCGGCTGCTGGCCGAGCGCGAACGGCACTCCTCGCTGCGTCCCATCGACGTCGCGCTGCCCGAGCACCTGTCGGTGTCGCAGCTGGTGGCGCTGCGCGAGAGCCCCGAGCGGCTGGCCCGGGCGCTGCGCCGCCCGGTGCCGCGCCCGCCGGCGCCGCTGGCCCGCCGGGGCACGCTGTTCCACGCCTGGCTCGAGTCGCGGTGGGGGGCGCCGCGACTCGTCGACGTCGACGAACTGCCCGGCTTCGCCGACGACGGCGCCGCGCCCGACCGCGAACTGGCGTCGCTGCAAGAGGCGTTCCTGGCCAGCGCGTGGGCCGGGCGCACGCCGGTCGAGGTCGAGGCGCCGTTCGAGCTGCTGGTCGCCGGCGTGCTGCTGCGCGGCCGGGTCGACGCCGTCTTCAGCACCGACGACGGCGGCATCGACGTCGTCGACTGGAAGACCGGCCGGCCGCCGGCCACCGACGAAGAGGCCGCCACACGCACCGTCCAGCTGGCCGCGTACCGGCTGGCCTTCGCCCGGCTCTACGACCTCCCGCTCGACCACGTGGGCGCCGCGTTCCACCACGTGCGCCAGGACACCACGGTCCGGCCGGCCGACGTGATGGACGAGGCAGAGCTGACGGCGCTGGTCACGGCCGTTCCGGTGGCCGAGTAGGGGAGACACCCCTGGACCTCACGATGACCGCCGGACCGCGCCGCCCTGCCGGGCGCCGGTCCGGCGACCATCGCGCTCCCGCTGCTCCGTCCCCGTCGAGCCGATGCGAGAGGCGCGTCCCCAAGCCGCGGCGCGAGAGGCGCGACCACGGGACCTATGCCCACCACTGTGGAGAATTGGGGGACAATCGGCCAGGTCACGCGGCGAAGTGTGACGATCACTGCGATTCTGTGACGACCCTCGCAACGGGCGCCGTGGGCCGGCGGATCGCTGGCCGAAGTGCGCATCATACCTGTTCGCGGCGTGTTTGGCAGTAGAAATGACTCATTGTCTCGGTCTCGGAGATAGCTCTTGATCGGCACAGCGTGCCGGGGCGAGACTCCTGTCTCGTGACCCCCGCGCTGAAACCGCTGCGCCGCATCGCCGCGTACGCCGTCTGCCTCGACGCGTCCAAGCGCGTGCTGCTGATCCGCGAGTCCGTGCGGTCGGGCACTCCGGGCGTGTGGACGCTGCCGGGCGGCAGCGTGCTGCACGGCGAGCACCCGCGCGACGCCGTCGTCCGTGAGGCGGCCGCGGAGTCCGGGCTGCTGCTGCGCGCCGTCACACCCATCGACGTCCTCGCCGACACCCGAGCGCGCCCGCACCGCGAGGTCACCCTGCACACCGACCGCATCCTGTTCGAGGCCGAGGTCATCAGCGGCGAGCCCGAGCCGCTCTCGCCCATGGTCGACGACGTCCGCTGGGTCAGCCTCGACGAAGCCGCCACACTGCAGCTGCGCCCGTTCGTCGCGCAGGTGCTCAAGCTGCCGCTCTCGACGGTCGACCTCCCGCCCGAGCGGATGCCCGAACTGCCCGGCTTCCACATCCAGCAGGCGCCCGACGGCCGGCACACCGTGCAGCGGTTCGCGGCGTACGGCCTGGTCCGCGACCCGCACGGGCGGGTCCTGCTCACCCAGGTCGCCGACGGCTACCCCGACGCCGGCTGCTGGCACCTGCCCGGCGGCGGCACCGACTTCGGCGAGCAGCCGGCTCAGGCGCTGCTGCGTGAGCTGCACGAGGAGACCGGCCAGGTCGGCCGCATCCGCCGGCTGCTGGGCGTCGCCAGCCACCGCGAGCCCGAGCAGGTCGGTCCCGAGGGCTTCGCCATCGACTGGCACGGCGTGCGCCCCTACTACGACGTCGTCGTCGACGAGCCGGCCACCCTCGTCCTGGCCGACGTCGGCGGCTCCACCGTCGGCGCCCGCTGGTTCGCCCCCGCCGACGTCGCCACGCTCGCGCTGACCGCCGTCACCACCGAGGCCCTGCACGCCATCGCCTGACCCGCAGCGAGCCGCCCGAAGAGGGGCCGGTAGATGCGCGCCCGGACCGCGAGCGACCCGAGGAGGGGGCGGCGGGTGCGGAGCCGGCGCAGCACCCACCGCCCGCTCCGCCCCACAGCGGAGGCCGGCGCGCGTCAGGACGTGGCGCGCCCCTCACCGTTGCCGGGCGCCATGGCGTCGTCGAGCCAGCGCCGCAACTGAGCCTCGGTGAGCTGCGGCGCACGGGCCAGTGCCACGGCCTCGACGGCGGCGCGGGTGGCCGGGCCGAGCCGCCGGGTGCGCTGGGCGATGAGCCGCGCCTTGGCCAGCGTGATGCGGCCGTCGTCGAGGGCGGCGAGTGTGGCGGGCAGGCCACTGACGAGGTCGACGGCGAGGGAGACGAGGTCGGTGGCGGCGTCGAGCTCGAGGTGCAGCGCCTCGGCGATGGTGACGGCGGTGGCCGGGCCGCCGGGTGGGTCGACCCGGCCGGCCAGCTCGGCGATGACGCGCGCCTGCATGGCGTCGAGGTGGGCGCCCTGACGTTGGTAGGCGGCCGCGACCCGGGGCAGCTCGCGCCGCGACAGCGCGGGCGGCTCGAACGTCTCGAGGACGGCGTTGAGCACCGTGCCGGGCGCGAGGCCGGCCCAGGCCGCACTGGGGTGATCTCCGGGGCGCGTCATGGCCGCACACTATCGCACAGATGTTCGAAGTCGCGACCGGAAGTTCACGATCCGGCCGGACGCAGCACCGCCAGCACCGGCCGATGGTCGCTGCCGCCGGCCCTGTCGAGCACGCTGAACGACACGACGTCCCAGGCGCGGGCGTCGGCCAGGACGTGGTCGATCGGCGCGCCGGCCCATCGCGGCCAGCCGGTCGGCCAGGTGCCCGTCCCTGCCGCCGAGCGGGCCGCGGCGGCATCGGCGCACGGGCCGAGCGACCGCAGCGCCGGATGGTCCAGCGTCGCGTTGAAGTCGCCGGCGGCGATGGCGCCCTCGGCGCCCGCGCACTGGCGCACCGCCCAGACGGCGTCGTCGTGCCAGCGGGCCATGGCGCCACCGGTGGGCGGCCAGGCGTGCACCGCGATGATCGGTGGCCCGTCCGAACCGGCGACGGGGCGGACGGTGTACGAGCCCAGCCCGCTCGACGGGTCCGGCCGCGGCTCGCCGTACGTCCCCAGCGACGACGCCACCAGCAGCCCCGTCGCCGACGTGATGCCGGCGTCGACCTGGTGGTGGAAGACCTGGAAGCCGCCGCCGGCCAGTTCGGCGACCCGCCGCGTCGTCGCGGCGGAGGTCTCCGGCAGCACGACGACGTCCGCGCCGGTCGCCGTCACCAGGTCCGCGACCACCTGTGGGCCGGCGCCGTCGTAGAGCGTGTTGAACGCCAGCACCCGCACTTCGCCGGCCGCGTCAGGCTCCGGGACCGCGTCGGACGACAGCCCGCGCGACAGCAGCACGCCGGCCGAGAACACCGTCGCCGCCGCGACCACCCCGGCGACGGCCGCCAGCGGCCACCGCGCCCGCCGGATGGCCACCGCCAGCGCCGTCACCAACGCCGCGACGACGGCGCCGCCCAGCACCGTCAGGCCGCGCAGCGCCACCACCTGGGCCGGGCCGTAGAGGCCGGACAGCCCGAACGCCTGCGGCCACACCACCACGACGGCCGCCAGTGCGGCCAGTGCCCCGCAGGCCGCCGGCCACGGCCAGCGGCGACGGGTCACGCCGAGACGGCGTCCAGCGCCAGCTCGACCATCTCCGCGAACGTGCGCTCGCGCTCCTCGGCCGACGTCTCCTCGCCGGTGACGAGGTTGTCGCTGACCGTGCAGACCGCCACGGCCCGCGCGCCGAACTTCGCGGCCAGCGTGTAGAGCGCGGCCGCCTCCATCTCGACCGCCATGACGCCGTACTCGGTCAGGCGATCGCGCAGCTCGGGACGGTCGTGGTAGAAGGAGTCGGTGCTGAAGATCTGCCCGACGTGGTACCGCGCGCCGGCCGCCTCGGCCTTCTCGACGTAGGCCCGCACCAGCGAGAAGTCCGCCGTCGGTGCGTAGTGGAAGCCCTCGAAGCGCAGCGCGTTCATCGACGACTCGGTGGCCGCCGAGATTCCGATGACGAGGTCGCGGATGGCGACGTCGGCCAGCAGCCCGCCGCACGACCCGACCCGTACCAGCGTCTTCGCGCCGTACTCGGCCAGCAGTTCGTGCACGTAGATGGAGATGGACGGCTGGCCCATGCCGGTGCCCTGGACCGAGATGCGCTGACCCCGGAAGGTGCCGGTGAAGCCGAGCATGTTGCGGACCTGCGAGTAGCAGGTGACGTCCTCGAGGTACGTCTTGGCGATCCACTCGGCGCGGAGCGGGTCGCCCGGCAGCAGGACGGTCTCGGCGATCTCGCCGGGCGCGGCGGCAATGTGGGTGCTCACGAGTGCACACGGTATCCGGCGTAGGGTCGTGGGTCGTGCATGAGGCCTACGTCTTGCCCGGTCCCCTCGCGCTCTCGCGCTCCACTGTTGACCGCGCGGCCGATCGTCGCCTGGACGCCGCGTGGGTCGACGCGCTGTGGTCCGACGGCCGCACCCGGGTGCTGCTGGTCGGCGACGGGACGGTGCCGGTCGACGACGGCGCCCTGCGGTTCATCGCGCCGGGCGACGCCCCTGACGGCGACCGCTTCCTGCTCGGCCTCGACGGCGACGTCGCCTACGTCGCCGTCCACGTGGCGGAGAAACCGGACGACGGCGCCACGCTGCGCGAGGTCGGCGCCGTCCTGGGCGACCGCGACGCCGGGCTGGCCGTGCACGCCGTCGCGCTGGCCAACTGGCACGCGACGCACCGGTTCTGCCCGCGCTGCGGCGCGCCCACCCGGTCGGAACAGGGCGGGCACGTCCGCGTCTGCGAGGCGGACGGCTCGCAGCACTTCCCGCGCACCGATCCCGCCGTCATCGTCCTGGTGGTCGACGAGAAGGAGCGCTGCCTGCTCGGCCGGTCGGCGGCCTGGCCGGGGCGGCGGTTCTCGACGCTGGCCGGCTTCGTCGAGCCGGGCGAGACGCCCGAGCACGCCGTCGTCCGCGAGCTGTACGAGGAGGTCGGCGTGCGCATCACGTCGTGCCGCTACGCGGGCGCGCAGCCGTGGCCGTTCCCGTCCAGCCTCATGCTCGGCTACTACGCGACGGCGGCCGGCGAGGATCCCGCGCCCGACGGCGAGGAGATCGCCGAGGCGCGCTGGTTCAGCCGCGACGAGCTCACCGCAGCCATGCGCGACGGCGACGTGCTGCCGCCGAGCGGCATCTCGATCGCCCGGAAGCTGGTCGAGGGCTGGTTCGGCGGGCCGCTGCCCGACGACGTCAGCCCGCGATAGCGGTCAGCTTCTCCTTGACCTCGGACGGGCTCGGGTTCGTCAGGGCGCTGCCGTCGGCGAACACCAGCGTGGGCACCACCGCGTTGCCGCCGTTCAGGCTCATGACGAGGTCGGCGGACGCGGGGTCGGTCTCGATGTCGATCTCGTCGAACGTGATGCCGTCGCGGTTGAGCGCCGTCTTGAGCCGGAAGCAGTAGCCACACCAGGTGGTGCTGTACATGGTGAACCGGGACATCGACGCTCCGCTCCTGGGTTAGTTGCCGTATCAGCTAGTTCAACACAGCCGGTCGCCCGGATTGTTCCGTGGCGCCTCGCATCCTGTCGGTACCGGCTGCGAGGATGGGGCGATGCGCGTACCCGACGTCCTCGCCGGCCTCGATCCCGAGCAGCGAGCGGTCGCGTCGGCGCTCAGCGGGCCGGTCTGCGTCATCGCCGGCGCCGGCACCGGCAAGACCCGCGCCATCACCCACCGCATCGCCCACGGCGTGCACACGGGTGCGTTCGACCCGCGCCGCACGCTCGCCGTCACCTTCACCACCCGGGCGGCCGGCGAGATGCGCGGGCGGCTGCGCTCGCTCGGCGCCGAGGGCGTGCAGGCGCGCACGTTCCACTCCGCGGCGCTGCGCCAGGCCCGCTACTTCTGGCCACAGATCACCGGCGCCGACCTCCCCGAGATCAGCTCGAGCAAGCTGCCCATCGTCGGCTCGGCGGCGTCGCGCTGCCGGGTGCCCACCGACCGCACGGTGCTGCGCGATCTCGCCTCCGAGATCGAGTGGGCCAAGGTCAGCAACGTGCTGCCCGAGTCCTACGTCACGGCGGCCGAGGCCGCGCACCGCGAGGTCGGCAACGTCGACCCCGAGTCCGTCGCCAAGGTCTACGCCGCGTACGAAGACCTCAAGACCGACCGCAACGTCCTCGACATGGAAGACATCCTGCTCGCCGCCGTCGGCCTGCTGTCCGGGCACCCGGGCGTCGCCCAGCAGGTCCGGTCGCAGTACCACCACTTCGTGGTCGACGAGTACCAGGACGTCTCGCCGGTGCAGCAGAAGCTGCTCGACCTCTGGATGGGCGAGCGCACCGACGTCTGCGTCGTCGGCGACCCCGCCCAGACCATCTACTCCTTCGCCGGCGCCCAGCCCGACTACCTCATCGGGTTCCCGCAGCGCTTCCCCGGCGCCACCGTCGTACGGCTGTTCCGCGACTACCGGTCCACGCCCGAGGTGGTCGGCGTCGCCAACTCCGTGCTCCGCGCCGCCCGCGAGGCGCACCAGGGCGTCGTCCTCGAGGCGCAGCGGCCGGCCGGCCCGAAGCCGGCGTTCGTCGAGCACAGCGACGAACTGGCCGAGGCGGCGTGGGTGGCCGGGCAGATCGCCAAGCTGGTCGCCAACGGCACGCCGCAGCGCGAGATCGCGGTGCTGTTCCGGGTCAACGCGCAGTCCGAGGCGTACGAGCAGGCGCTGGCCGACGCCGGCGTCGCCTACACCGTCCGCGGCGCCGAGCGGTTCTTCGACCGCGGCGAGGTGCGCCAGGCGGCCATGCTGCTGCGCGCCGCCGTCCGCACCGCCGACGGCGCGCCCGACGCCCCCGACGCCGCCGCGGCCACGTCCGCCATCCTCTCCACGGCCGGCTGGTCGCCCACCCCGCCCGCCGGCGGCGGCGCGGCCCGCGAGCGCTGGGAGTCGCTGGCGGCGCTGGTGTCGCTGGCCGAAGAGGTGGTCGCCGCCAAGCCCGGCGCGGGTCTTGCCGACGTCGTCGACGAGCTCGAGGCGCGCGCCGCGGCCCAGCACGCCCCCACGGCCGACGGCGTCACGCTCTCCTCGCTGCACTCCGCCAAGGGGCTCGAGTGGGACGCCGTCTTCGTCGTCGGCTGCCACGAGGGCACGCTGCCCCTGAGCTACGCCGAAACACCCGCGCAGATCGAGGAGGAGCGCCGGCTGCTCTACGTCGGCGTCACCCGGGCCCGCGAGCACCTGTCCGTGTCGTGGTCGCTGGCCCGCCAGCCCGGCGGCCGCGGCAACCGGCGGCCCAGCCGGTTCCTCGACGGCGTCCGGCCCGGCGGCGGCGCCCGCAGCGACCACCGTCCCGAGCGTGGCGCCGGCCGCGGCCGCAAGTCCGGCGCGCCGGCCCGCTGCAGGGTCTGCGGCGCGCCGCTGGTCGACGCCGTCGACCGCAAGCTCGGCCGGTGCGGCAGCTGCCCGTCGTCCATGGACGAAGCGCTGTTCGAGCGATTGCGTGCCTGGCGGCTGGAGCGGTCGCAGGAGCAGAAGGTGCCGGCCTACGTCGTGTTCACCGACGCCACGCTGGTCGCGATCGCCGAGTCCACGCCGGTCAACGAGACGCAGCTGTCCGCCATCCCGGGGGTCGGCCGCACCAAGCTCGAACGCTACGGCGCCGACGTCCTGGAGCTGTGTCGCGAAGTCGTCGAAGAATGAGCGTAAAAATGGGTTGCCCCTTACATGCGACCCGCATTAGCATTGCCGGGCGCGTTGCGATACGACGTGCCCACGAGTCGGAAGGCCCGGCTCGGGATCGACGCCGAAAGGAGGGACGCCTGATGGAGATCACGACATTGAACCCGTTGCAGAGCGGTGTCGGCTTCGCCTATGCGCCTTCCCTCCGTGGCGTCTCCCTGAGCTCTCGGGAGCGCATGATCGCGCCCGTCACCGCCCCGCTGACGGGAGAAGTGCGTCCGCAGGCAGGTAGCACTGGCGCGACGACGCACCTCGTCGATGGGGTCAAGCAGGGCGTGCGTGTCCGCACTTGGGGTCCACCGGTCTAGCCATGAGACGACCGGCGCCTCCGAGGCCGCGGACCCCCACCCGGGATCCGCGGCCTTTTTGTTTGCCCAGAACCGACTCACGTGGAAGGGAGGTGACCGAACTCATGATGCTGACCAGCGTTCTCGATCGGGCCGTAGCGGCCGACGAGTCCATGCCGTGCAAGAAGGACCCGGAGCTGTGGTTCGCCGAGTCGCCGGCTGACGTCGAACACGCCAAGCAGTTGTGCCGCGAGTGCCCCGTACGGGAGCAGTGCCTCGCCGGCGCGATGGACCGGGCCGAGCCCTGGGGCGTGTGGGGCGGAGAGCTCTTCGTCTCCGGAGCCATCGTGGCGCGCAAGCGTCCGCGTGGCCGTCCCCGTAAGAACGAGATCGCGGCGTAGTGAGACCAGCACACACCGCGACTGGGCACCAACGGCACCTGCCGACGACCGATGACCCCGATGAACGGACCACGACATGACCACGACGCTCCGGCCCGATGCGGCCACTCCGGACGACCCGCAGACCACCGACACCACCGTGTACCGAGACTTCAGGAGCACCGAGATGCATCTCATGAACGAAGCCCTCGCGCGGGCTCACTGTACGGAGCAGCGCGAACGAGCGATGCGAGAACGACGAGTACGACGCGTGCTGGCCGCCCGCCGGATGGACCGGCGGGCCGCCCGGGCGGCGCAGCGAGCCAGGAACCTGGCCGCCGCGGCCGTCTCGCTGCGCAGTCGCACCTACTGACCGGGTGACGCCGGGTCCGTCCGCTGACGGGCCGGGCCATCCTGAGCGCCCGTCGTGCGTCGTCTCAGCAGTTGCCGACACTCCGAACGACCCCGCACCGTCCGACCGGTGCGGGGTCGTTCGTGTTGTCCGGGGTGGTCAGTACCAGTCGTTGCGGCCGGCCGTCGCCGCCGTCGACGATGTCTGGCCGGGGTTCTGATGCCTCGGCGCAATGGGTGGGGGGAACACATGACGACCACGGGGGAGAGCCGCGTGTCCGAAGCGGTGCCGGTGACGTGCGCGCAATGCGGGACGACCGCCGAGGAGCTGCCGCTGACCTGGGTCAGCAGCGTGGAACGCGGCCGCACGCTCTACTACTGCGACCGGTGCGCGCGCGACAACCTGCGCTCCATCGAGGCACGCCTCGACAACCCCTGGTGGTGACGGCGGTCAGCCGCTGAAGCCGGGCAGCCAGCGCTCCAGCTCGGCCCGGAACGGCGCCTCGCAGTCGAGTTGGGACAGCACGCCGAGGCCACCGATCCAGACGCGGTGGATGAGCAGGTACGACGGCGGCAGGTTCAGCTTCAGCCCGATGGAGTAGCCGGGCCGGCGGGGGTCGTTGATGCGGGCGAACTGCTCGCGCATCCACGGCCGGTTGAAGTGGAAGCGGTCGACCATGGCGGGTTCGAGGAACGGCGACAGGTAGTCGTAGAGATCTTCTGGGTCGAGCTCGATGTGCGCCTTGACGAACCCCTCCTCGCGCAGGCCGTCGAGCATCTCGTCGGCCTGGCCGGCCAGCGCGCGGCGCATGAGCTGGCCGATCGACGGCGGCAGGCCCTCGGGCAGCCGCGCGACGGCGCCGTAGTCGAGAACGCCGAGCCGGCCGTCGGCCGTGACGCGGTAGTTGCCCGGGTGGGGGTCGGCGTGCAGCAGGCCGGCGCGGGCCGGGCCGGAGAACAGGAACCGGACGTACAGCAGCCCGGCGTGGTCGCGCTCTTCCTTCGTGCCCTCGGCGATGACCTTCGACAGCGGCAGGCCGTCGAGCCACTCGGACACCAGCACGTGCTCGGCGCCCTCGACCAGTTGCGGCACCGCGAACTCGGGGTCGTCGCCGTACGCGAGCGCGAACCCGTCCTGTGCGTCGGCCTCCATGCGATAGTCGAGCTCTTCGACCATGCGGTCGTGCAACTCTTCGACCAGCGCCTTCGCGTCCATGCCGGGCACCAGCGCGCCGATGGAGCGGCCCAGCCGGGCGACCTGGCGCAGGTCGGCGCGCAGCGCGTCGCCGGCCCCGGGGTACTGGACCTTGACGGCGACCGTGCGGCCGTCGTGCCACACCGCCTTGTGCACCTGGCCGATGGACGCCGACGCGGCCGGTGCGTCGTCGAAGGACTGGAAACACTCGCGCCAGTCGGGCCCGAGGTCGGCGGCGAGCACGCCGTGTACCGTCGCGGCCTTCATCGGCGGCGCGGACTCCTGCAGCTTGGTAAGCGTGGCGCGGTAGGGCGCGGCCAGCTCTTCCGGGATGCCCGCCTCGAGCACGGACAGGGTCTGGCCGAACTTCATGGCGCCGCCCTTGAGCTCGCCGAGCACCCGGAAGACGTGTTCGGCCGTGCGCTGCTGGAGGTCGGCGCTGACGGACGCGGCCGAGGCGCCGCTCAGCCGCCGTCCCAGGCCCAGCGTCGCCCGCCCGGCCAGCCCGAGCGGCAGTGACGCGAGCTTGAAAGCACGGTTCACGGCGTTGCGTGGCAGATCGCTCACGTCTCCCATTGTGCCGCGTCCCCCTCGCGGCTCGCCCAACCGCATCCACAGCGCGGATGACGGGTCCAGCTCCGCCGCCGCGGCAGCCCCGACGGCAACGTCACCTCGATGGTGCCGTCGACCGCGGCCGGAGCGAACCCGTCGAGGCAGGCCAGCACCTGGGTGGCGGCCAGCCCGGCGACCACGGCGGCCAGCGCGGTGTCGCAGGCCGGCTCGGGTGGCGGACGGCGCAGCGCCTGGTCGAGGACGAGCGGCCAGTGCGGGTCGCGGGCGGTGCGGTGGAGGTCGAGGCAGCGCAGGCAGGACGACCGGCCGGGCAGCACCAGCGGCCCGACCACCCCCGTCACCTCGACGACCTGCGCGAGCAGATGCGGGATGCCCTGACGCACCAGCTCGGCGGCCTCGTCGCGGCCGGTGCCGCCGCTCGGCGCGAGGACGGCCAGGCTCGGCGCCGCGGGCCGGCGGCCGTCGGGTTCCTCGCCCGCGTCGGCCGGGAGCAGCGCGGCCAGCGAACGCCGCCGGGGCGCACCGACGGCGTCGGGCGGGTGGCCGCCGGGGCTGACGTCGGCCGGGCGGACTGGCTGGCCGTCGAGCACGGCGACCGTCCCCACTCCGGCCGCCGCCAGCAGCCGGGCGATCTGCGCGCCGACCCGCCCGGCGCCGTGCACGTCGACCCGCTGCCGGGACCGGGCGGCCAGCACGTCGCCGCCGCCGGCCGGGGCACGGGCCAGCAGCGCGGCGCTGGAGCGGTCGGGCTGGCGCCGCCCGGCGCCGGGTTCGTCGCGGGGCTCGCGGCCGGGCTCGGTGCTTGGCCGGTCGCCGTCGATGACGGCGCCGGCCGCCAGCAGCAGTTCGGTGAGGTGGTCGGCGGCGGACCGGCCGAGGCCGACCTCCGCCGCCAGCTCACGCAGCGCCGCGAGGTCGGCCTCGCCGGTCATCGCCTCGACGACGGCCCGCTCGGGCCGGCTCAGCCCGCCCACCACCAGCGCGAGCCGCGGCGTCGCGCCCACCTGCAAGGTGGACTCGTCTCGCCAGGTGCGGCTCAGCGCGGGGTGGAGGATCGGACGCACAGCGGCATCCTGCCGGTTTCGGCGCCGCCGTGCGTTCGGCTGTCCACAGGCCCGCGAGCGCGGGCCCGGCCGGCGTCAGACGCGCCCGAGGATGCGGTTCAGATTCGTCGAACAGACCGGGCAGGTGGCCTTCGCCATGCGGGTGCCCTTGTCGTTGACGACGATGTCGCCGGTGGCCTCGCGCTTCTCCTTGCACTTCACGCAGTAGAACTCCCCCGTGTACGTCTCAGCCATTCGTGGCCTTCCTTTCCTCGTTGCAGGAGTGGAAGCAGCAGGTCAGCCGCGTCCCCCGTGTGGTTGAGCCGACACATTACGCCAGCCGGCGGATCCTTCGAGGCAGAAATGACGAGCGAGAATGCGCTCGGCGGGATCTCAGTTCCGCTGACGGGCGCGCGCCTTCCCCGGACGCGCGGAAATGTCATCGTTTTCCGAGATCCCGCCGAGCGGGATCGGGCGGCCCGTGCGAAGTGTGGTGTGCAAGGGATTCGAGCCGCCGGACATGTCAGTGAACGTACGGCGATCCCGAGGTGGCGGCAACGGGAACGGCGGTGGACCGTCCCAAGGCTGTGGATAACTCTGTGGACGACCTGTGCAGGACCACCGGAGTACTTGTGGACCACCGGTGCGCAGTGTGTTGACAACCTGGAGGCTACCTATTGTCGACGGCTCTGAGCTGGGCAAACACAATCCACCACATGTGTACGAAGAAAGTGTGGCCGACGTCGCTCCGAGGAACGCGGCGGAGCCGGGCATTGGCCTCGTAGGCGACGATCTCGACCGGTTATCCACATTGCATCCACGCATTCGCAGGCGGATGGGTCTACGGTGCAACCATGGAGGCACCGGACGTCGAGATACGGCGCTCGCTGCGCCGCCGGCGTACGGTCACGGCGTTCCGCGAGAACGGCCGCATCGTCGTGTGCCTCCCGTCGCGCCTCAGCAAAGCCGAGGAACGTCGCTGGGTCCAGGTCATGCTCGACCGGCTCGCGGCCCAGGAGAAGCGGCGCCGTCCCAGCGACGAAGCGCTGCTGGCTCGCGCCGGTGAGCTGTCGCGCAAGCACCTCGGTGGGCGTGCGGTGCCGAGCAGCGTGCGGTGGAGCTCCAGCCAGCGGGCCCGGTGGGGCTCGTGCACGCCCAGCGACGGCTCGATCCGGCTGTCCAGCCGGCTGCAGGGCCTGCCGACCTGGGTCATCGACTACGTGCTGGTGCACGAGCTGGCGCACCTGCTGGTCAACGACCACGGCCCGGAGTTCTGGGCGCTGGTCGGGGCGTACCCGCGGGCCGAGCGGGCGCGCGGCTTCCTCGACGGCTACAGCCACGCGGCGGGCTCGGCCCCGTCCGAGGAGGACGACGAGCCCGGCGAGGCCGGGCCGGGCTCCGGTGGGCCGGGCGTCGGTGGGTCCGGCGCCGACCGGCCCGATGAGTCCGGCGACGAGGACGACGCCGCCTGACTCGCTGCCCGATTCGGGTGGATTCGTGGCGGATCATGGGTACCGTCCTGCGGTGACATCGACGCAGGCGTTCGTGGGCATCCCGACCGGCACCATCACGTGGGACGCGTTGCTGACCGGCGCGCTCGCCGTCCCGGCGACGTTCCTGGCCGCGGTACTGGCGTTCTGGCTGCAGTCGCGTCACAGCTCGCGGCAGGGTCTGGTGGAGGCGGTCGAGTCGCTGCGCGAACTCGTCATGCGCGTGGCGTCGACGACGTCTCCGGCTCCGGCCGACGGCCCCTGGGTGCCGGGCGGCGCGCGCCGGTTGACCGAGGCCGAGGCGCGGCTGTTCGTGGATCTCGGCGAGCGGATCACCCGGGTCCGCTCCCGCTGCGGCCGCCGCGACCGCGCCCTGGCCGCCGGTCTGCGCGACGCCCACGTCAGCGTCATCGCCGCGGTGGTCGGCGGCGAGACCGCCGAAGCCGCCGTCGTCTGGCGGTTCCTGGACGCCTGGCTGGACTCTCGCAGCGGCGTGCGGCGCGGCCGGATCACCGTCGAGGCGTTGCGCCCCAGCCGCCGGACGATGGGTGCGGGCTCAGGCGCGGGGGCGGGCGCCGGCGCCGGTCAGCAGGCGCCGGCGCGCTCGTGACGGCCGTGCCGCCCGCGAGCGACCCACCTCGGGCGGCCGGCTGACCACGCTCGCAGGCCGCGCGTGATCGTGCGCGAGATGGGCTGGGACCCCGCCCGGCTGGGAGGGCTTCCCACCCTATGGGCGGGCACCGACAGTTGCCGCGCGATCGCCGCCACGACGAGCCCGCTGCGGCCGCCCGCCGGTCGGCGCAGCGAGCTGGGCGGCATAGCGGCGGGTGACAGGTCGTGCGCGACCGGCCGCGGGTGACGGGTCGCGGTGACGGGCCGCGGGTGACGGGCCGTGGGAGTGCCCAGGTCGCGGGTCGCGGGCGGCGCGTGATCGTGCGCGAGGTGGGCTGGGACCCCGCCCGGCTGGGAGGGCTTCCCACCCTATGGGCGGGCACCGACAGTCGCCGCGCGATCGCGGCCACGACGAGCCGGGAGCGGCCCGGTCACGCTCGCCGAACGGTCCACGGCTGGGGACGGCCGACGACTGCCGGGGGAGGGCCCGGGACGGCCGACGGCAGCCGGGGGCAACCGGGCAACCCGAGGCACCCCCGGCACGCGTCAGAGGGCGGCGCGAGCGGCGGCGATCAACTCGACGACCCCGCCGCCGAGCGGCGCCGGGAGGTCGTCGTACGGGAACCAGCCGAGGTCGCGGGACTCGTCGCTGACCGTGGCCACGGCCCCGGCGGGCGCCACCGCGAGGTACTGCACGTCCAGATGCCACTCCGCGACGCCGGGAGCGCACGGCGCCGGGTGCCGGTCCAGCTTGACCGGCGCACCGCCGCCGCCCAGAACGAGGCCCGAGATCCCGCTCTCCTCCGCGGCCTCCCGCAGCGCCGTCGCCGCGAGCGAGCCGTCGCCGTCCTCGCAGTGCCCGCCGGCCTGGAGCCAGAGGCCGGCGCGGCCGTGCAGGAGCAGCAGCACCCGTTCCGCGACGGGGTCGAGGATCAGCGCGCTGCCGGTGAGGTGCGCGGGCACGCACGAGCGCCGCATCGCGCCGGGCTCGGCCCGCAGCAGGTCGAGGTACGACCGTCGCAGCTCATCCTGCGACGGCGACGGCGCGGCCCACTGCGACAGCACGGCGACGGCGTCGGCGTGCAGCGAATCGACCGGCATCAGGACGGGCTGCCGCCGTTCTCGTCCTCGGGCGGAGCGGGCGTGTCGTCGAGCCCGGACATGTCCCACTGGTCGACGACGAGGAAGGCGGCGGGGTCGGCGAGGTCGTCGGCCGAGGGCATGAGGTCGGGGTGCGCCCAGACGCCGTCGCGGCCGTCGGCGCCGCGGGCCTCGCGGACCGCCGCCCAGAACGCGGCGGCCTCGCGCAGCTTGCGCGGGCGCAGCTGCAGCCCGACCAGCGTGGCGAAGGTCTGCTCGGCCGGCCCGCCGGACGCACGACGCCGGCGAACGGTCTCGCGCAGCGCCGCCGCGGACGGCAGCCGGTCGGCCGTCGCCTGCGTGACGACGTCGTCGACCCAGCCCTCGACGAGGGCCAGCGCCAGCTCGAGGCGGTCGAGCGCGGCCTGCTGCTCGGGCGTCGTCGGGACGTCGAACAGCCCGCCCTCGAGCGCCTCTTGCAGCGCCTCGGGCCGCTGCGGGTCGATCTCGCGCATCTTCTCCTCGATGGCGCTGGTGTCGACGGAGACGTTGCGGGCGTACTCCTCGACCAGCGCGACGATGTGCGCGCGCAGCCACGGCGCGTGGCCGTACAGCCGGACGTAGGCGGCCTCGCGCAGTGCGAGGTAGAGCAGGACGTCGCGGGCGTCGACGCCGAGGCCCTCGCCGAAGGCGCGGACGTTGGCCGGCAGCAGCGCCGGATGACCGGCGGCCAGCGGCACGCCGATGTCGGCCGAGCCGACCACCTCGCCGGCCAGCTTGCCGATGCTCTGGCCCACCTGCGCGCCCCACATGGAGACGCCGACCTGCTGCATCATGCCGACGAGCGGGCCTGCGGCCTGCGCGATCTCGGGCGGCAGCGACTTGCTCATGGCCTCGGAGACCCGCGCGGCCAGCGGCTCGACGAGGTCCTTCCAGGCGGCCTGGGTGCCCTCGACCCACTCGGCCCGGCTCCAGGTGCGCGGCGAGCCGCCGGTGGACGGGAACGTGGTGGCGCCGTCGAGCCAGGTGTCGGCGAGCCGGAACGCGTCGTCGACCTCGCGGCGGTCGCTGCCGCTGACCGAGCGGTCGCCGGCGGCCGAGACGACCTCGCGCGCGGCCTGGTTGGCGAGGTCCCAGTTCACCGGCCCGCCGGACCAGGAGAACATCTGGCCGAGCTGCTGGAACATGGCGCCGAGGTCGGGGTTGCCGCCGGGGCCGCCCGGACCACCGGGACCGAACATGCCGAACAGCCCGCCCAACGGATCGTCCGGGCCGGAGCCACCGGCCCCGCCGGAGCCGGCCCCGGACTTCTCGGGCCGGTCGTCGTCAGGGTCGTCGGAGGAACGGAAACCGAAGGGGACATCATTCATGGCAGCGCCTCGGGCAGGATGGGAAGCGTTCGGGAGCGCCTCATGCGTTCCACGGTAGTCGTTGAAGGGGATTTCGTGCGCAGACAGTCGGGCCGGGTTCGCGCTGGGCGCAACGGCGGCGACGGGCTGGTCGTCGCGGTCACCGGCGCCGCCTCCGGGGTCGGCCGCCTGCTGGCCGCACGCCTGGCCGCCAGCGACGACGTCGCCGAGGTCGTGGGTCTCGACGACTCCCGCGGCGACGTCGACGGCGTCACGTGGCGCGTGATGGATCTCACCGATCCCGCCATCGTCACCCGGCTGGCCGGGGTCGACGCGGTGGTGCACGCGGCGGTCGACATCGGCATCACCGACGACCCCGCCGTCCGCTCGCACCGCAACGTGCGCGGCACCCAGACCATCCTGACGGCGTCCGCGGCGGCCGGCGTCAAGCACGTCGCGGTCCTCACCAGCGCCATGGTCTACGGCGCGCATCCCGACAACGACGTGCCGCTGGACGAGGACGCCCCGCTGCGCGCGGAGCCCGACGGCTCGGTCATCAGCGACCTGCTCGAGATCGAGGACCTCAGCGCGCGGGCGCCGCGGTCGCATCCCGGCATGTCGGTGACGGTGGTCCGCCCGGCCGCGGTCGTCGGGCCCGGCATCGACACCGTCCTCACCCGTCACTTCGAGGCGCCGCGGCTGCTGGTCGTGCGGGGCAGCGAGCCGGCCTGGCAGTTCTGCCACGTCGACGACCTGGCGTCGGCGCTCGAGCACGTCGTCCTGCACGGCGTCAGCGGCCCGGTCGCCGTCGGCAGCGAGGGCCACCTCGACCAGCTGGCCGTCGAGGAGCTGTCCGGGCGCAGCCGCATCGAGCTGCCGGCGTCGTTCGCGTTCGGCACCGCCCAGCGGCTGCACCGGCTCGGCGTCACCCCGGCGCCGGCCAGCGAGCTGCACTACGTCACCCGGCCGTGGGTGGTGGCCGCCGAGCGGCTGCGGAAGTCCGGCTGGGAGCCGCGCTACGACAACGCCGAGGCACTGCGGGCGCTGATGGAAGAGGTCGGCGGCCGGCACGCGCTGGCGTCGCGGCGCATCGGCAAGCGCGACGCCGCCACGGCGGCCACCATCGGCGCCGCCGGCGCCACCGTCGCGATCCTCGGGACGGCGGTCGTGGTCCGCAAGGCCCGCCGCCGGAAGCGGAGCTGAGATGGACGTCATCCGGTTGCTCGACGTGCGGCCCGACCCGCTCTCCGTCGACGAGGTGCTGGCCGCGGTGTCCGACCGCGGCGCCGGCGGCACCGTCGTGTTCGTCGGCACGGTCCGCGAGGCCGACGGCGGCCGCGGCGTCACCAGCCTCGACTACGAGGCGCACCCCACGGTGGCCGAGGCGCTGCGGACAGTGGCCGAGAAGGTCGCCGCCGAGCACCCGCTGCGCGCGCTGGCCGCCGTCCACCGCGTCGGCCACCTCGACATCGGCGACACCGCCGTCGTGGTCGCGGCCGCCGCCGGCCACCGCCAGGAGGCGTTCGCCGCCTGCCGCCAGCTGATCGACGACCTCAAACGCGAGGTCCCGATCTGGAAGCACCAGCGCTTCGACGACGGCAGCGAGGAATGGGTCGGCTCGCCCTGAAACGCGCTGGCCGCCCCACCGCGTCTTCAAGGTGAGGACGACGAACGGAGGCTGGCGGTGGCCGGCGACGAGGAAGGCTTCACCGACTTCGCGGCGGCGTGCGGCGGGCGGCTGTTCCGGACCGCCTGGCTGCTGACGGGCGACTGGCATCTGGCCGAGGACCTCGTGCAGGAGACCCTCGGCAAGGTGTACCGCGTCTGGACGACGCGCCGGCGGCCCGACGACCCGATCGCCTACGCCCGCACGGCGCTGGTGCGCACGTTCATCACGCACCGGCGGCGGCGTGGGTCGGGCGAGCGGCCCACCGACGTCGTGCCGGAGCTGCCGGGCCGCGAGCCGGACGTCGCGCTGCGGGTCACCCTGCTCGACGCACTGGCCCGGCTGGACGCGAAGGACCGGGCGGTCCTGGTGCTGCGCTACTGGGAGGACCGCAGCGTCGAGCAGACGGCCGCCGAGCTGGGCCTGTCGGCCGGCGCGGTGCGCTCGCGCTGCTTCCGTGCGCTCGACCGGCTGCGCGACGTCCTCGGCGCCGACGACCCGACCAGGAGTGGAGCGACACCATGACGATCGAAGAGGACCTCGAGCTGGCTCTCCGGGCCGAGGCGGCCCGGGTCGACCCGCCGGTCGCGGACCTCGTCGACGGCGCACTGGCGCGCGGGCGGGAGCGGCGGCGGCTGCGCCGGTCCCGGTTCGCCGTGGCCGGCGCCGCCCTGGTCGTCACGGCCGGCGTCGGCGGCCTGGTCGCGGCCCCGTTCATCGGCGCCGACGACGAGCCCGCCACGACCGACGCCCCGGTCGCCTCCGGCGTGTCCGAGGCGCCGCCGCAGGCCGGCCCCGTCGCGGAGATCGACGCCGAGGCCGTCCTCGACGCGGTCGTGGCGCTGCTGCCGCCCGGCGAGATCAGCGAGGCGCACGCGTCCGCGCTCGAGCCGACGTCGGTCTGGATCGACTTCGTGTGGGACGACGGCACCGGCGCCAGCTGGGTGAGCGGGACGGTCGATCTTCCGGCGGCCGCGGAGCCGAACGAGTGCGCGAGGATCGTCAACGGGGGCAGCTGCGAGGTCGAGGCCCTCGACGACGGCAGCACGGTGCTGCGGCAGTCCGGGCCGTACTACCCCCAGCCCGACCGCGAGCCGGAGCGGCTGCAGTCCCGCGCCCGGGCGGTGTTCCCCAGTGGGCTGAAGGTCATGCTGGACGCGATGAACGCGCCCACCGAGAAGGAGTCCGCGCCGACCCGCGAGGCGCCGCCGTTCTCGTTGGACCAGCTCGCCGCCGTCGTCACGGACGGGGTCTGGGCCGAGCTGACCGCGGGCGTGTCCCCGCCGCCGGCGCCGCAGCAGCCGGGCGACGAGGAGGCCAGCGACCAGGCGCGGGCGCTCGCCGAGAACCTCGGGGCCGGCTGGACGGCCAGCGGTTCCGACATGGCCGTGGCTGGACCCGACGTCACCGCCGGCCTGCCCGAGCAGGTCGAGGTGGGAGCGGCGATGATCATGGAGATCGGCTCCGAGCTCACCGTGGCCGACCACTGCGAGCCGATGGAGGAGAAGGGCCGCATCACCCAGCCCTGCACCACCACGACCACGCCCGACGGCGAGACCGTCCACGTCCAGTGGGCGACGACGACGCTCGAGGGCCCGTACGCCGAGGGTGGCTACAGCGCCGAGGTGTTGGTGATCGCCGGGACCGACGAGCGGAAGGTCCGGGTGAGCCTCCTCGTGAGCGACGCCGCCGCGACGACGACGCCGGAACGGCGCGACGCCATGGCCGCCTGGCTCGAGGACCGGGTCGGCGACCTCGCCCGCGCGGCGACCGCCGCTGACGCCGGACACACAGGCTGACCACGTACTCTTACGGTGTCCGTTCCCGTTCACCGTGAGGACCGCCCACACCGATGACCCGCCGATCCGCGACGCTCGCCGTCGCCGGGGCCCTGATCGTCGCGCTCGTCGCGGTCGCGTCCATGCTGCACCTGCCCTACGTCGTGTACTCGCCGGGGCCGGTCGAGGACACGCTGGGTGAATGGAACGGCCAGCAGGTCATTCAGATCGACGGCGCCGAGACGTTCCCCACCGACGGCGTGCTCGACCTCACCACCGTCGGGGTCACGTCCGCCGACGCCGACCTCGACCTGCTGACGGCGTTGCGCGCGTGGATCGACCCCGACCGCGCCGTCATCCCCCGTGAGCTGGTCTACCCCGAGGGCACCACGGCCGAGCAGTCGCGGCAGCAGAACGCCGCCATGCTCGCCAACTCGCAGCAGAACGCCGAGGTCGCCGCGTTGCGCAAGCTCGGCTACGACGTGCCCGAGAAGGTGGTCGTCGACGCCGTGGTCGCCGACGCCCCCGCCGACGGCGTGCTCGAGCCGGGCGACATCGTGGTCTCGGTCGACGGCGCCCCCGTCGCCACCCCCGAGGACGTCGTCGACGCCGTCACCGCGCACCAGCCCGGCGAGGCCGTCTCGTTCGTCGTCGACCGCGACGGCCGGCAGCTCACCGAGTCGATCACCACCATCGCCGCCGAGGACGACGGCCGCGCGCTGGTCGGGTTCAGCCCGACGCTCGGGTTCGACCTGCCCGTCGACATCACCATCGGCATCGACGAGCGCATCGGCGGCCCCAGCGCCGGCATGATCTTCGCCGTCGCCATCTACGACACCCTCACCCCGGGCGAACTGCTCGACGGCGTGCACGTCGCCGGCACCGGCGAGATCAGCCCCGACGGCGAGGTCGGCCCCATCGGCGGCATCCAGCAGAAGATCGCCGCCGCCAACCACGACGGCGCCGCGCTGTTCCTCGCCCCGGCCAGCAACTGCGACGAAGCGGTCGGCGGCAACAACGGCGACATGCAGGTGGTCCCCATCGAGACCCTCGACGACGCCGTCAGCACCATCGAGTCCTTCGTCGCCGGCGACACCGACGACCTGCCCGCCTGCCCGGCCTGACGACCCCGGTCCGGGCACTGTCGACCGGCTGGCCGGTGGTGCGTCGACGGGCGGACGGCGCGTCGGCCGGCGGCCGGTGCATCGGCGCGCGGACGTTGTCGGCGCCCGCCCGTAGGGTGGGTGCCCTCCCAGCCGGGCGGGGACCGTACTCAGCCGACGAACGCCGCGACGCGCGACGAACCCGCGAATCGGGCTGATCGGCGCCGATCCGAGCGGAACGGCGCCGGCAGAGCCGAACCAGCCGGCCAGGTTGAGCGGGGCCCGGGAGGAACCCCCGCCGACCTCAGCCGAACGTCTCGGCCAGCGCGTTGCCCAGCTCGGGCGACAGTTCGGCGCCGCGCACCAGTTCGTCGTCGGCTTCGTGGCCGCGGATCCGCAGCACCGACGCCCGCCGGCCGTCGCGGAGGACGCCGACGACGACGCGGACGTCGGAGCGGTCGGGGTGCTGCTGCGCCCAGCGGGCGGCCAGGCCGTCGTCGTCGGGCATCTGGTCCTCGGCGCCGGGCGGCAGGACGATGCGCTCGAGCACCAGCGCGCAGCCGGAGACGGTGTCGGGCCAGGTGATCTCGACGAGCAGGTCCTCGATCGGCCGGCCGGAGACGTCCTGCTCGATGGGCGTGAGGGAGTCGGCGGGCGCGTCGGGCTCGATGCCGATGCTGGCGGCCAGCGCCGGCTCGCGGGAGAGGAGGTCGGCCGTGGGCGCCAGCGCGTACAGCCGGGCCGGCTGGTCCCAGCCGTCGTCGCGGACGTGCTGTTCGATCTCCTCGATCGCGCGGTACAGGGCGCTCGGCTGCTCGTCCGTGGTGCTCATGCCCGCATCGTCGCACGCGCGGCGACGGCCGGCGACATCGGTCACGGCCCGGCGTCGAACGGGTCACGGTTCGCCCCGAACCGTCCGCTGACAGCGATGTTCCGACCGCGGGTCGGAACCGCGCAGGCCGGTGAGATAGTTTTGCAGGGGTGAGCCAGGACATGCCCCGACCCGCCGGACCGTTCCGCGGCGCGCCCCAACGACGGTCGCGCGCTCTACTGCCCACGCTCATCGTGCTCGGCGCCCTCATCGCCGCGTACGTGCTCGTCGTGACGTTCTGGACCGACAGACTGTGGTACCAGTCGGTCGACTTCACCCAGGTGTTCACGACACAGCTGGTCACACGGATCGGGTTGTTCCTGGTCTTCGGCCTGCTCATGGCCGCCTCGGTCGTCGTCAACGGCATGGTCGCCTACCGCGTCCGGCCGCGCTACCGGCCGATGAGCGTCGAGCAGCAGAGCCTCGACCGCTACCGCGACGCCATCGACCCGGTCCGTACCTGGGTGCTGACGGCGGCCGCCGTCCTGCTGGCGATCATGGCCGGCGCCAGCGCCGCGGGGCAGTGGCAGACCTTCCTGTTGTGGCGCAACGGCGGCGAGTTCGGCCAGAAGGACGCCCAGTTCGGTCTCGACCTCGGCTTCTTCGCCTTCGACTACCCGTGGTGGCGCTACCTCGTCAGCTTCGGGTTCGCGGTCGTCGTGCTGGGCCTGGTCGTCGCGGCCATCACCCACTACGTCTACGGCGGCATCCGGCTGCAGACCGCCGGGCAGAAGGTCAGCCCCGCCACCACGGCCCACCTGTCGGTCCTGATCGGCCTGTTCGTGCTGCTCAAGGCCGTGGCGTACTGGCTCGACCGGTACGCGCTGGTCATGCAGGACAACGACCGCTTCACCGGCGGCTCGTACACCGACATCAACGCGGTGCTGCCGGCCAAGACCATCCTGATCTTCGTCGCGACCATCTGCGCCATCCTGTTCTTCGTCAACGTCTGGCAGCGCAACTGGACGCTGCCGGGCATCGGGCTGGGCCTGCTCGTGCTGTCGGCGGTCCTGCTCGGCGGGCTGTGGCCGTTCCTCGTCCAGCAGTTCCAGGTCCGGCCGAGTGAGGCCAGCCGCGAGGCGCCGTACATCAGCCGCAACATCGAGGCGACCCGCGACGCCTACGGCATCCAGGACGTCCAGACCGAGGAGTACCGCGCCGAGACGTCGGTCCAGGAGGGCCAGCTGGCGCAGGACTCCGCCACCATCCCCGGCATCCGGCTGATGGACCCCAGCGTCATCCCGCCGGCCTTCCAGCAGCTGCAGCAGGTCCGCGGCTTCTACACGTTCAGCGACCCGCTCGACGTCGACCGCTACACGGTCGAGGGCGACGACGGCGTGGTGGCCGAGCAGGACATGGTCGTCGCCGTCCGCGAGGTCAACTCCGACGGCATCCCGTCCGAGCAGCGCAACTGGATCAACGAGCACACCGTCTACACCCACGGCTTCGGCGTCGTCGCCGCGTACGGCAACACCCGCGAGAGCGACGGCTCGCCGAACTTCGCCGAGGAGGACATCCCCACGCAGGGTGTGCTCGGCGAGTACGAGCCGCGCATCTACTTCGGCGAGAACTCGCCCAGCTACTCCATCGTCGGCGCGCCCGAGGGCACCGACCCGGTCGAGTACGACATCCCGGAAGACCCCGAGACCGGCAGCGAGCGACGCAACACCTACACCGGCGACGGCGGCGTTCCCATCGGCTCGTTCTGGAACAAGCTGCTCTATGCCACGCGGTTCCAGGAGGCCAACTTCCTGCTGTCCGACCGCCTCAACTCCGAGTCGCGGCTGCTGTACGAACGCAACCCGCGCGATCGGGTCGAGAAGGTCGCGCCGTGGCTCACGGTCGACGCCAACCCGTTCCCGTCGGTGGTCGACGGCCGCGTCGTCTGGGTGCTCGACGGCTACACGACGCTGAACTCGCTGCCGTACAGCCAGCGGGTGTCGCTGAGCGAGGCCACCAGCGACTCGCGCACGGCCCGCCCGGCGCTGGCCGCGCAGCCCGACGACTTCATCAACTACGTCCGCAACTCGGTGAAGGCCACGGTCGACGCCTACGACGGCACCGTCACCCTGTACGCATGGGACGAGGACGACCCGGTCCTGCAGGCGTGGATGAACGCGTTCCCCGACTCCGTGCAGCCGCGTTCGGAGATCCCGACGCCGCTGCTCGACCACCTGCGCTACCCCGAGGACCTGTTCAAGCTGCAGCGCAACATGCTCGAGCAGTACCACGTCACCGAGGCCTCGACGTTCTACGGCGGCCAGGACCGCTGGGTGGTGCCGGCCGACCCGTCGTCGAACGTCGACGTCAAGCAGCCGCCGTACTACCAGACCATCCAGCTGCCCGACGCCGACGAGCCGATCTTCTCGCTGACCACCACCTACACGCCGAGGGGCCGGCCGAACCTGGCCGCGTTCATGGCGGTCAACGCCGACGCCCGCAGCGACGACTACGGGCAGTTGCAGATCCTGAGACTGCCCAGCAACACGCAGATCGACGGTCCGGGGCAGGTCGCCAACGACTTCGAGTCCAACGCCGACGTCGCCCAGCAGTTGACGCTGCTGCGCTCCGGTGACGCCGAGACCCAGCTGGGCAACCTGCTCACGCTGCCGGTCGGCGGCGGCCTGCTGTACGTCCAGCCGGTCTACGTCGCGCGGGCCACCGGCGAGGCCGCCTACCCGCTGCTGCGCCGCGTCCTGGTGCAGTTCGGCGACAGCATCGGCTTCGACGACACCCTGCAGGGCGCGCTCGACCAGATCTTCGAAGGCGACTCCGGCACCGTCACCGGCGACGAGCCGCCCATCGTGGAGGAGACGCCGCCTCCGGGTGGCGAAGAGACCCCGCCGCCCGACACCGAGACGACGCCGCCGCCCACCACGGAGCAGCCGGCCGACCTCACGGCGGCGCTCGATGCCATCCGGGTCGCGTGGCAGGAGGCCCGCGACGCGCAGGCCGCCGGCGACTGGGCGGAGTACGGCGCGGCGCTCCAGCGGCTCGACGCGGCCATCGCGGCGGCCGAGGCGCTCACCGGCGGCGAGGGCGCCGGCGGCGCCACCCCCGGGGCCACCCCAGGGCAGTAACGCCAACCGGCCGGAGCCGTCACCCGTTCCTCGGGTGGCGGCTCCGTCCGCGTTCGGGCTCAGACGGCGCGCTGGTAGGTGATCAGCAGGAAGCCCGGCAGCGGCTCGTGGTCGCGCTGCGGCGTGCGGACGAAGCCGAGCCGCTGGTACAGCCGGTGCGCGGTGACCATGGTCGGCAGCGACGACAGCACCAGCGTGTGGTCGCCGTGCTCGCGGGCGAGGTCGAGGCAGCACTGCACCAGCGCCGCCCCGACGCCGCGGCCGCGCGCCGCGGGGTCGACGGCGAGCATGCGGAACTCCGCCTCGCCCGGCCGCGCCACCTCGACGTACGGGCTGGGCGGACGGCAGAACGTGACCGCACCCAGCACCGTGCCGTCGTGGTCGGCCGCCACCAGCAGCGTGGCCTGGCCCGACCGGTGCTCGATGTCGGACAGCTCGTCGGCGTACTGCTCGTCGCCGTCCAGGAACCCGTCGGCGTCGTAGGCCGCCACCGTGAGGGCGGCGACGGCGGGGTGGTCGTCGGGGCGGGCCGGGCGCACCTGGAAGTCCGTCATGACGCACATTCTCGCGCCGGCCACTGACGCCCGACGCGGCCGTCCTCGCGATTTGGCGCACCGCACCCGATCGCGTAGACTTCCTTTCAGCGACGCGGGGTGGAGCAGCTCGGTAGCTCGCTGGGCTCATAACCCAGAGGCCGCAGGTTCAAATCCTGCCCCCGCTACCACATGAAGGATGATCGGCCCGGACCACAGGTCCGGGCCGTTTGTCATGTGTGGCCCGGTGCGTCGGCACCGTGGTGGGAGGTCCGGCTTCGGCGGCGGTAGCGGCCTGGCGCCACCTCGTGCTGGCGTTTGAACGCGGTGGCGAAGGCGAACTCCGAGGAGTACCCCACCCGGTTCGCGATGCGCTCCAACGACTCGTCGGTGTCGCGGAGCAGGTGCGCGGCGGACGTCAGGCGCCACCAGGTGAGGTAGCGCAGCGGCGGCTGCCCGATCAGCGCGGTGAACCGGCGGGCGAACGTCGCGCGCGACATGCGGGCGCGGCCGGCGAGCTCTCGCACGGTCCACGGGCGGCCGGGCTCCTCGTGCAGCGCCCGCAGCGCTTCGCTGATGCCCGGGTCGGTCAGGGCCGCCGCCCAGCCGGAGGTGTGGGTGGGAGCCTGCGCGAGCCAGGCACGGAGCACGTACACCAGCAGGACGTCGAGCAGTCCGGGAACCACGGCGACCGACCCCGGCCTGGGGTCGTCGATCTCGGCTCCGAGCAGGTCGATCGCCGCCCGCAGCTCGGGGTGCTGCCCGGTCCGGGACGGTAGGACGATGACGTCCGGCAGGTCGCGGAGCATCGGGTGGGTGCGCACCGGGTCGAGGTGGTAGCCGCCGTACAAGGTGACAGTGACGGGCCCTCGGTCGCCGACGGAGTCGGTGCGGACGAGTTCGGTGACGCCCTGCGGGTCGAACCGCGGCTCGGCCAGCGGCGTCGACGGATCGCTCGCCATGCCGTAGCCCTGGCCGTTCGGGGAGAAGACCACATCGCCGGCGCCGAGGAGGACGGGTTCCGCCTCGGGACGGATCAGCCAGCTCGAGCCGCGCAGGAGCACCTGGAACGCCGCGGACCCGGGCACCGACGGGAAGCGCTGGCCCCACGGGGCGTGCCAGCTGACGCGCGCCGACCGGGGCCGGCCGACGCGGGCGCTCATGATCACGTCACCCAGGACATCCACCGCTGCACTGTAGCTGAGACGCACGCGCAGAAAATGGCGAGCTGGACGCATGGAGAGTCTCATTCGCCGCGTCTAGCCTCGACACCATCGCGAACCCGTCCGACTGGAGTCGACCATGGTGTCCACCGTCCCGGCCACGATGCGTGCCGCGCGCATCCACCACTACGGCGATCCCGGCGCCATCCGCTACGAGACCGTGCCGGTGCCGGATCCCGGCCGCGACGAGGTGCTCGTCGAGGTCGCCGCGAGCGCGTTCAACCCGACCGAGACCGCCATCAGATCCGGTCGCGTGCGCGACGTGTTCCCGTTGACCCTGCCCTACACGTTCGGCTGGGACGTCGCGGGCACGATCGTCCGCGGCGACGTCGGCGGCTGGTCGCCCGGGGACCGGGTGATCGCCCGCATCGACGCAGGGGGAGCGGCCGCTCAGTACGCGGCAGCACCGGCCGCCGCGATCGTCGCGGCGCCACGGACCGTCCCGCTCACCCACGCGGCCGCGATCCCCGTCGCCGCGCTGACGGCCTGGCAGGCCGTGTTCGACCACGCGAACGTGCGCCCGGGGCAGCGGGTCCTGGTCAACGGGGCGGGCGGCGGGGTCGGTGGGTTCGCCGTCCAGCTGGCGAAGTCGGCCGGCGCGCACGTCATCGCGACTGCCAGCGCCCGCAGCGCCCACGCCGTCCGAGCGGCGGGCGCGGACGAGATCGTCGACTACACGTCGCGGGCCGTTCCGGACGCCCTGGACGTCGTGATCAACCTCGTGGCGGTCCCGCCCGACGCGGCGGCGTCGCTGGCCACCCGGTTGCGAGCGGGCGGCGTCGCGGTCTCGACCGCCACCCCGCTGCCCATCGCGGACGCCGTGCACTTCGTCACCCGGAACGACCGCGAGCAGCTGGCGACGATCGTCGGGCTCGTCGACGCCGGCCGGCTCGCCGTGGACGTCGCCGAAGTCGTCCACCAGCGGGAGCTGGCGGCCGTCCACCGCCGCAGCGAGGCCGGTCGGACCCGGGGGAAGATCGTCCTCGTGCCGTGACGCCACCGGGTCAGTGGCCGCGGAAGGCCTCCTCCAGCCACCACGACGGCTCGCTGGTCACGACCTTGGCGTCGATGAGCAGGGCGGTGTCGCGGGGTCCGTCGAGCCACCGCCGTACCTCGGCCAGGTCGTCCGGCCCGCGGACGGTCGTCGCGGTGAACCCGTAGCCGCGGGCGATGGCCGCGATGTCGGTCTCGGGGAAGGTCACCGAGCTGAGGTCGCGTCCCGTGGGCGCGAAATGGTGGACCTCGGCGCCGTAGGCGTCGTCGTTGTAGACCACGACGACCATCGGCAGCCGCAGGCGGCGCACGGTGTCGAGCTCGGCCGCCATCATCAGCGCGCCGCCGTCGCCCAGGGCGGCCACCGGGAGCCGGTCCGGCTGGGCCAGCGCGGCGCCGATGGCGGTCGACAGGCCCAGGCCGATGGACTGGAAGGCCTGGGTGAAGCAGAACCCGCGCTCGTCGGGGACGGAGAGGAACATGCTCGGGTAGCCCATGAAGTTGCCCGAGTCGACGCCGACGACGCGCTCGGCGGGCAGCAGGTCGTCCAGCGCGATGGTCAGGGTGCGCGGGTCGATGCGGCCGGCGCCGGTGAGGTCGTCGTACGGGACGTCGCGCCAGCGCAGCTGCGTGGCCAGCCGCTGAGCGACCTCCGGCGTCCGGTACCCGCGGGCGGCTCCGGCCGGTGCGGCCAGCAGCGCCCGCGCCGTCGCGCCGACGTCGCCGAGCACGCCGAAGTCGAGCGCACGGTGCGCGCCGAGGGCCTCCGGGGTGTCGTCGACCTGCACGACCGTCGTGCCGGGCGCGATGAGCCGGCCGTGCCGCATCGTCCACATGTTCAGCGCGCAGCCCCACCCGACGACGAGGTCGGCGCCGGCGATCAGCTCGGCGGCGAGCGGCGACGAGAACCCGCCGGAGACGTCGAGCGACCACGGCTCGTCGTGGAACAGCCCCTTCGCGACGGCGGACGTCGCCAGCAGCGCGCCGTGCTGCTCGGCCAGCGCCAGCAGCGCCGTCCGCGCCGCCGCGGACCGGCCGCCCCGCCCGGCCACGAACACCGGCCGCCGGGCGTCCTCGAGCGCCGCCGACAGCCGGGCGACGTCGGCAGTGGACGGGAGCGGCGGTTCGGGCGCGGACGGCAGCGGCGGCGGCTCGGTGTCGGGCGCGTCGAGCGCCTGCAGCTCCAGCGGCAGGTTGAGCACGACGGTGCGGCGCTCGTGCACGGCCGTGTGCACCGCCTCGACGGCCTCCTGCGCGGCGGTCTGTGCGGACGTGATGCGCAGCGGCACCGCGCCCACCGCGCGGGCGAGGGCGTCCTGGTCGACGTAGAAGTTCGACCGCGGCTGGGTCACCTCGGCGGCGACGACGACCAGCGGCGTGCGCGACTTCGCGGCCTCGGTGATGCCCGTCATCGCGTTCGTCAGGCCGCAGCCCTGATGGACGGTGAGCGCGGCCGGCCCGCCCGACGTGCGCGCGTAGGCGTCGGCCATGGTGGCGGCGCCGCCCTCGTGCCGGGCCGCGACGAACCGGGCGCCGGCCGCCGACATCGCGACGGTCACGTGGAAGTTCCCGGACCCGACGACGCCGAAGACGTGGTCGATGCCGGCGCCGGTCAGGGCGCGTCCGACCGCCTCGGAGACGAGCACGGCGTCAGCGTTCGGTGAGCGCCAGCACGCGGGCCGGCGATCCGGAGCCGCCGACGATGCGCAGCGGCGCCGCGACGACCACCGCCCCCGTCGGCGGCAGGCGGTCGAGGTTCTGCAGCTGGGCCAGGCCGTACTTGCCGTTGCCCAGCAGGTAGGAGTGGCACGGGAAGGCGGGGTCGAACGAGTGGGCGGCGCCGGCGTCGGTGCCCACCGTCTCGACGCCGATGCCCTGCAACGGCGACTCCTCGGCCACCCAGCGGGCACAGTCGGCCGACATGCCGGGGCTGCTCGGGCCGGTGGCGGTGTTGTTGATCATCTCCGCCTGCGTGGTGCGGGCCGACCAGCCCGTGCGGCACAGCAGCCAGCCGCCGTCGGGCAGCGCGCCGTGCTCGGCCTCGAACGCCCGCAGGTGGTCGATCTCGATGAGGAAGTCGGGGTCGGCGGCGACCTGCGCCGTCACGTCGAGCACCACGGCCGGCGCGACGAACGACGTCAGCGGCACGGCGTCGATGGCGGCCCCGTCCTTGCCCGTGACCCAGTGGGCGGGCGCGTCGAAATGGGTGCCCGTGTGCTCGCCGGTGCGGAAGTTGTTCCAGTACCAGGCCGGCCCGCGGTCGTCGTACCTGCTGATCTCCTCGAGCTCGAACCGGGCGGTCTGGCCGAACTCCGGCGGCAGCTCCAGGATCGGCGTCTGATCGGACAGCGGCGCGGTGAGGTCGACGATCTCGACGCGGCCGGACACGAGGGCCTCGATGAGGCCGGACAGAACGGACATGGACAGACGGTACAGCCCCGCAGCACGCTCAGCGGCGCCAGACGGTGCCGCGGCGGTCGTGGCCGATGCGGCCCTCGATCTCCACCGCCACGTGCGGCGCACCCAGCCGCTCGGCCACCAGGTAGAGCGCGAGGTCCAGCCCCGCCAGCCAGCCGCTGCCCGACGTCACGAGGTCGCCGTCGTCGACGATGCGGGCGTCGATCACGTCGGCCCACTTCGCGAGGTACTCCATGTCGAAGCGGTAGGTCGTCGCGGGGCGGCCGTCGATGAGGCCGGCCGCGCCGAACAGCACCGCACCCGAATCGATGCCGCCCAGCAGCAGCCGCGGCCCCGCCTGCTCCTTGTACGCGCGCAGTCGCGCCGGCAGCGAACTGGCCTCGATCACGTCGACGTCCCACCCGCCGGCGACGAGCAGCGCGTCGGCGCGGGACGGATCCCAGCGGACCAGTCCGCCGAACCGCGTCCCGTAACAGCCGGTCACCTCCGGGCTCCCGTCCGGCGTCACCAGCACCGGTGACACGTCCACGCCCATCAGCCGGGCGCGCGCCAGCACGTCGAACGTCAGCAGCGCGTCCATCTCGGCGATGCCGTCGTACATCAACACCTCTGCCCGCATCGGGCCAGTCTTCGCGACGGCGCGGCGGCGCCGCCACGGCAGGAATGCCACCCTTCGATAGATTCACGCCATGCACAAGGTCGTGGTGCTCGCCCTGCCGGGCGTGGTCGCGCTCGAGCTGGCCATCCCGTTCCAGGTGTTCGCGACGGCGCGGGCCGCCGGGCACCGCACCGAGCGGCTGACCGGCGACGGGCGGCTGTACGACGTCCGCATCGGCGCGCCGCAGCCGACGCTGGCCGCGACGGCGTCGGGCGGGGCCGCGTTCTCCGTCGCCGGGCTGGAGCCGCTCGCCGTCCTCGAGACCGCCGGCACCGTCATCGTGCCGGCGACGGAGTCGGCCGCGGGCCCGTCGCCGGACGTCATCGCCGCCCTGCGCGCCGCGCACGCCCGCGGCGCCCGCATCGCCTCCATCTGCACCGGCGCCTCCCTGCTCGCAGCGGCAGGACTGCTGGACGGCCGCCGCGCCACGACGCACTGGGCGCACGCCGACGAGCTCGCGGCGCGGCACCCGTCGGTGCGCGTCGACCCGTCGGTGCTGTTCGTCGACGACGGCGACGTGCTCACCGCGGCGGGCGTCGCCGCCGGGCTGGACCTGTGCCTGCACCTCGTCCGCCGCGACCACGGCGCGGCCGCCGCCGGCTACGTCGCCCGGCGCATCGTCATGCCGCCGCACCGCGAGGGCGGCCAGGCGCAGTACCTCCCGGCCGCGGGCGGCGATCCCGGCGGGTCGGCGCTGGCGCCCACGCTGGCCTGGCTGCGCGCCAGCCTCGCCGACGACCACCAGCTCGCCGACATCGCCCGGCACGCCGCCATGAGCACCCGCACGCTCGTCCGCCGGTTCCGCGCCGAGTGCGGCACCACGCCGCTGCAGTGGCTGATCCGCCAGCGCGTCGACCACGCCCGCGAGCTGCTGGAGACCACGTCGCTCCCGGTCGAGGAGGTGGCCCGGCAGGCCGGCTTCCACACGTCGGCGTCGCTGCGCCAGCACTTCGCCCGCCTGCTCGGCACCAGCCCGCTGCGCTACCGGCGGACGTTCCAGCAGGTCCCGGCGTGAGTCCGGGCACCACCGTGGGCGTGCCGCGGCTGTCGCGCGACCACCTGAGCCGGCCGCGCCTGCTGGCCGCGCTCGGCGACGGCGAGCTGCCGCTGCGGGTGGTCCGGGCGCCCGCCGGCTACGGGAAGACGGCGCTGCTGGCGGAGTGGGCGCGCGGGCGCCCGGACGGGTCCGCGACGGTCTGGGTCACCGCCGACGACGAGTGCGCGACGCGGCTCGGGTTCTGGTCGCGGGTGGTCGCGCTGCTGGCGACGGTGCACCCGGGGCTGGCCGGCGTGGAGGTCGGCGCCGACGCCGTCGGGCACCTGCCGACGCTGCTGCCGCCGTTGCTCGACGCCGCGGACCGGCCGCTCACGCTGGTCGTCGACGCCGCCGAGCGGGTCGACCCCCGGGTGGAGCAGGACCTGCTGCGGCTGGTCCGGCACACCGCCCGGCTCGAGCTCGCGGTCGGCACGCGGCGCGACGGCGAGCTCACCGATCCCGCGACGCAGCTGAGCCTCGACGCCGTCACCGTCGGGCCGCGCACCCTCGCGTTCACCGCCGACGAGTCCGCCCGGCTGGCGTCGGAGCTGCGCAGCCCGTTGACCACCGAACAGGTCGCGGCGCTGCACGAGACGAGCGACGGCTGGCCGCTCGCCGTCCGCGCCGGGCTCCGGCCGCAGCGCGAGCACCCGTGGCCGGCGGCCGGCGAGAACGACCAGCTGTCGCGGCTGCAGCGGATGCTCGTCGGCGACCTCGAGCAGCTGCCCGGCTTCGACGACCTCGTGCTGCTGTCCGTGGTCGACGGCGTCGGGGTGCGGCAGGCAGAGCTGCTCGGCGTCGACCTCGACGGCCACCCGATCCTGGCCGCCGTCGAGGACCGCGGGCTGGGCGGCTGGGAGGACGGCCTGGGCGAGCCGCGGTTCCGGCTGCAGCCGCTGGTCCGTGACGCCCTGCGCCGCCGGCTCGACGACGACCGCCTGCGGGACGTGCACCGCCGGCTGGTCGACTGGTACGAGGACCGCGGCGAGCGCGCGGCCGCGTTCGAGTCCGCCGTCATCGCGCAGGAGTGGCAGCGCGCCCGCACCCACCTCGGGCAGGCGTTCCGCGAGGTGGCCGGCGGCCTGGACAAGCACTGGGTGCGCCGGGCCGACGTGCCCCGGCCGGTGCTCCGGGCGCAGCCGCTGCTGGCGCTGTTCGTCGGCGTGGCGCACTACGCGGTCGGCGACGTCGCGAAGGCGGTGCGGATGCTCACCGCCGGGGTCGCGACGGCGGAGTGGCAGCGGCTGTCCAGGCACGGCCGCGTCAGCGTCGACCACGTGTGGATCCAGGGCATGCTCACGCTCGGGCTGCGCTTCGCCGGCCGCGACGAGCTGGTGCAGCCGGCGCTGCGCCGCCTGCACGGCATGCTGCCGCGGGCCGCCGACCCCACCGGCGAGCTGGACCACCTGCGTCCGCTCATCGTCACCCAGACCGCGTCGACGCACCTGCTGCTGGACCGCGTCGACGACGCCGTCCGCGCGCTGGCCGACCGGCCGGCCGGGACCGTCCGCGGCAGCGGCGCGCTGCACCCGGAGTCGCTGACCGTGCTCGCGCACGCCTCCGCCGGGCGCGTCACGCTGGCCCGCGCGGCGCTGGCCGAACTGGTCGAGCCGGGTCTGCCGCGGTTCTTCAACGCCGGCTTCTACGCCATCCCCAAGCACGTCGGCGCCGCGTACGTGCACCTGGAGGACCACCGTCCGGACGCGGCCGCCGACGCGCTCGCGCAGGTGCTGCCGCACTGGCCGACGATGGAGTGGTGGCCGCTGGTACTGCACGCCCGGACGCTGCAGCGCTGGCACGCCGACGGGCCGGCCGAGGCGCTGCGGCTGCTGGAGTCGGGGCTGGACGAGAAGAGCCGCAAGCCGCTTGGCGCGGCGATGCGGGCCATGCTGACGGCGCAGCGGGCCGAGCTGCTGCTGGCCGCGGGCCGGCCGGCCGAGGCGCGGCGGCTGATCCCGTCGCGGCGCATCCGGCCGTACCCGCGGCTGGCCGTTGCCAAGGCGCGCGGCCTGCTGCTGGACGGCGACCATGCCCGCGCGCTGGCCATCACCGTCGCGCCTGAGCACGAGCACCGCGGCACCCCGCGCGACCGCCTGCACCTGTCCCTGATCGCCGCGTCCGCGCGGCTGCGCTCGGGCGACCCGGCCGCCGCCGCACGGGCCTTCGCCGACGCCGTCGCGCTGTCCGGCGACACCGGCCTGCGCAGCCCGTTCGCCGCGATGCCGCGTTCGGACCTGCGCACCCTGGCGGCGGAGCACCCGGCGCTGCGTGCCGACATCGGCCGGTTCCCGGCGCTGTTCCCCGAGCCCGACGCGCTGGTGTCGCTGACGCGGCGCGAGTCGGCCGTGCTGGCCGAGCTGGCGACGTCCGACACGCTGCCCGTCATCGCCGGCCGCCTCGGCGTCGCCGCGGGCACCGTCAAGAGCCAGTGCCGCGCCGTCTACCGCAAGCTCGGCGTGTCCGGCCGCGACGACGCGGTGGCCGAGGCGCGCCGTCGCGGCCTGCTCTGATCGGTCCGGGGCGGGGGTAAGAACCGGGGGGATATCCGCGAGACCCGGCCGGGGCCACCCCGCGTCCTCTGGTGCGCTGGTCCCGCACGGGAACAGCGAGCGCGGGGGACGGGTGGAACGACGCACGGACGGCCGGGTGCCGCGGGACCGGCTGCTCGATCGCCTGGACCGCCCGGCCGCGCTCCGGGCGATCGTCGGGCTGCCCGGGACCGGCAAGACCGCGCTGGTGGCGGAGTGGACGCGACGGCTCGAGGCGGCCGGCACCTCGGTGACCTGGATCGACGACGCCGTGGGCCTGCCGGGCGCCATCGCTGCCGCGGGCGAGTCCGTCATCGTGGTCGACCGCGGCGACGACCTGCCCGAGCCGGACGCCGTCGCCGCCGCCCTGGCCCGGGCGCCGCACGTGCGGCTGGTGGTGTGCGGCCGCCGGCCGCTGCCCCTGGTCACCGCCGCGCAGCGGGCCGGGCTGGAGGTCACGCAGCTGACGGGCGCGCAGCTGCTGGCCACGCCGGACGAGTGCGCGGCGGCGTGGGGCGAGCGCGGGACGGCCGCCGTCCACGAGCACACCCGCGGCTGGCTGCTCCCGGCGCGCCTGATGATCGACGCGCCGACGGCCGAGGACGGGCGGCGCGCGGCGGCCGACTACGTGCGGGCGGTCGTGCTGGACGGGCTGCCCGCCGCGGTCCGCGGCGCGGCGTTGCGGCTGGCGCTCGCCGACCCGATCACCCCCGTCCACCTGCGCGTCGCCGGCGTCGGGGACGACCTGGCGGAGGAGTTGCGGGCGCTCGCGGCGGGTTGTCGGTGGCGTGGCGTAGGTTCGAGGCCCACCCGGCCGGGAGGGGTGGACCCTGCGTCCGGCGCGACGCCTGAGGCCGGCGTCGGCGTCGCGGGTGGTCGTGACGGCGGCGGTGACGGGTCAGCGTGGTCGCTGCCGCCGGTGCTGCGCGACGCGCTGGTGGCCGAGCTGGCCGCCGCCGAGCCGGAGCAGCCGGCCGCCTGGCACCGTCGGTACGCCCGTGCGCTGCTCGACGCCGGAGCGCCGGGCCCGGCCGCCCGGCATGCCCGCTCCGCCGCCGACTGGCCGTTGCTGGCGCGGGTGTGGAACTCGGCCGGGCTGACGCTGCTCACCGAGCGGTCCGACGATCTCGTCGCCGCGTTCGGCGAGCTGCCCGCGCGGGTGCCGCACGAGGTCGCCGACCTGCGGCTGCCGGCCGCGGCCGCCCGCATCCTGACGTCGCATCCGCCGGGCGTGCGGACGCTGCAGGCGCTGGCCAGCGCGTTCCGGGCGGGCGGCGAGCAACTGCTGCGGGCGGAGGAGATGACACCCGGGCGGCCCAGCGACCGGCAGCTGCAGCTGCTGTCGATCGGGATCGTCGCCGACCGCCTGGACGGACGCTACGAGCGGGCCGCCGCCGGCGCCGCCCGGCTGGAGCGCGAGCTGACCGGCCGCGACGGCGACGTCTGGCCGATGCACCGGGCGTGGGCACTGCACCAGTCCGCCCAGGCGCTGCTGCTCGGCGGGAACGGCCCGCGCGCCGTCGCCGCCGGGACGCAGGCCTACGCCGCCGCCCACGACGTCGCCGCGCACCCCGTCACCGCACACATCGCCGCCGACCTCGCGCTGCTGCACGCGGCCACCGGCGCCACCGTCGACGCCCGGTACTGGCTGGACGTCCACGAGCGGCACGCCGCGCCGGCCCGGTGGCTCGAGTACCTCGTCCGGCTGCCCGCCCACCTGGCCGCCGCGTTCGTCGCCGCGGACCGGCTGGACCGCGATGCCGCCCGCGCCCACCTGGAACGGGCCGAGGACGACACCGGGCAGGCCGAGCTGTGGCCGTTCGCCGTCGCCGCGCGGACCCAGTACGCGCTCAGCTTCGGTGACCCGCTGCTGGCCCTCGCCGACGCCGAGCGCTCCGCTGCCGCCAGCCCGGCGCCCCCAGGCGGTCTCGCCGCCCGCATCGTCGACCGCTGCCGGGCCGAGCTGCTGCTCGCCCTGGGCGAGCTGAACCGCGTCGACACGCTGCTGCGCGCGGCCGGGCCGGACGCCGACTGGACCGCGGTGCCGCTGGCCCGGTTCCACCTGCTGCGCGGCGAGCCGGCCCGGGCCGGGCACACCGCCGGCGCAGCGGCGTGGGCGCCGGAGACGACGCCGCGGGACCGGATCGAGCTGCTGCTGATCGAGGCCGCCGCGGCAGAGGCGCTCGGGTCGCCGGGGACCGCGGACCACTCCTTCGGCCGGGCCGCCGCGCTCGCCGCCCGGACCGGCGCGCTGCGCTCGTTCACCCTGCTGCCCGACGGGCTGCGCGACGTGCTGGCGAAGCGGTCCGGGATCGCGCTCGACCCGGCCGTGCTGTCGACGCGGCCGGCGTACCCGGCGCGGGCGGAGCTGGTGACCCTGACCGAGCGGCAGCACGCGGTGCTGCGTGCGCTCACCCGGCACGAGGACGCGGCGGCCATCTCGTACGCGCTGGTCATGGCGCCCAGCCTGGTGGAGGACGAGTTGCGGTCGCTGTACGCGGTCCTCGGTACGACCGCGCGGGACGCTGCGCTCCTGCGAGCCCGGCGCCTCGGCCTCCTCCCCGGCGACTGACGCCTGCCAGCGTGCCGGTGCCGGCGTTCGACCATCCAAGAAACGGGTCGCCAGGACGACCTGTTTCTTGGATGGTCTTCGGTGGTGATGTGGGCGGCGGGCGTTGGCGGCGCAACGGCAGGATCGGGCTGTCCGGTGGCGGTGATCGAACGGTCGGCGTGTGCGGGCACAGCCGTGGCTGTTGCCCGGCAGTTCCCCATGACCGCTGACAGCGCGACGAGTTCAGGTGCCTCGCGACTCCGGTGCGCGCGCTTGCGGGCCCACCGACCGTTCGCCGGGGCCCGGGAGAACGGCGCACCCCCCGGGAACCGGCGGACAGGGCCCGTTTCGCGGTCTCGAGCGCCGGTTTCCTGGGCGTCAGGCGATGTCCCGGGCGTCAACGTCCTGGCCTGCCGTCACGTCCGCAGGCCGGATCACGATCGCCTCGGCACAGTGGCGTCGCCGGCGAGGGGACCGGCTGTGGCGTTGGCGACTCGGGTTACGTCGTCACCACCATGACGTCCACGTCGTCATGCCACGTGGCGGGTATCAGCTGGCCCTGGGTGCTGGTGCGGGTTCCGCGAGGCGGTGTCAGCCCGCGGCAGCGTCCGTCATCGTCGGGAGGTGGCCGTGTCGCGGTTTGGCGTGACTGTCGGTGCCCGCCCGTAGGGTGGGATGGCCCTCCCGGCCGGGCGGGGTCTACGTAGCAGGCCGCGCGATTCGGCGCCGGCCAGCGGACGCCGCACGACTCCGGCCGACCGAGTCCGGAGGACACCGGCCGCCCAGAGCCGGGCGACCCCGAACCAGGCGGCACCCCGGCCACCCCGGCCACCCCCGGCCGCCCCGGCCGCCGCCGGTTCGGGTTGCGGGCCTGTGCCGCCGCGTCCATGATCGTCCGGACCCCGCACCCCCGACGAGACGAGCCGACGTGGTGGCGCCCGACGCCCTCGCCAGACCGCAGGCTGCCACGCCGGCCGCCACCCGGGCGCTGCTGCCGTCGCTGGCGCTGGTCATGTTCGCCGTCGTCGCCAACTACGCCGCGCTGCTGGCGGTGCTGCTGCCGAACCACGTCGAGGCGATCGATCCGGACCGCAAGGTGACCAACCTGGCCATCGTCACGTCGGTGTCGTTCGGGTTCACCATCCTGGCCCAGCCGCTGGTCGGCGCGCTCAGCGACCGCACCGGCGGCCGCCTGGGCCGGCGCGGCCGGCGTGCGCCGTGGCTGCTCGGTGGCGCCGTCGTGGCGGCGGGGTTCCTGCTGGGGCTGGGCGGGCTCGGCTCGGTCGCGTGGATCTGCGTGTTCTGGGTGGTCATCCAGTTCGCGCTCAACGGCACCGACGTCGCGGCGGCGGCGACGGTGGCCGACCGGGTCGCGCCGGCCCGCCGCGGCCGCGCGTCGGCGGTGCTGGCGGGCGGCGGCATGGCCGGGGCGGCGGCGGGGACGGCGTTCGCGGGCCCGCTGGCGGTCGACCACCGGCCGGTCGCCTACACCGTGCTGGGCCTCGCGGTGGTCGCCGCGGCCGCGGTGTTCGTGCTGCTCGACCGGCCGGCACCGGAACGACCCCAGGGCGGCCAGCGAACCGAGCTGCTGCGCGGGTTCTGGCGGCGCCCCGCCGAGCACGCCGACTTCCTGTGGGTGTTCGGGTCGCGGCTGCTGTTCGTGCTCGGCTACCAGCTGATCCTGACCTACCAGCTGTACATCCTGACGGACTATGTGGGGCTCGGCCGCGGCGACGCCAACCGGCTGATCGGGCTGCTGACGGTGCTCGGCTTCGCGACGACGGTGCTCGGCATCGTCGTGGGCGGCTGGTGGAGCGACCGCACCGGCCGGCGCACGGTGTTCCTGGTGGCGGCGGCCGGGATCCTCGGGCTGGCGTTGACGGCGCCGCTGGCCTCACCGACGACGGCGGCCGTCGTGGTCTTCGCGGCGGTTCAGGGCCTGGCCGGCGGGCTGTACCTGGCCTGCGGCAACGCGCTGGCGATCGACGTGCTGCCGGATCGTGAGGGGGCCGCCGGCAAGGATCTCGGGCTGTTCAACGTCGCCGTCAACGTGCCGCAGACCATCGCGCCGCCGATGGCCGCCGCGGTCATCCACCTCTTCGACGGCTACCGGGCGCTGTTCGCCGTCGCACTGGTCAGTGTCGCAGCCTCCACCGTGCTCGTCACCCGCGTGCGCCAGACTGTGCACAGAGGCGGTGAGGCCACATGACACCCGACGAACTGCAGCGCGCGGCTGCCGACCACCTGCTGCTGCACTTCTCCAAGCAGCGGCTCGACGACCTCCTGGTGCTCGAACGGGGTGAGGGGCCGTACGTCTTCGACACCCGCGGCCGCCGTTACGTCGACGCGCTGTCCAGCCTGTTCTGCGCGCAGCTCGGCTACTCGTACGGCGCGGAGCTGGGCGCCGCGGTCACCGAGCAGCTGACCCGGCTGCCGTTCAACACGAACTGGGCGACGGCGCATCCGCCGGCCATCGAGCTGGCCGAGCGGCTCACCGGCCTGGCACCGCCCGGGCTGACCCGCGCGTTCTTCACCAACGGCGGCTCCGAGGCGGTCGAGGCGGCGTGGAAGCTGGTCCGCGAGCACTACCTCGCCATCGGCCAGCCGCGGCGCACCAAGGCCATCGCCCGCAACATCGCGTACCACGGGGTCACGCTCGGCGCGCTGGCGTTCACCGGCGTCGCCCGGTTCAAGGACGACTTCGGCCCGCCGCCCATCGACGTCACGCACGTGTCGAACACCAACGCGTTCCGCGCGCCCGACGGCGCCGACCCGGCCGCGTTCTGCGCCCGGCTGCTGGCCGAGGTCGAGGCGGCCGTCGTCGCGGCCGGACCGGACGAGGTGGCGCTGATCATCGCCGAACCGGTGCAGAACGCCGGCGGCTGCCTGACGCCGCCTCCCGGCTACTGGCGCGGGCTGCGCGACATCGCCGACCGCTACGGCATCCTGCTGCTGGCCGACGAGGTCATCACCGGCTGCGGCCGGCTGGGCGAGTGGTTCGGCAGCGCGCGCGAGGGCGTCACCCCCGACCTCGTCACCCTCGCCAAGGGCATCACCGCCGCCTACCTGCCGATGGGCGCCGTCCTCGCCACCGACCGGGTGGTGCGGCCTCTCGACGGCCGGGTGTTCCGGCACGGCATCACCTTCGGCGGCCACCCGGCCAGTGCCGCCGTCGCGCTGCGCACCATCGACATCGTCGCCCGCGACGGCGTCCTCGAGAACGTCCGCGCGCTGGAGCCGTACTTGCGCGACCGCCTGGGCGAACTGCTGGCACTGCCGATCGTCGGCGACGTCCGCGGCGCGGGCTTCTTCTGGGCGATCGAGCTGGTGAAGGACGGCGCGAACGGCCGGTTCGACCAGGCCGAGCGCGACGCGCTGCTGCGCGGATACCTGCCCGGGCGGCTGCTGGAGGCCGGGCTGATCGCCCGCGCCGACGACCGCGGCGACGCCGTCCTGCAGATCGCGCCGCCGCTGATCAGCGACCACGCGGTGCTCGACGAGATCGTCGGCGGCCTGCGCGACGTGCTCACGGACGCGGGGAAGCGGTTCGCGGCCGCTTGACGCCGAACACCGTCACGAACAGGTAGGTCTTGCCGGCTGCGTGCGGCGAGAAGAACTCGACCACCTCGTCGTCGGCCGACGTGGAGCCGACGGCGCCCAGGCCCAGCGCGTGCGTGCCGAGGTGCAGCTTCCCGGCCTGCAGCGCGCTGGTCAGCTGGGCGGCGCGGTAGCCGCGGTTGCCGTACGCCGCCAGCAGCGGCCCGAGGTCGGCCAGCCAGTACGCGTTGACGTGCGCGTCGGCGCAGTACTCCTGCCCGACGGCGATGCGTGCGGCGTCGGCGCGGAAGTCGCCCGCCCGCAGCAGCTCGACGGCGCCGCGCGCCGGGTGGTGCAGGTAGATGCCCGGGGTCAGACCCTCGACGGCGTTGACGATGAGGTAGCAGTCCACCGGCGGCCGGACGTCGGCCGCGTAGGCCCGCGACGAGCGGTCCAGCAGCGTGGAGAAGTCGCGGAACCCCAGCTCCACCGAGGTGTCGTAACGGCGGGTCGACCGGCGGCGCAGGATCACCTCCTCGACCGGCTCAGGCGGCAGCGCGTCGTCGGGCAGCGGGTCCAGCGTGGTGAGCGGGCCGGACGGTGCCGGACGGGCGGGGTCGACGGAACGGGACCGCCAGGCGTCCACGTCGGCGGCGGTGTCCAGCGACGACGCCAGGTGCATGGCCGGGATCGCGGGGAACGTCACCTCGCGCGGCGACACCGGCCGCACCGGCAGGTCCAGCGGCGGCAGCGCGGCCACGTCCGGCGCGGGCGCCCCGCCCTGGCCGAGCGCGCACAGCGCGACGGTCGCCTCGCGCACGCCGTCGATGCCGAGGACGGCGTTCACCTCGTCGTCGGCGAAGCCCAGCACCAGCTCGGCCGGGACCCCGGCCGACGCCGCGACCGCCAGGGCCTGCGACAGCGACGTGCCCGCGTCCCAGAACGCGTGCCGGTACGCGCGCGCCTTGTACCGCCACGCGTTGCGCCAGAACGTGCTGGTCACCGCCAGGACCACCGGACTGTCCATGCCCAGCGCGGAACGGTCGTCGCCGGAGCGCACCCGGCGCAGGCTGTGGTCGTGCGCCGCGTAGTGGTACACGCCCGCGCCGAGTCCGGGCAGGTCGGCGCAGACGAAGTACAGCTCCAGGTGGTACCGCGCGCCGGTGCCGCCCGCCGTCCGGTAGGTGATGGTCGTGCCGCGGACGGTGACGGTGCGGTCCAGCAGCCCGTTGCTGAGCCGCCCGATCCGCGCCAGGAACGCCAGGTCCGGCGCCCCGGTTCCGTCCCGGCCGGAGGCCGAGACCGCGGCCAGCGCGGGCACCGCCGACGGCGGGAACTCGCGGGGGATCGCGATCGGCTCGAGCGTCTCGTACACCTTGAACGGGTACGGCTCGAGCGAACGGTCCTCCTCCCAGATGCCGTTCTCGAGGTCGGGCGGCGTGCCCATGACGATGCCGTCGCCGCCGCGCCAGTACCGCGTCGCCGCGTGGAACTCGAGGGCGGCCCGGACGTCGGCGTTGCGCGAGCTCATCCCGCGAGCGTAGCTGCCTGCGTCACGCCCGGCCGGGGCGGAGGACGCCAGGCCCGCCAGGCCCCTTTGCAATGAGCACCGATACGCACCGGTGCGTATCGGTGCTCATTGCAAAAGGGCGTCAGGACGCCGCCGAGACGAGCACTGATGCGGCGAGCGGGTCGGGCGAGCCGAACCGGTGCGCGGTGATGCTCACGGCCTGCTCGTGCAGGAACGGCAGCAGCTCGACCCGGCCGGCCTCGGTCACCGGCTGGGCGTAGACGGCGAGGTCGGGACGGCCGCCGGTCGCCTCGTAGAGCGCCGCGGGGTCGCCGCCGACCAGCCGGACCCGTCCGGTCAGCGTCGCCGCCCGGCGCCGCCAGTCCGCGTCCGCCTCCACCGTGACGGAGACGCCCAGCGCCGTCACCGCCGACGTCACCGCGGCGGGCAGCTCGCCGGTCGCCGACACCGTCACCCGGGTGCCCGCCAGCACCCCGGCCGCGACGACCCGCAGCAGGTCGGCGACCGGCGCACCGGACTCGTGCCGGACCGTGACCGGGTACGGCAGGTAGCGGAACACGTTGCGCTCGGCGCTCAGCCCGGACACGTCGCGGGCGACGCCGAACTCGTCGCGCCAGGCGGCGGCGTCGCTGTGCAGGGCCCGCTCCAGCGCGTCGGCGCCGGCCAGTCCGGCGGCGTGCGCGGCGGCCAGCAGCGCGGCCGGCCCGGCCGCCAGCGGCGCCGCGGCGGCGGACGGCGCGGGCGACCAGTCGGTCAGCCCGACGAGGTAGTTCGGCCCGCCGGCCTTGGTGCCGGCGCCGACGGCGGACCGCTTCCAGCCGCCGAACGGCTGCCGCCGGACGATCGCGCCGGTGGTGCCGCGGTTGACGTAGAGGTTGCCGGCCTCGACGCGGTCCAGCCAGGTGGCGAGGTCGGCGGCGTCGCGGGTGTGCAGGCCCGCGGTGAGGCCGTACGCGACCCGGTTCTGCAGCGCGATCGCCTCGTCCAGGGTGGCCGCGGTCATGATGCCGAGCACCGGGCCGAAGTACTCCGTCAGGTGGTACTCCGAGCCGTCGGTGACGCCCACCTTGACGCCCGGCGACCAGCTGCGGCCCTCGTCGTCGAGCTGGCGCGGCCGCACCACCCACGACTCGCCCGGGCCGAGCGTCGTCAGCGCGCGCAGCAGCTTGCCGTCGGCCGGGCCGATGAGCGGCCCCATCTGCGTCGTCGGGTCGGTCGGCAGCCCCACCTTCAGCGACGCGACGGCGTCGACCAGCTGGTCGCGGAACCGGCGCGACCGCGCCACCGAGCCGACGAGGATGACCAGCGACGCCGCCGAGCACTTCTGCCCGGCGTGGCCGAACGCGGAGTACACGACGTCGCGGACGGCGAGGTCGATGTCGGCGCTCGGGGTGACGACGATGGCGTTCTTGCCGCTGGTCTCGGCCAGCAGCGGGAGGTCGGTGCGGAACGACCGGAACAGCTCGGCGGTCTCGAACGCGCCGGTGAGGATGAGCCGGCCGACCCGCGGGTCGGACACCAGCTGCCGGCCCAGCGCGGACTCGCCGACGCGGAGCAGCCGCAGCACGTCGCGCGGCACCCCGGCCGCCCACAGCGCCTCGGCCAGCACCGCGCCGCAGCGCACCGCCTGCGACGCCGGCTTCAGCACGACGGCGGACCCGGCGGCCAGCGCGGCCAGCGTGGACCCGGCCGGGATGGCGACCGGGAAGTTCCACGGCGGCGTGACGACGGTCAGCGGCACCGGCCGCCGGACCGCGCCGTCGACGTCGTCGAGCGCCTCGGCCAGGCTCGCGTAGTAGTCGGCGAAGTCGATCGCCTCGGACACCTCGGGGTCGCCCTGGTCGAGGGTCTTGCCGGCCTCGGCCGCCATGACCTCCAGCAGCTCGGCCCGGCGCCGCTCCAGCTCGACGGCGGCGCGGCGCAGCACTGCGGCCCGCTCGGCGCCGGTCAGCGCGCCCCAGCCCCGTCCGGCCGCCTCAGCCGACCCCAGCACGGCGTCCAGCGCGTCGGCCGTCGTCACCAGCGCCGCGTCCGCGGTGGCCGCCCCGGCGGTGCTGGCGGCCGCGCGGGCCAGGATCTCGCGGCTCCACGCCACGTTCCCGGGCAGCGCGGGGTCGGTGTCGGGCACGTTCCGGAACTCGGTCTGGACGGCGCCGCTCACCGGCTCGCGGCGGTCCTGGACGCGGTGCGGACGGGGCACCGTGCGGTCCAGCGCGGCCAGCGAGGCGAGGAAGCGGTCGCGCTCGCGGACGAACAGCTCCTCGTGGTCGTGCAGCCCGGCCAGCGCGGACAGGAAGTTCTCCGAGCTCGCGCCCTCCTCCAGCCGCCGCACCAGGTAGGCGATGGCGACGTCGAACTCGCGCGGGTGCACGACCGGGGTGTAGAGCCGGACCTTGCCGACCTCGCGGCGGACCACCTCGGCCTGACCCTGGGCCATGCCCAGCAGCATCTCGACCTCGACGCCGTCGCGGACGCCGCGCCGCCCGGCCAGCAGCCACGCGAAGGCGAGGTCGAACAGGTTGTGCCCGGCGACGCCGATGTGCACGTTGCCGATGTGCTCGGGCCGTAGCGCGTAGTCGAGCAGCCGCTTGTAGTTGGTGTCGGACTCCTGCTTGCTGTGCCAGGTGGCCAGCGGCCAGCCGCGCAGCGACGCCTCGACTCGCTCCATCGGCAGGTTCGCGCCCTTGACGACGCGGACCTTGACCGGCGCGCCGCCGCGGGCCCGGCGCGCGGCCGCCCACTCCTGCAGCCGGACCATCGTGGCCAGCGTGTCCGGCAGGTAGGCCTGCAGGACGATGCCGGCCTCCAGGCCCTCGAACTCGGGCCGGTCCAGCAGCGTGGTGAAGACCGCCGTCGTCAGCTCGAGGTCGCGGTACTCCTCCATGTCCAGGTTGACGAACGTCGACGCGGCCGCGGCCCGCCGGTACAGCGGGGTGAGCGCCTCGACGACGTGCGCGACGGTGTCGTCGAACGCCCACGCCGAGTGCGGCGCCACCGTCGACGACACCTTCACCGACACGTAGTCGACGTCGGGGCGGTCCAGCAGCTTCAGCGTGCCGTCGAGGCGGCGGCGGGCCTCGCGCGCGCCGAGGACGGCCTCGCCCAACAGGTTGACGTTGAGCCGGGCGCCGTCGCGGCGGATGCGGCCGATCGCCTTGCCCAGCTTCGCCGGACGCGCGTCGACGACCAGGTGGCCGACCATCTCGCGCAGCGCCCGCCGCGCGATCGGCACGACCAGCCCCGGCGCGACCCGTCCGGCCAGCCCGCCGGCCCGCACCGCGAGCCGCAGGTGCGCGGGCAGGAACGCGGGCACGTCGGCGGCCAGTTCGCGCAGCGCCTGGGCGGCGACCTTCGGGTCCTCGGGCCGGATGACGCCGTCGACGAAGCCGACGGCGAACGGCAGCCCGCTGGGGTCGGCCAGCACCTGGGAGAGCCGCTGCGCGGCCGCGCCGGCGGGGTGCTGCGCGGACTCGTCCAGCCAGCGGCGGACGGTCGCGACGACCTCGTCGGACAGCGCCAGCAGCTCGTTCAGCCCGCCCGCGCGAGCGTCGGTGTTGTTCCAGGTCACGGCCATGTCCACAGTCTGGTCACCCGTTGGCATAAGGTAAAGCGATGTTTTCTGACGAGTACTCGTCAGATCCACTTACTGTTTCTTGGAGGCTACCGTGCTCGACGTCCGCCGGCTGCGGCTTCTCCGGGAACTGGCCGTCCGCGGCACCATCGCCGACGTCGCCGCGGCCCTGCACCAGAGCCCGTCGTCGGTGTCGCAGCAGCTCACGCTGCTGGAGAAGGAGGCCGGCGTGCCGCTGCTGCGCAAGGTCGGCCGGCGGCTGCAACTCACTCCGCAGGCGGAGATCCTGGTCGAGCACACCGCCGCCGTGCTGCAGCGGCTGGAGGAGGCGGAGTCCGACCTGCGCGCGTCGCTGCAGGAGGCCACCGGCACCGTCCGCCTCGCCGTCTTCCAGTCCGCCGCGCTGGCCCTGATGCCGGACCTCCTGCACACCCTCGCCGAGCGGCACCCGCGGCTGCGCGTCACCATGACGCAGCGCGAGCCCGAGACCGCGCTGATGGAGACGTTCGCCCGCGACTTCGACCTCGTCGTCGCCGAGCAGTACCCGAACCATGCCGCGCCCTGGCACCCCGAACTCGACCGCGTCGGCCTCACCCACGACGCCCTCCGCCTGGCCGTCCCGCCCGGCCCGGCGTGGGCGCACATCACCCGGCTGGCCGACACCGCCGGCCTGCCCTGGGTGGCCGAGCCGCACGGCGCGGCGTCGCGGCACTTCGCCGAGCAGGCCTGCCGGCAGGCCGGGTTCGAACCGGACGTGCGGTTCGAGACCGCCGACCTGACGGCGCAGATCGAGCTGATCGAGACCGGCAACGCGGTCGCGCTGATCCCCGACCTCATGTGGGCCCGGCGCCCGCCCTCGGTGCGACTGGTCGATCTCGACGGCGTGCCGCACCGGACGGTGTTCACCGCCGCCCGCCGGTCCATGGCCCAGCGCCCGTCCATCCTCGCCTGCCGCGATGCCCTGGCCGCCGCCGTCGAGCACGGCACGGGCCACCCACCCGGCTGATGCTCGCGGCCCGGCGGCGGTGATCAGCGCACGGTGAGGCGCCATTCGCGGGCGGCCGGGCGCAGCGCGGGCACCAGCAGCACGGCCGCCAGCACGAACACGACGGGGTAGCCGGCGCCGGCGGCGACCAGTCCGGCTCCGGCCGCGCCCGCCGCCATGCCCATGTCGTAGGCCGCGTTCCAGATGGCGGTGACCGAGCCGTAGCCCTCCGGCCCCACCCGCGAGTACATGAGCGCGAGCGTCGCGTTCTGCAGCACCCCGAACCCCGCGCCGAACACCGCGGCGCCGGTGATGACGGCGGCCGGGGCGCCGGTCGCGCTGACGCTGAGCAAACCGGCCGCGGCCAGCAGCAGACCGGGCAGCAGCAGCCGGCCCTGGCCGCGCCGGTCGCCCACCCGCCCGGCCACCCAGCGGGTGAGGGTCGCGGCCGCGGGCTGGACCAGCAGCGCCGCCGCCGCGACAGAGGTGGACGACGTGGCCAGCGGCAGGAACGTCACCATCACCCCGATCGCGACCGTCGACGCCGCGAAGACGGCCGCCGGCCGGACCAGCCCCGCGTCACGCAGGCCGTCGAGGATGCCGTGCGAGCCGCCGCCGGTGCCGTCGGCAGCAGCACCGCCACCGCCGGCCGTCCGCCCGGGCAGCCCGGGCACGGCGACCAGGCTGAGCAGCGTGGCGATCGCCGTGATCGCGAACACCGTGCCGGCGCCCCACTGCCCGGCCGCCCAGACCCCGAACGGCAGCGCGACCAGCGCGGGCACCCCGCCGACGACGCCGACCAGGGCCAGGCCCTCGCCGCGGCGGTGAGCCGGCAGCAGCGCCGCCGTCAACGCGCCGCCGGCGACGATCGTGACGCCGAAGCCGAGGCCGCGCACCAGGTTGACCACCACCACGGTCGCCAGGTCCGGCGCGGCCAGCAGCACCAGCGTGGGCGCGCCGAGCAGCACCAGCCCGGCGGTCAGCGCCAGCCGGTACCCGAAGCGGGCGACCAGCCGCGGCGTCGCGATCTCACCGGCGACCGACGCCGTCAGCAGCGCGCCGGTGGCCAGGCCCGCGGCGCCGGTCGCCCCCGCCGCCTCGGCGACCATCGGGACGACCGACAGCGGCAAGTAGAAGCCCAGCGACGAGCCGACGATCGTGACGAACCGGAGCAGCAGCGCCCGGGAGACGAGCGGCGTGTCGACGGTGGCGGCGGCGAGCCTGGCGGTGGTCATGGCACGAACCTAGGGACGAATCGGTCCATCCGTGAGTGCCAATCTCACTACCCGATACAGGACCGATTCGCCCCGGCCGTGCCGACGAGGCCGCCTGTTACGTGCTGGCGGCCCCGCCCGCGCCACCCTTCGCCCGCCCGTGGACGGCGTCGATGAGGCGGTCGTCGACCTGGTCGTAGATGATGGTGCCGACCCACACGATGAGCGTGGTGAACAGCCACGTGCCGGCGCCCTCGAGGTCGAAGTTCTTGCGGGCCGTGAAGATGTCGGTCAGCACCAGGCCGACCCAGGTGAGCACCAGGCCGCCGAGGAACGTGGCGCTGGAGGCATACTTGCGCGCCGCCGATGCCATGACCCCGCGCAACAGCATGGTGAAGACGGTGAACAGGACGGTCCCGATCAGCCAGCCGGTGAAGGACAGGCGGAACTTGTCGAACAGCACCGCGGCGATCATCAGCAGCACGCCGTTCGCCGCGGCGGCGAGCACCAGGCGGATTCCCCACTTCATACTCCGTACTGTGGCGCAAATGCCGACGCGGCGCCACGACCTGCGAGGTTTCGTGGCGCCGCGTCGCGCGGGTTGGGGTGGTCCGTCCGGGTTCGATCAGTCGGCGGAACGCACCAGTTCGCCCTCGTCCGGCGGGACCGGCTCGTCGCGGCGGTCACCGTGGCCGGGCCACCAGGCGGCGTGACCGATGAGCGCCGTCAGGGCCGGGGTGAAGAACATCGCCATGACGAACGCCGCCACGAAGATGCCGAACGCGATGGCGAAGCCCATCGACATCAGCAGCGCGTTGCCGCCCAGCATCAGCGAGGCGAACGTGCCGGCCAGGATGAGACCGGCCGCGGCGACCGTCGGACCGGCATGGCGGACAGCCATGGCCGCGGCCCGGCGGGGTTCGAGGCCGTTGCGCGCCTCTTCGCGCAGCCGGGCCACCATGAGGATGTTGTAGTCGGTGCCGAGCGCCACGACGAACAGGTAGATGTAGATGGGCAGCATGAAGATCAGCCCGTCGTCGCCCTTGATGGTCTGGAACACCAGCACCGTGGCGCCCAGCGTGGCGCCGAAGCCGAGGCCGACCGACGCCATGAGGTACCAGGGCGCCACCAGGCTGCGCAGCAGCACCGCCAGGATCAGCATGATGATCAGCGCGGCCACCGGGAACACGACCGAGTAGTCGCGGTTCATGGCGTCCTGGAGGTCGACGAAGACCGACGTGGTGCCGCCGACGAGTGCCTCGGTGCCCTCGGGGGCGGCGTCGTGGGCGGTGTCGCGGATGGGCCCTTCGACGTTCGCCATGGACGCGTCCGACGTGGGGTCGGAGTCGAGGACGACGGTGAACGCGGCCGTGCTGCCGTCGTCGGACACGGCCGGCGGCGTGGCGACCTGTGCGACGCCGCTGGCCCCGCTGAGGGCCGTGCCGAAGTCGGCGATGGCGGCGTCGTCGAGGCGTTCGCCGCCGGTGCTGTGCAGCAGCACCGTGGTGGGGTCGGTGGCGCCCGGCGGGAGCCCCTTCTCCAGCGTCTTCAACGCGACCGTCGACTCGGCCGACGACGGCACACCGGTGTCGGAGAGGTCGAACGTCGGCTTGAACCCGAACGCCAGCACCGCCAGCGCGGCCAGCACCAGCCCGGACACGACGGCGAACCGGACGGGGTGCCGGCCCAGCGCGTCGCCCATGGCCCCGAACCGGGCCGCCTTCGGCTCGTTCTTCCACGCCTTCGACGGCCAGAACACCTTGGTGCCGAGCAGCGAGACGATGGCCGGCACCAGCGTGAGCGCCGCCAGCACCGTGACGGCGACGGCGATGGCCAGCGCGGGACCGATGGAGCGGAAGATGCCCAGCGTCGACAGGACCAGCGCCATGAACGCGACGATGACCGCGCCGCCCGCCGACGCGATGGCCTCGCCGGCCCGTTCGATCGAGTGCGAGACGGCGGTCTTGCTGTCGAGGCCCTGCCGCAGCGCCTCGCGGTAGCGGAACAGGAAGAACAGGATGTAGTCGGTGCCGATGCCGTACAGCACCACGATCAGGATGACCGTGATCGAGGAGTCGGCCTGCAGGTCGAACGCCTCGTTGGCGAACGCGATGAGACCGGTCGCGACCTGCGAGATGATGCCGACGACGATGATCGGCATGAACGCGATGATCGGGCTGCGGAAGATGATGAACAGCAGGCCGAGGATCAGCAGGATCGTCACGATGCCGACGATCGCCTCGGCGTTCGACGCCGCCTCCTGGGAGTCGAGGCCCTGCGCTGCCGAGCCGGTGACGCCCATGCGCAGGCCGGTGCCGTCGAGCAGCGGCTTCGCGTCTTCGCGCAGGTCGCGGACGCTGTCCATGAGCTCTTCGCCGAACGGGTTGGCGTCCTTGGCCAGGCTGATGATCGACGTCTGAACCAGCCGGTTCTCCGACGGCGGGCTGGGCGTGATGGCGCCGAACTCGGGCAGCTCGAGGTCGCCCAGCTCGCCGGAGATCCGCTCGACGGTGGCGACGTCGTCGTCGGTGAGGGGTTCGCCGTCCGCGCGGTCGAAGACCATGATGGCGGCCATCTCGGTGCGGTCGGGGAACGCGTCGGACTGCAGCTCGGCAGCCTGGATGGATTCGTAGTGGTCGGGCAGGAACTCGGCCTCGTCGGTGGTCGAGGTGAGTGCGGGAGCGGTGGCGATCACAGCGACCGCCAGCACGACCCACGCGACGATGACCTGCCACGGGTGTCGGGCGACATAACGGCCCAGCGAAGCAAACATGCGATCAGTATCGGCGCCCGGTCTGACATCCGTCTGACACATGCCTGACATGGTGTTCCCGCCGTCCGCGGAATGCGGCGGGAGCCGGGGGACGGAGAAGTCGGATGTGGCGCGCGTCACGTTCTTCGCGGCGCCACGAAGAGTGTGACTTCGCCCATTTCTGAGCGTCGTGCGGGCGGTGATCTTGGGACGGTGGAGCGACGGAGAAGGGGTGGGGTGGCCGGCCGGCGTCAGCGGCGCGACCAGCCCCGCTCCGCCTCGGTCAGCCCGCCCCAGATGCCGTACCGCTCCGGAAGGGCTGTGGAGGCCTCCCGGCACTGCTGCGCGACCGGGCAGGACGAGCAGATGTTCTTGGCGATCTGCTCCCGGGCCCGCAGCGTGCTGCCGCGGCCCTCGGGGTAGAAGAGATCGGTGTCCATGCCCCGGCAGGCGGCATACGCCCGCCATGCGTCCCGCAGCTCGAACCAGTCCTCGGTGTACGTGTTCATGTGATCGGCCAGTGCGGTCATGCGGCCAGTTCCCCCTTCGCCGTCGTGTCGAGTGGATCAGGGCCTTTGATCGACAAGACAGAGATCGGGGTCGGCTATGACGCGCCTGACGAAGAATTTCTCGGGGAATTTTTCCGGCCGGGACGAACCGGATGAATGGCCGCGGAAACGCCACCGCCCGGCGAGCCGTGAAGGCTCACCGGGCGGTGTGGAGCGTCAGCGGGCGGCTACGGCTGGAGGTAGCTGAACTGCTGGTTGACGCCGGTGTGGGACGGGAAGAGGATGACCCGGCCGTCGGGCGCCACCTGCTCGATGTCGAGCACGAAGTTGTGGTACGTCACGCTGCGGATGGGCTGCGGCGCCGACGAGTCGGGGTCGAGGTTCCACTGCTGGCTGTTGCTGTCGTCGCACGTGGCCAGGACGACCGCGTCGATGGGGTGGACGCCGTCGAGGCACTGGCCGGTCGCGCGCCACACGATGGTGCCGTCGCCCGGGACCTCCCAGCCGCGGCTGGGGGTGTCGGCGCAGTCGCCGGCCCGCGGCACGCCGCTGCCGTCGACGACGATGCAGCGGACGCCCGCCTCGCCGAGGTCGACCTGGAACCGGCCGGCCCGCACGACCTCGAGCGTCGCGGCGTCGGTGGTGACAGAGCCCAGCTCGTTGGTGAAGACCGCGCGGTAGCTGGTGCCGTCGTCGTCGAGCGTGACGCCGGGACGGGTCAGCGCGGCGTCGGGGCCGCTGCCGGTGGCGTCGGGGACCGGGGTCCACGGGCCTTCGGCGGACGGCGCGCTCTCCCAGGCCCAGGTGGCCTCGGGGTTCGCCGACGCGCTGGCGGTGAACTCGACGTCGTCGCCGGGGCCGGTCTCGACCGACTCGGGCTGCGCGGTGACCTCGGGCTGCCAGTGGACGGTGAGCGTGGCGGGCTCGGACGCCGCCTCGCCGACCTCGTTGGTGAACACCGCGCGGTACTGGTAGCCGTCGCGCTCGCCGCTGACGTCGGTGAGCTCGAGCGTCGACCGGACGCCCTCCTGGCGCGGGGTGGCCACCGTCGTGTCCGGCGCGCCCCACTCGCCGCCCGGCGCCCGCACCTGCCACGTGATGGTCATGGCGGCCGGGTTGGCGACCGCGACGGCCTCGAACACGGCGGTGTCGCCCTCGACGACCGTGACGCTCTGCGGCTGCTCCTCGATGGCCGGCGGGTACTGCACCGTGATGACGGCCGGCTGGGTGGTGATGGTGCCGAGCGGGTTCGTGGCCTTGACGCGGTACAGGCGGCCGTCGAGCGCGCGGTCGGGCGCCTCGATGACCAGCGTGTCGGTGGTGGCGCCGGCGACGTCGATCCAGTCGGACTCGGCCGGCGCGTCAGGGGCGTCGGCGGTGTCGTCGGGAGTCTCGCCGGCGCGCTGCTCGGCGGAGCTGATGTACGGCGTGCCGTCGGTGGACGGCGCGAGCAGGAACCGCGGGGCGGACTTCGGCGCCTCGGCCGACGTGGTGGTGGCGGCGGGCTGGCCGCTGGAGCCGGCGGGCGGCTCGGCGTACTGCCACTGCAGGTCGGGCGGCGGGTTGCCGGTGACCGTGACCGTCAGGGTGACGTCCTCGCCGGCGACCACGACCGGGTTCGCCGGCGGCTGCACCTCGATGGCCGGCGGCTGCTCGGCCGGCGGCGGCTGGGTGGGGTCGGACGTCGGCTCGCTGCTCGGGGTCTCGGACGGCTGGGAGGGGTCGACCTCCGGCTGCTCGGCCGGCGGCTCCTCCTCGACCGGTTCGTCCGGCTCGTTCTGCGGCGGCGGCGCGTCGGCGACCGGCTGGTCGGGCTGCGGCTCGTCCTCGACCGGGTCGTCGGCCGGAGGCTCTTCCTCCTCCTGCGGCGGCGCGGGCGGCTCGTCGGGCGGGTTCTCGGCGGGCGGGTCGTCGGACGGCGGCTCGGGCTCGGCGCTGACGGACGGCGCGGCGGCGGGTGGGTCGGCGGGGTCGTCGTTGCCGGTCAGGGCCCAGGCGGCGACGGCGATGGCGGCGGCCGCCGCGGCCGCGCCACCGGCCGCGGCGAACTGCCGCGCCTGCTTGCCCCAGCCGGCCGGGTTGAGGAACGCCAGCACGCCGCCACCGGCGGCGCCGGCGCCGGCGGCCACCGCACCGGCCGCGATGCCGGAGGCCGGCAGCAGCAGGGCGGGCCAAAGGATGCCGCGCATGTCGGACACGAGCAGCAGCAGCTCGTCGCGCCGCTCGCGGCAGTGGGTACAGGTGGCGAGGTGAGCGCTCATCTCGCGGGTGTCGTGCGCCGACAGCGTGCCGCGGACGTACGACGCGATCTTCGGCGCGTACGGACGGCACTCGGGCTGGACCTCGGCGGAGAGGTTGACCGCCAGGTAGGCCTGCCGCAGGCCCTCGCGGGCGCGGTAGGCCAGCGCGGCGACGGCGTTGGCGGAGCTGCCCAGCGCGGGCGCCAGCGACGCCGGCGAGCGGCCCTCGATCTCGGTGTGCCAGAGCACCTGCTGCCACCGTTCGGGCAGCGTCTCGAACGCGTGCCGGACCAGCTGGCGGTCGGTGGACCGGGCCATGGCGTCGTCGGCGGTCGGCAGGATGTCGAGGATGGACGGGTCGGTCTGCGAGCCGTCGCGCTGCGACGTGCGGTGGCGGTCGATGGCCAGCCGCCGCACGACCGTCTTGAGGTAGGGCGCGAACTCGAGGTCGGGGCCACCGCCCTCGCGCAGCCGCGTGAGCACCCGGGTGAACGCCTCGGCGACGACGTCCTGCGCCTCGTCGCTGTTGTTGGTGACGATGCGGGCGACCTTGGAGGCGTCGTCGACATGGCGGCGGTACAGCTCGTCGTAGGCGCGCATGTCGCCTTCGCGCGTGCGCGCGATGAGCTGTTCGTCGCTGGCGGCGTCTGCTGGAATGGTCACCTGTTCTCGCTATCCCGGTTGCGCCCAGGCAGCTCAGTCCAGGGAACCACTCCCTGAATGGCGGAACCTGGGCGGCCTGATCTCATGATCGACACTAGCCCCCCCAAGCAGCCCAGTCACGAGTTCAGGCAATCGTGCTCTGGAGTCCGGGACAGCGAACACGTCGACCCGCACATGTGCTGTGCTCAGTTCACCGGTTTCGACCGCCTTCGTCAAGGAGATCCGCTCGACCCGTGCCCGTGCATCGTCGGGTACCAGAGCCAGCGCCATCGTGGTGCCGACGATGCTCAGTGTGGCGTCCGGCCGGACCCGTGAACGCAGCGCCGACGCGGCCTGCAGGACCCGGGCGATGCGCCGCCAGGGACCGTCGGCCGGGTCCCAGCGCATGGCCAGCAGGACCAGCGCGGACGGCTCGATGCCGGACAGCCGGTCCAGCTCGTGCACGCGCCCGTAGAGGTAGCCCGCGGTGTGCAGCCCGGACAGCGGATCGATGCCCGGCGAGCCGCGTTCGGCGGCGACAGCGTCGACCCACGCGTCGACCAGCCGGTGCCGTGCGGTCAGGCGGGGGAGCGGCGCGCCCACCGACGCCTCGAGCACGTCCCACAGCTCGTCCAGTTCGTCCAGCAGACAGGTGAGGTCGCCGGCCGTGGCGGCGCGCTCCCAGGCGAACACCGTCAGCCCGTGGACGACGTCCTCGGGGTCGGGTCGGTCGGCGGTCAGCGCGTCGACGACGGCTTCGACGCCGGGCGGAGGCAACTCCCCGGTGGTTGCCTCCGCCCGGCTCGTCCCAGGCGCGGGGTCGGGCTCGCGGGCGCTCGCCGGCACCGGCCGTTCCAGCCAGGCGGCCAGCAACGATGTCACCGGAACCTCGTCGTGGTTGAACATCGTCATCCTCGGAACTCCCCGTTCTCGCGCACGCTTCGTCCGACCCTTGCACCCACCACGACGGGGCCGGCACCGGATCATGACGCGAGATCGGAAAAGAATTTCGCGGGCGCCCCGACCACGCCGCCGGGGCCGTCGTCCCCGTGTGTCAGGCTGACCCTTGTGCCGGATCGCATGGTGCGCATGACCCGCTGGCTGACCGACGTCCGCCAGCGGCTCGCGCAAGCCGCCGACGCCGGTGCGGACGCGTCGCCCGAGGCCGGCAGCGCGCCCCGTCCGGCCACCGAGCCGCCCGCGTCCGAGCCCGGGCCGGTGCCGCCGCCACCCGCGGCCACGCCGTCGCCGAGCGCACCCGACCGCCACCCGGTGCCCAAGGTGGTCCGCGACGCCGCCGACTGGAGCTGGCGGCTGATCGTCATCGCCGCGGCGGTGGCCGGTGTCGGCTGGCTGGCGTGGGAGCTGCGGCTGGTGATCTTCCCGCTGGTGGCCGCACTGCTGCTGGCGGCCGGGCTGCAGCCGCTGGTGCGCCGGCTGCGCATGGCCGGGTGGGCGCGCGGGCCCGCGTCCGCCGTCGTGTTCGTCGGGTTCCTGCTGGTCGTGGTCGGGTCGCTGACGCTGGTCGGCAACGCCGTCGGCGGCCAGTTCCAGGACGTCGTCGACCAGGCCGAGGAGGGCCTGCAGGAGATCCGCGACTGGCTGGCGGGGCCGCCGTTCCGCATCGACGAGGCGCAGCTGGACCGCTACATCGACCGCGCGGTGGCCGTCTTCCAGGACGACAGCGCGGTCACCGAGCAGGCCGCCACCGCGGCCACCGTCGCCATCGAGATCCTGGTCGGGCTGGCGCTCGCGCTGTTCGCGCTGATCTTCTTCCTCTACGACGGCGAGCGCATCTGGACGTGGCTGGTGCGGCTGTTCCCGGCCCGGGCGCGGGCCCGCGCGGCCGCCGCCGGCGACATCGCCTGGCTGACGCTGGGGCAGTACATCCGCGGGACGGTGCTGGTGGCGCTGTTCGACGCCGTCGCCATCACGATCCTGCTGTTCATCCTGCAGGTGCCATTGGCGCTGCCGCTGGGCGTGCTGGTGTTCTTCGGCGCGTTCGTGCCGCTGATCGGCGCGTTCGTCACCGGGACGGTGGCCGTGCTGGTGGCGTTGGTGACGCAGGGCCTGCTGATCGCGATCGTCGTGCTGGCCGGGCTGATCGTGGTGCAGCAGATCGAGAGCAACATCTTCCAGCCGTTCATCCTCGGCCGCATGGTGAGCGTCCATCCGCTGGCCGTCGCGGTCGCCGTCTCCATCGGGACGCTGGCCGGCTCGATCATCGGCGCGATCATCGCGGTGCCGATCATCGCGCTGGTCAACACCGTCGGCAGTTACCTCGCCTCGACCCGGGAGCGGCCGCCACCGGTCGGGCCGGGCTGAACCAGCGCGCGCAGCGCGGCCGCGAGGTCGGCCGCCGACGGCGCCGACGCGGGGTCGATCAGCCATTGCAGCACGGCGCCGTTGACCAGGCACAGTGTCATCGAGCCGACGGTGCGCGCCGTCTCGTCGTCGATCTCGGACGGGTCGCGCTCGAGCACCAGCCCGGCGAGCTCGCGCCGGGCCCGCTCGTAGGTGCGGGCGAGGTCGTCGCGCAGCTGAGGTGAGTACTCGAACTGGGCGAACGCCTGCAGGCTGGCCACCGTCGTCGAGCGGTGCTCCTCGTGGCCGTCCTGCAGCCCGGCGAGGAAGGCCTCCAGCCGGTCCAGCGGGGTGTCTCCGGCGCGCGCCTGCATGGCGGCGTCGATGTGACTGTCCCAGTCGTCGAACGAGCCGATGATCGCGGCGTTGAGCAGGGCTTCCTTCGAGCCGAAGTGGTACCCGATGGAGGCCAGGTTGGTGCCGGACTCGGCGACGAGGTCGCGGGCGGTGATGTGCGCGAAGCCCCGCTCCGCCAGCAGCCGCTTCGCGGCGGCGAGCAGTTCCTCCCGGTGTCCCATGGCCCCAGTGTAGACGGCGATTCATACGTCCGTCATAGACACGTGTATAAGACGCTCGTATAGTTCCGGGCATGACCGAGATCGTTGAGCGGGCCGGCCGCCGGGAATGGGTGGGCCTCGTCGTCCTCACCATCCCGGCGCTGCTGGCGTCGATGGACCTGTCCGTACTGTTCATGGCCGCGCCCTGGCTGAGTGCCGAACTGGAGCCCAGCGGCACCCAACTGCTGTGGATCATGGACATCTACGGCTTCCTGATGGCCGGGCTGCTCATCACCATGGGGTCGCTCGGAGACCGCATCGGACGCCGCCGGCTGCTGCTGGCCGGCGCGGTGGCGTTCGGCGCGGCGTCGCTGCTGGCCGCCTACGCCACCAGCCCGGAGACGCTGATCGCCGCCCGCGCGCTGCTCGGCATCGGCGGCGCGACCCTGGCGCCGTCGACGCTGTCGCTGATCCGCGGCATGTTCCACGACCCGAACCAGCGGCGGGCCGCCATCGGGGTGTGGACCGCCGCCTTCACCGGCGGCGTCGCGGTCGGCCCGATCATCGGCGGGCTGCTGCTCGAGCACTTCTGGTGGGGGTCGGTGTTCCTCATCAACCTGCCGGTCATGGTGCTGCTGCTGATCGTCGGGCCGCTGCTGCTGCCGGAGTCGCGCAACCCGGACCACGGCGGCATCGACGTCCTCAGCGCCGCGCTGTCACTGGCCGCGGTGCTCCCGGTGATCTACGGCATCAAGGAGATCGCCGCCGACGCCGCCGTCACCGCGCCCGCCGTGGCCACGATCGCCGCCGGGCTGCTGCTCGGCGTGCTGTTCGTCCGGCGCCAGCTGACCCTGGACGACCCGATGATCGACGTCCGGCTGTTCCGCACCCCGGCCTTCAGCGCCGCCGTCGGCACCAACGCCGCCGTGACGTTCGCGACCGCCGGCATGGGGGCCATCGCCGTCCAGTACGTGCAGCTGGTGCTCGACATCCGCCCGTTCACCGCGGCGCTGTGGATGCTGCCGACCGTCGGCGGCACCATCGCCGGCATCGCGGTGGCGAACCTGGTGGTGCGGCGGATCTCGCAGGGCATCGTCGTCGGCGCCGGTGCCGCGGTGGCCGCGCTGGGCTTCGTGCTGGTGGCCACGACGGTCGAGGTCGACTCCCACGTCGGGGTCGTCATCGCCTGCTACACCGTCCTCGTGGCCGGTGTCGGGATGGCGGCCAGCCTGGTCATCGACCTCATCGTCGGCTCGGCGCCGCCCGAGCGCTCCGGCTCGGCGGCGGCGACCTCGGAGACCGCCGGCGAGCTGGGCGCCGCCACCGGCATCGCGGTCCTGGGCAGCGTCGCGGTGGCGGTGTACGGCGACGAGCTGCGCGGCGGCCTGCCCGACGGCGTCACCGGGCCCGCCGCCGACGCGGCCACCGGCAGCCTGGGCGCCGCGGCCGCCGTCGCCGAGCAACTGCCCGCAGGCGCCGCGGAGCCGCTGATGGCCGCCGCCCGGCTGGCGTTCACCCAGGGCTTCACCACGACGGCGGCCGTGGGCGCCGTCGTGGTGGGCGTGACGGCGCTGCTGGCCGTGGTGCTGCTGCGGCGGGTGCGCCCGGGCGCCCCGGCCGTCGTCGAGCCGGCCGGCTGAGCTCAGGCCGGGTCCGCCGGGGCGAGGCGGGCCAGCACGTCGGCGTGGAGGGGGCCGTTGGTCGCGAGCGCGTCGCCGCCCAGCGGTCCCGCCACGCCGTCGAGGCCGGTGAAGCGGCCGCCGGCCTCCTCGACCACGATCGACGGCGCGGCCATGTCGTGCAGGGCCAGCTCGGGCTCCGCCGCGATGTCGACGGCGCCGTCGGCCAGCAGCATGTACGACCAGAAGTCGCCGTAGGCGCGGGTGCGCCAGCAGGCCCGGGTGAGGTCCAGGAAGGTCGGCAGCAGGCCGCGCTTCTCCCAGCCGGACAGCGACGAGTACGACAGCGAGGCCCGCTCCAGCGACGTCACGGCCGACACCCGGCAGCGGGTGGCCGACGACAGCGACCGGCCGGTGTAGGCGCCGGTGCCGCGCGCCGCCCACCAGCGCCGTCCCAGCGCCGGAGCCGAGACGACGCCGGCGACGACCTCGTCCTCGACCATCAGGGCGATCAGCGTGGCCCAGACGGGGACGCCGCGCAGGTAGTTCTTGGTGCCGTCGATCGGGTCGACGACCCAGCGGCGGGCGCCGTAGCCACCGGCGCCGAACTCTTCGCCGACGATGGCGTCGCGCGGTCGCGCGCGCCCCAGCGTCCGCCGGATCGCCTCCTCGGTGGCCTTGTCCGCGTCGGTGACCGGGGACTGGTCGGCCTTGGTCTCGACCCGCAGGTCGGGGGCCCGGAACCGCGACATCGTCTGCGAATCGGCGTCGTCGGCCAGGACGTGAGCGAAGCGGAGGTCGTCGTCGTGGGCCACGATCGGTCAACCTACACGCTGAGGGGCGTCTGACGGGTCCGTGGCCTACTGCGCGACGCCCAGGCGGCGCCTCGCTGCGTTCTCGTCAGTCGTCATAGAACCCCGCTATGACTCCTTCCTCGGCCTTGCGAGGCATCCACCTGGACGCCGCTCGCTACGGCCGAGACCCGTCAGACACCCCTCAGTCGCCCGCCTGGCGGTCCCGGCTGGCCAGCAGCCGGCGGTACGACGCCAGCCGGTCCGGGTCGACGCGCCCGGCCGCCAGCGCTGCGTCCAGCCCGCACTCGGGCGCGCCGTCGACGTGGGTGCAACCCCGTGGGCACGCCGGCGTCTCCGCGGCGAGGTCGGGGAAGGCGAGGATGAGGCGGTCGGGGTCGACGTGCGCCAGGCCGAACGAGCGGATGCCCGGGGTGTCGATGACCCAGCCGCCGTCGGGCAGCGGCAGCGCCACCGCGCTGGTGGACGTGTGCCGGCCCCGCCCGGTGACGACGTTGACCTGGCCGGTCGCGCGGTCGGCGCCCGGCACCAGCTCGTTCACCAGCGTCGACTTGCCTACACCGGAATGGCCGACGAGGACGGTGACGCGGTCGCGCAGGTGCTCGGCGACGTCGCCGACGTCGGTGTCGGCCTCGGGCGCCCCCGGCGCCAGCCGCGTCACGACCGCCGGGACCTGCAGCGGCGCGTACGTGGCCAGCAGCGGGCCGGGGTCGGCGAGGTCGGCCTTGGTGAGGCACAGCAACGGCTCGATGCCGGCGTCGAACGCCGCCACGAGCGCGCGGTCGATCAGCCGCGGCCGCGGCTCCGGGTCGGCGACGGCGGTGACGATCATCAGCTGGTCGGCGTTGGCGACGATGACCCGCTCGACCGGATCGTCGTCGTCGGCGGTGCGCCGCAGCACCGTGGCCCGCTCCTCGACCCGCACGATGCGGGCCAGCGAGCCGGGCGCGCCGGACACGTCGCCGACCAGCCCGACCTGATCGCCGACCACGACGGCCTTGCGGCCCAGCTCGCGCGCCGTCATCGCCGTCACCGTGCGGCCGTCGAGCACGCAGGTGTAGCGGCCGCGGTCGACGGTGATCACCAGCGCCGGCGTCGCGTCGGCGTGGGCCGGGCGGAGCTTGCTGCGCGGGCGCGAGCCGCGCCCCGGGCGGACCCTGACGTCGCCTTCGTCGTAGGACGAGGCGGCGGTCCGCCGGGCCATCACGCGGTGGGCTCCGCACCGAGCAGGGCTGACCACATGCCGGGGAAGTCGGCCAGCGTCTTCGAGGTGGTCGCGATGTCCTCGACCTCGACGCCCGGCACCACCAGCCCCAGGACGGCGCCGGCCTGCGCCATGCGGTGGTCGGCGTAGCTGCGGAACACGCCCGCCCGCAGCGGCGCCGGCCGGATGGCCAGCCCGTCCTCGGTCTCCGTGACGTCGCCGCCCAGACCGTTGATCTCGGCGGCCAGCGCGGCCAGCCGGTCGGTCTCGTGCCCGCGCAGGTGCGCGATGCCGCGCAGCCGCGATGGCGTGCTCGCGACGGCGGCGAGCGCGGCCAGGACGGGGGTCAGCTCGCCGACGTCGTGGAGGTCGGCGTCGAGGCCGAGCACCGTGCCGGTGCCGCGCACCGTCAGCACGCCGTCGTCGAGCGAGACGCCGGCGCCCATGCGGGCCAGCAGGTCGCGCAGCTGCGCACCCGGCTGCGTGGTGGCCGACGGCCAGCGCGGCACCCGGACCGTGCCGCCGGTGAGCAGCGCGGCGGCCAGGAACGGCGCGGCGTTGGAGAGGTCGGGCTCGACCACGGCGTCGACGGCGCGGACGGCGCCCGGCTCGACCCGCCAGGTGTTCGCCGTGGCGTCGTCGACCTCGACGCCACGCTCGCGCAGCATGGCCACCGTCATGTCGATGTGCGGCTGCGACGGCACCGGCCGGCCGTCGTGGTGGATGGTGACGCCCTTGTCGTAGCGCGGCGCCGACAGCAGCAGCCCGCTGACGAACTGCGACGACGCCGACGCGTCGATGGTGACGTCGCCGCCGGGGACCGCGCCGGTGCCGGCGACGGTGAACGGCAGCACGCCGCGCCCGCCGTCGTCGATGGAGACGCCGAGCACCCGCAGCGCGTCGAGCACCGTGCCCATGGGCCGCAGCCGGGCCTGCGCGTCGCCGTCGAACCGGACGTCGCCGCTGGCCAGCGCCGCGACCGGAGGCACGAACCGCATGACCGTGCCGGCCAGGCCGGTGTCGACGGCGGCGTCGCCGCGGACCGGGCCGGGCGTGACCCGCACGGCGTCGGCCTCGGTCTCGATGCCGGCGCCGAGCGTGCGCAGCGCCTCGAGCATGAGCCGGGTGTCGCGCGCCAGCAGCGGATACCGGACCAGCGACGGGCGGTCGGCGAGCGCGGCGAGCACGAGCGCGCGGTTGGTGATGGACTTCGAGCCGGGCAGCGCGACGGTGGCGTCGACCGGCGCGGCGGCGGTCGGTGCAGGCCAGAGCGGGGCAGTGGTATCGGTCATCGGGCACCCAGCCTATCGGGTGCCCGACGACCGAACCTGCCGGTTTACTCGGCCTCGACCCAGTCGAAGGTCTTGGTGACGGCCTTCTTCCAGGTGTTGTAGATCTTCTCGCGGTGGGCCTCGTCCATGTCGGGGTCCCACTGCTTGTCCTGCGCCCAGTTGGTGCGGATGTCGTCCTCGCTGTTCCAGAACCCGACGGCCAGGCCGGCCGCGTAGGCCGCGCCGAGCGCCGTCGTCTCCGCGACGACCGGCCGGATGACCGGGACACCGAGGATGTCGGCCTGGAACTGCATGAGCAGCTCGTTCGCCACCATGCCGCCGTCGACCTTGAGCGACGTCAGCGCCACCCCGGAGTCGGCGTTCATGGCGTCGATGACCTCGCGGGACTGGAAGGCCGTGGCCTCCAGCACCGCGCGGGCGATGTGCCCCTTGTTGACGAACCGGGTCAGCCCGACGATCGCCCCCCGGGCGTCGGACCGCCAGTACGGCGCGAACAGACCGGAGAACGCCGGCACGAAGTACGCGCCGCCGTTGTCGTCGACGCTGCGGGCCAGCGGCTCGATCTCGGGCGCCGCGCTGATGATGCCGAGGTTGTCGCGCAACCACTGCACCAGCGAGCCGGTGACCGCGATGGAGCCCTCCAGCGCGTAGACGGCGTCGTTGTCGCCGATCTTGTAGCAGACGGTGGTGAGCAGGCCGTTCTCGCTCATCACCTTCTCCGTCCCGGTGTTGAGCAGGACGAAGTTGCCGGTGCCGTACGTGTTCTTCGCCTCGCCCGGCGACAGGCAGGCCTGGCCGAACGTGGCCGCCTGCTGGTCGCCGAGGATCCCGGCCACGGGCAGTCCGGCGAACGCGCCGCGCTCGCGGATGTTCCCGTACACCTCCGACGACGACCGGATCTCCGGCAGCATCGACATCGGGATGCCCATGTCGGCGGCATGCTCCTCGGCCCACGACAACGTGTCGAGGTCCATCAGCATGGTGCGCGAGGCGTTGGTCGGGTCGGTGTAGTGCAACCCGCCGTCGGGCCCACCCGTGGCGTTCCACAGCACCCAGGTGTCCATGTTGCCGAACAGCAGGTCTCCGGCCTCGGCCTTCGCCCGCGCGCCGTCGACGTTGTCGAGGATCCACTTCACCTTCGGCCCGGAGAAGTAGGTCGCCAGCGGCAGGCCGGTCCGAGCGCGGTACCGGTCCGGACCGCCGTCCTTGCCCAGCTGGTCGACGATGCGGTCGGTGCGGGTGTCCTGCCACACGATCGCGTTGTAGACCGGCTTCCCGGTCGTGCGGTCCCAGACGACGGCCGTCTCGCGCTGGTTCGTGATGCCAACGGCCACGACGTCGCTGGTGACGAGATCGCGCTTGGCCAGCGCTCCCGCACAGACCTCACGGGTGTTGCGCCAGACCTCTTCAGGGTCGTGTTCGACCCAGCCGGCCTGCGGGAAGATCTGTTCGTGCTCCCGCTGGTCGACGGAGACCACCCGGCCGGAGTGATCGAAGATCATGCACCGGGTCGAGGTGGTTCCCTGATCGATGGCGGCTACGTACTGACTCATCCCTTCTCCTCACATCGTCGTACGGGGCAGGCAGTACCCAGGCGGGTGCTCAGTAGATCGCCTTGGCCAGCAGCGCGCCGAGGGCGCCACCGATGAGCGGGCCCACCACGGGCACCCAGGAGTAACCCCAGTCGCTCGAACCCTTGCCCCGGATGGGCAGGAGCGCGTGCGCGATGCGGGGGCCGAGGTCACGGGCCGGGTTGATGGCGTATCCGGTCGGGCCACCGAGCGAGGCGCCGATGCCGACGACCAGCAGGGCGACGGGCAGCGGACCGAGGTCGACCGGCGAGTTGCCGAACGAGAGGATGACGAAGAGCAGCACGAACGTGCCGATGACCTCCGTCATCGTGTTCCACAGCGGGTTGCGGATCTGCGGGCCGGTCGAGAACACGCCGAGCTGCTTGCCCTGGTCCTCTTCGGCGTCGAAGTGCTGCTTGAACGCCAGCCAGGCGACGACGGCACCGACGAACGCGCCACACAATTGGGCGAGCCAGTACGTCGGGACGTCGGACCAGTCGGTCGTGCCTTCGATCGCCAGACCGAGGGTCACCGCCGGGTTGATGTGGGCGCCGGAATCGAACGCCACATACACGCCGGAGAAGACCGCGAGGCCCCAGCCGAAGTTGATGAGCAGCCAGCCGCCGCCGAGTCCCTTGCTCTGCGTGAGGATCGCGGTGGCGACCACACCGCAACCCAGCAGCGTCAGCATCGCTGTGCCGAGGAACTCGCTCTGGAAGATGTCGCCGAAACTCAGGTCCATGTGAACCTCCGCTTCCGTTGACGACAACGGCCGTGGCGTCCCCGGTTCCCCGGCTGGTCTCGGCAACGTTGCCAAGGGTCCCTTCGGAACTTACTGGTGCGTAGAGCAACTGTCTACGTTCTCCGCGACCTGAACGGGTAGCGTGTTGCTGGGTGCCGCTCACGGACGCGAACCTTGGTGGCATTCGACCGCTTTATGCGCTCTGAGCTGCAAGGAGACGTGATCGACGTGACCGGTGTGACTGAGCGGCCCGAGACCGCCGGACCGAGCGCCCGTCTGGGGCCGCAGGCTCGGCAGGACAACTGGGACCGGCTGGGCTCCGAGCACTTCGACGTCGTGGTCATCGGCGGAGGCGTGGTCGGCACCGGAGCCGCGCTCGACGCCGTCACCCGCGGGCTGCGGGTGGCGCTGGTCGAGGCGCGCGATTTCGCCGCCGGCACGTCCAGCCGGTCGAGCAAGCTGTTCCACGGCGGACTGCGCTACCTCGAGCAGTTCGAGTTCGGCCTGGTCCGCGAGGCGCTGCACGAGCGCGAGCTCATGCTGACGCTCATCGCGCCGCACCTGGTGAAGCCGGTGCCGTTCCTCTATCCGCTCAAGCACCGCTGGTGGGAACGCCCGTACACCGCCACCGGCCTGCTCATGTACGACACCCTGGGCGGTGCCCGGTCCGTACCGGGGCAGAAGCACCTCACCCGGGCCGGCGCGCTGCGGCTGTTCCCCGGCCTGCGCCACGACGCCCTCATCGGCGGCGTCCGCTACTACGACGCCCAGTCCGACGACGCCCGTCACACCCTCACCGTCGCCCGCACCGCCGCCCACTACGGCGCCGTCGTGCGGTCGTCCACCCAGGTCATCGCGTTCCTCCGCGAGGCCGACCGCATCACCGGCGTCCGTTTGCGCGACGTCGAGACCGGCGCCGAGCAGGAGGTCACCGCCGACGTCGTCGTCAACTGCACCGGGGTGTGGACCGACGAGATGCAGCGGCTGGCCGGCACCCGTGGCCGGTTCCGGGTCCGGTCCAGCAAGGGCGTGCACATCGTCGTCCCGCGCGACCGCATCGCCGCCGAGAGCGGGCTGATCCTGCGCACGGAGAAGTCGGTGCTGTTCGTCATCCCGTGGCGCAACCACTGGATCATCGGCACCACCGACACCGACTGGAACTTCGACCTCGCCCACCCGGCCGCCACCAAGGCCGACATCGACTACATCCTCGAGCACGTCAACGCCGTCCTCGCCACCCCGCTCACCCACGACGACATCGAGGGCGTGTACGCGGGGCTGCGGCCGCTGCTGGCCGGCGAGAGCGAGCAGAGCTCGAAGCTGTCGCGCGAGCACGCGGTGGCCCGGCCGGCGCCCGGCATGGTCGCCATCGCCGGCGGGAAGTACACCACCTACCGCGTCATGGCCAAGGACGCCATCGACGCCGCCCGCGCCGATCTTCGCGGCTGGATCCGCCCATCCATCACCGACAAGGTCCCCCTCGTCGGCGCCGACGGCTACCACGCCCTCGTCAACCAGGTCGATCGCCTGGCCGACGAGTACGGCGTCCACCCGCACCGGCTGCGGCACCTGCTCGACCGCTACGGCTCGATGGTCTACGAGGTGCTGGCGCTGGCCGAGGGCCGGCCGGAGCTGTTGCAGCCCATCCCCGGCTCCGCCGACTACCTCCAGGTCGAGGTCGTCTACGCGGTCACGCACGAGGCGGCGCTGCACATCAGCGACGTGCTGACCCGGCGTACGCGCATCAGCATCGAGTACCCGCACCGCGGCCTCGAGTCCGCCGACGCCGTCGCCCGGCTCATGGCCGAGACCCTCGGCTGGGACGACGCCACCATCGCCCGCGAGGTCGACGTCTACCGCAAGCGCGTCGAGGCCGAACGCGCCTCCCAGACCGAGCCCGACGACCAAGCCGCCGACGACGCCCGCTCCGCCGCCCCCGAGTTCCGCCCCGGCGTCGCCGAACCAGTCGTCTGACGCCGCCGACCCGCCGCCCGCCTCGCCGGGGCGGCGGGTCCCGCCCCGGAATCCGGCGCATGGCGCCCAGTTCACCTCGGCAAACGTCGCTCCCACGGACGTCTGCCGCTTTCCCGGGCGTCACCAACAGCCCGAGCAGCGGGAGCGGGTTGGCCGCGGGGAGCGGGCTGGCCGCGGCGGGCGGCCTGGCCGCGGCGAGCTGGTCGGCTGCGGCGGGCGGGGTTGGTCGCGGTGAGTGGGTTGGCCGCGGTGAGCGGCTCGGCCGCGGCGAGCTGGTCGGCTGCGGTGAGTGGGTCGGCCGCGGCGTGCGGTGGCCTCCGGTCACCGCAGTCTGCAGGCATCGGCGGTCGCCGTTTCGCGCGCTGCTCTGTCAGTGCCCGCCCGTAGGGTGGGCACCCTCCCTAGAGGGGCGGGTCATGCCTACCCCAACGCGACGCTCGCGCAGCAGCGTCGTGGGAACCGCGCCACTTCCACGCCCCGTCGCCAGTCCTCGGCCGGCTGCTGGGCGACGTGCCCAGGGCTCCCACATCATGATCATCCAGGATTCGGGGTGCTATCACGCCCCAGAATTCGGATGATCTTGGAGCGGCACCGGCCAGCGAACCGTAACCCACAGCGGAGCCGGTCGCCGGGCCCGGAGCCAACCAGGCGGCGGCCAGCGAACACCAAGCCGAGCGGAGCCGGTTGCCGGAACGCCACCCAGCAAGGGCGAGTGGCCAGCGGACCCGAAGCACAGCAGAGCCAGAAGCCGGGGCCCATTTTCCGGCCGGCCCCCTGACGCTGCTTGAACGGGGGCGCGGGCGGCCGGGTCAAGCGGTCCTCCGTCGCGCGAAGCGCCAAACAAGGGGTCCGCTTGAGGCGGCCTCCCGCGCCCCCGACACTGGAGAGCAGCAGGGGGCAGGCCAACGCGGCGGCCTCAGCGCACGGGTGCCCGGCGCACCGGTTCCCGGCGCACCGGCCCCCGGTGCCGCCCGAGCACCAGCCACACGGCCACGGCGCACACGGCGAAACCGAGCAGCGTCGCGACGCCGAGTGAATCGCCGAACATCAGCCAGGCCCATACGGCGGTCGTCGGGGGAGTGAGGTAGAGCAGGCTGCTCACCCGAGTCGCCCCGCCGCGACGCAGGACCAGCAGGTAGGCGCCGTAGCCACCGGCGGTCGACAGCACCAGCACCCACACGACCGCCCACCAGAAGCCGCCCGCCGCCGGCACGGTGAGCCGCCCGAAGGCGACCGCCTCGGCGGTGAACGCCACCGCGGCGACGGCCACGTGCACGCTCAACGACACCGTCAGCCCGCCGGTCGGCCGCCAGCGCTGCTCCAGCACCGTCCCCGCCGACAACGCCAGCATCCCGCCGACCGGCAGCAGGTAGATCCAGGCTGGCCCGCCACCACCGACGTCTGAGGCGACGACGATGCCGACGCCGGCCAGGCCCAGCCACAAGCCGAGCCGGGCGCGGCCGCTGACCGACTCGCCCAGCAGCCGGCGCGCCGCCGTGGCGACGACCAGCGGCTGCAGGGCCGCGATCAACGCCGCCGTGCCCGCCGGGACGCCGAGACCGATGCCCGTCACGACCCCGCCGAGGTACAGCGTCTGCGACAGCAGGCCGACGACGGCGTGCCGGCCGAGGTCGCGGCGGGCCAGCCGCAGCAGTGACGGCGCGACGACGGGCAGCAGCAGCGCCGCGGCGACGAGATAGCGCCACGCCAGCAGCGTGTCGGCGGGCGCGTACTCGGTGCCGAGCCGGGCGCCGACGAACCCGCTGCTCCAGAACACGACGAGCGCCACCGCCGCGCCGACGTCGACGGCGGACGCGCGGGACGTGCCCGGCGTGCCGGACGTGCCCGGCGTGCCCGACGCTCGCGGGGCACCCGAAGCGGGTGCGGCCGGACCGGAAGAGCGCTGCGTCGTGGTCATGCCCTCGATGTAAACACACCGGTCGGTATACTGTCAGTGTCCACCGAAGGAGGAAGCATGGCCGCACGGCAACCGGGCACCCTCACGCCCGCGGGACAGCGGCTGCTCGACACCGCGAGCACGCTGTTCTACCGGCACGGCATCCGTGCCGTCGGCGTCGACGCCATCGCCGAGGCGGCGGGCACCACGAAGAAGACGCTGTACGACCGGTTCGGCTCGAAGGATGCGCTGGTCGCGCTGTACCTGGGGCGCCGGTTCGAGCGGTGGCGCGCGTTCGTCGCCGCGTACCTCGACGAGCACGCGCCCGACCCCGGGCCGGGCCGGGTGCTGGCGGTGTACGACGCGCTCGCGGAGTGGCAGCGCGACGCCGAGCGGGGGTGCGCGTTCGTCAACGCGTTCGCCGAGATCGGCGGCACCGAGCATCCCGGCGTGGCGGTCATCCGGGCGGAGAAGGAGACGATCCGGGCGCTCTACGTCCGCCTGGTTGCCGAGGCCGGCGTCCCGGAGGCCGCGGCGACGGAGGTGGGGCTGCGGCTGGCGCTCCTGCACGAGGGCGCGCTGGTGACGATGACCGCCGGCGGGCAGCCCGACGCGCTGACGCACGCCCGCGCGGCCGCCGCCGACCTGCTGGCGGCCGCCCTGTCCTGACGCCCAGCCGTCAGGACGAGGTGTGCTTCACCGATCGCCGCAGGCCGGCCCGGGCCTGGCCGGCGGTGGCCTTCGCGGCCAGCCGGGCCTCGCGCTTGGCCGTCTTCGTGGCCCGCTTCGCGTCCTTGGCCGCGCGCCGCGCCCGCCACGACAGCCCCGGCTTGCCCTCGGTGTCGACGCTGGCCAGCAGCAGCCCACCGGCGAGGCCGACGTTCTTCATGGCCTGGATGCGCTGGGTGTTGCGCTGGGTGGGGTCCTCGACGGTCCAGAACGGGTGCCCCGCGAAGGTGGTGGGGACGAGCGACGCCAGCAGCGCCACCGACGCCAGGCGGGGGAAGCGGCCGGTGGCCAGCGCCAGCCCCGCCCCGACCTGCACGCCGGCATTGATGCGCACGAGCGTCTTCGGGTCCGTGGGCACCTGCGGCGCCCGCTTCTGCAGCGTGGGGCCGAAGCGGTCGGAGAACCGGGTGGCCGCCGGGAGCAGCGGCTCGGGGTCGCGCAGGTTCTTGGCGCCCTGCGCGATGAAGATCGTCGCGAGCATCGGGCGGGCGATCATTCGGACGAGGCTCATACCCCTTGCCTACCACGAAACCCGCGCGTGCCGGTGCGAGGATGGGCGTATGTGCGGACGGTACGCGGTCAGCCAGAGCGCCGACGATCTCGCCGACGAGTTCGGCGTCGAGCGGGCGGAGGTGCGCGAGCGCCTCGACCCCGACTGGAACGTCGCACCCAGCAAGAAGGTCTACGCGGTGCTGACCCGGGGGAAGAAGGACGAGCCCGACGTGCCGCCGACGCGCCGGCTGCGCACGCTGCGCTGGGGCCTGGTGCCGTCGTGGGCCAAGGACGTCGCCATCGGGAACCGGCTGATCAACGCCCGGGTCGAGACCGCGGCCGAGAAGCCGGCCTTCCGCAAGGCCTTCCAGCTGCGCCGGTGCATCCTCCCGGCCGACGGCTTCTACGAGTGGCGCGGTGAGAAGGGCCAGAAGCAGCCGTTCTTCATCCACCCGAAGGACGGCTCGCTGGCGATGGCCGGGCTGTACGAGATCTGGCGCGACAAGAGCAAGCCCGACGACGCCGACGACGCGTTCGTGTGGTCCGTGGTCATCCTCACCACCGACGCCACCGACGACGTCGGCCAGATCCACGACCGCATGCCGATGCTGGTCGGCCCGGACAGCTGGGAACGCTGGCTCGACCCCACCATCCAGGACGCCGACGACGTCACGCGGCTGCTCACGCCGGCGGTGCCCGGTGTGCTCGACGCGTACCCGGTGTCGACCGACGTCAACAAGGTCGGCAACAACGGTCCGCACCTCGTCGACGCGGTGGAGCTGTGATGACGTCGGTCCGGTCCACGGTGAGCACGCCCATCGGCGACGCGGCCTTCTGGACCGACGAAGCCGACGAGCCGCGGCTGCGGCTGGTGCTGGGGCACGGCGCCGGCGGCGGCCCGAAGGCGGCCGACCTCGAGGCGCTGTCGCGCGAGCTGCCGGCGCAGGGCGTCACCGTCGTCCGGTTCGAGCAGCCGTGGCGGCTGGCCGGCAAGAAGGTCGCGCCGCGCCCGCCGGTGCTCGACGAGGCGTGGCTGGCGGCGCTCGCGACGCTGCCGCGCGACGTGCCGCTGGTGCTGGGCGGACGCAGCTCGGGCGCGCGGGTCGCCTGCCGCACGGCCGCCGAGCTGGACGCCGTGGCCGTCGTCTGCCTGGCGTTCCCGTTGCACCTGCCCGGCAAGCCGCAGGCGTCGCGGCTGCCCGAGCTGACCGGCGCCGCCGAGAAGCTGCCGGTGCTGGTCGTGCAGGGCGAACGCGACACCTTCGGCGGCCCGGACGAGTTCCCGTCCGGTCCGCACCAGCTGGTCACCATCGCCGGCGCCGACCACGGGATGAAGGTGCTCAAGGGCCAGTCGCAGCGCGCGGCCATCGATGCCGTCGTGGCCGCCGTCAGTGCGTTCCTGGCCCCGCTCGGGGAATGAACAGGGCGCCGTCGCCGTTGACGCCAGCGGAACACCGAGCTTGGAGGTTTCAGCTGACTGTGAGTGCGACGTGCTTGGAGCGGCCGGTCGTCGATAGCGCCGCCCCGGTAGACTTGACGGTGATGACTGATCAGGAGAGCGACGAGCAGCGCACGCAGCGTTTCGAGCGCGATGCGTTGCCGTACCTCGACCAGTTGTACTCCGCGGCGCTGCGCATGACCCGCAACGCCAGCGACGCCGAGGACCTGGTCCAGGAGACGTTCGCGAAGGCCTACGCCTCGTTCCACCAGTTCAAGGAGGGAACGAACCTCAAGGCGTGGCTCTACCGCATCCTGACCAACACCTTCATCAACACCTACCGCAAGAAGCAGCGCGAGCCGCAGCAGAGTGCCACCGAGGAGATCGAGGACTGGCAGATGGCCAGGGCCGAGGCGCACACCTCGACCGGCCTGCGCTCGGCCGAGGCCGAGGCGCTGGCGCACCTGCCCGACTCCGACGTGAAGAACGCCCTGCAGGAGATCCCCGAGGAGTTCCGCATCGCGGTCTACCTCGCCGATGTCGAGGGCTTCCCGTACAAGGAGATCGCCGACATCATGGGCACACCCATCGGCACGGTGATGTCCCGGCTGCACCGCGGACGGCGTCAGCTGCGCGGGCTGCTCGAGGACTACGCCCGTGAGCGTGGGCTGGTGCCGAAGGTCACTCAGGAGGTCGGAGGATGAGCTGCAACGACGACGAAGTCGACTGCGCTGAGGTACTCGATCGGGTCTACGTCTTCTTCGACCACGAGCTCGACGACCGCGCCCTCACCTACGACGAGATCAAGGCGCACCTCGACGACTGCCAGCCGTGCCTGTCGACCTACGACATCGAGCGGGTCATCCGCGAGGCGGTGGCGCGGGCCTGCGGGTGCGATCACGCCCCCGACGACCTGCGGCTGAAGATCCGCGCTCGCATCGAAGAGGTCCGGGTGCAGATGACCCGGACGCCCTGACCACAGGCTTCGCACAGACGAGAGCCCCGTACCTGCCTGGCAGGTACGGGGCTCTCGTCGCCTACGGGCGCCTCAATCAGGAGTTGGGGCGCTTGCCGTGGTTGGCGGCGCTCTTCTTGCGCGAACGGCGCTTGCGTGCCTTCTTGCCCATGGCGAGCTGACTCCTCTCCGGGTTCGGTGTGCTGCTGGCGGACGGTGAACCGTCACGCGGTGACGCGCGGCGACTCAGCCGCGGTCGCGTCGTCGTCCATTGTCGCACGATCGGCGGACGGTTCCGCTGGGGGCGGCGGCGGGGTGGCCGGCCGGGGCCGCGGCACCGGCCGCTGCGGACGTCGCGGAGTCTCGGCCCGCTCCCGGGCCGGAGCGGTGCGCCGTCCGGTCATCGCCGTGGCCAGCGCGGCGGCGACGCCGGCCGCCACCGCGAGGTCGCCCGGGCTGACCGCCTCGGGGCTGGGCGGGAACGCGACCGGGATGGTCTTGCCCAGCCACGGCAGCCGGGTGTCGTCGCCGGACGGCGTGACGACGCCCTCGTCGGGCCGCTCGGCGACCGTGGTCTCGACGCCGGCCCGCTGCTGCGCCGACGCGGACACCGGCATGCCGCCGTTGAGCAGGATGACCAGGCCGTTCGCCGCCAGGCCGAGCGCGATCAGCCGGGCGCCGTGGTACGAGCGGTTGAGCCAGGCGTAGAACGCGAGCGTGCACCAGCACAGCGCCGTCATGGCCGGCAGCAGCGGCTCCCAGATCCAGCTGCCGGCGACGCCGACGGCGTAGGCGCCCAGCGCGGTGAGGATGAGCCGGCTGCGGATCGGCGGGCGCTCGCCCAGCCGGCGCAGCCGCCCGCGGCGCGCGTACCCTGCCGCCAGGCCGGCGGCCAGGGCGAGCAGGAGGAGCGCCATATCATCATCCTGACCCGGACCGCCGTGGAACCGGGGTACGCCACGCCCGGGGGCCGTGGTGGAATGCTGCTCAGCGGCGAGAGGAGTCAGCGCGTGGCCGAGCAGGTGGCCGCCGAGATGGTGGCCAATGTCCACTCCGTGGCGGTATCCGTGGGGGAGCGGGTCGATGCGGGGGCGACCCTGCTGATCCTCGAGTCCATGAAGATGGAGATCCCGGTCCTCTGCGAGGACGCCGGCCTGGTGTCCGAGATCAAGGTCGGGCCCGGCGATGTCGTCCAGGAGGGCGACGTGCTGGTCGTCATCTCGTGACCGCGCTCGAGCCGGGCCTGACGGCGGCCGAGACGCACACCGTCACCGAGGTCGACACCGCGCTGGCGGTCGGGTCCGGCGACGTCCCCGTGCTGGCGACGCCGCGGCTGCTGGCGTGGATGGAGGCCGTCACCGTGGCCGCCGTCGACGACGCGCTCGCCGACGGCGACACCACGGTGGGCACCCGGGTGGAGGTCGATCACGTCGCGGCGAGCCCGCTCGGCGCCCTCGTGGAGGTGCGCGGCGAGCTGACCTCCGTCGACGGGCGGGCGCTGCGGTTCTCGGTCGTCGCGCTCGGCGCCGACGGAGAGCCAGTGGGCCGTGCGACGGTCACCCGCGCCGTCGTGGGGCGCGAGCGGTTCCTGGCCCGCTGGGCCCAGGCCGGCTGAGCGCCCGCCAGCAGCAGCGCGGCCGGCTGGGTGGCCGGCCAGGTGCGCCGGCCACCTCCGCTCAACGGGCGTAGGGGTGGGTCGGGAGGGACGGCGACCAGTCGTCCTCGGCTCGCGGGAGCGGGTCGCGCCGAGGGCCGCCGCCCGAAACCGCCCACCGAGCCGCGGAGACCGCGGCGGCGATCGCGACTGCCAGGACCAGGAGAACGAATACTGTGCTCATGGCAGTAATTCTGCTCCCTACGGGATCCTGCCAACAGTGGCAGGACTGCCAGTAGGCATCGACTTCCTGCCAGAGGTCTGGCAGACTGTCGGAATGCTGCGAAATGTCGCTGTGCTGGTGCTCGACGGGGTCGCCCCGTTCGAGCTCGGCGTGCTCTGCGAGGCGTTCGGCATCGACCGCTCCGACCAAGGCCTGCCGGTCATGGACTTCGACCTGTGCGGGCCGTCCCCGCAGGTCCGCACGTCGCTCGGCTTCGGGGTGACCATCGAGCACGACCTCGACCGGCTGGCGTCGGCCGACCTCGTCGGCATCCCCGCCGTGCCGCGGCTGAGCCCGGTCCCCGGCGACGTGCTCGACGCGTTGCGCGCGGCCGTCGACCGCGGGGCGCGCATGCTGTCGGTCTGCTCGGGCGCGTTCGTGCTGGGCGCCGCCGGGCTGCTCGACGGCCGCCGCTGCACCACGCACTGGATGTACAGCGGCGAGCTGGCCGCCCGGTTCCCCGAGGCCAAGGTCGACCCCGGCGTGCTCTACGTCGACGACGACCCGATCATCACCAGCGCCGGCACCGCCGCCGGGCTCGACGCCAGCCTGCACCTGTGGCGCAAGGAGTTCGGCGCCGACGCCGCGGCCATGGTCGCCCGGCGCATGGTCGTCCCGCCGCACCGCGACGGCGGCCAGGCGCAGTTCATCGAGGCGCCGATCCGCGCCACCCCCGCCCGCACGCTGGCCGGCGTCGTCGACTACATGACCGCGCACCTCGACCAGGACCTCACCGTCGACGACCTCGCCACGCTGGCGAACATGTCACCGCGCACGTTCGCCCGCCGGTTCCGCGCCGAGACCGGCACCACGCCCTACGAGTGGTTGCTGACGGCTCGCCTGGCGGCCGCGCAGCGCATGCTCGAACGCGGCGACGACGTCGTCGAGACGGTGGCCGCCCGGGCCGGCTTCGGCACGGCGGCGGCCATGCGGCACCACTTCGCCAAGCGGCTGGGCACGACGCCGCAGGCCTACCGGGCCGCCTTCTGTCACCGGCGCCCGGGCGACGCCGCGCAGGTCTCCTAGGGCTCGGGCTACGCCATGGCGATGGCGACGTCGTCGGCGACGGACCCGAGCAGCGTGTAGTCGGCCCGGGTCTCCTGCAGCAGGCTGCCCGGCACGTAGGGGTCGACCGGGCCGTGCGCGACGAGCCGGGCGATGAACCGCTGCCAGGAGTGGCCGCCGCCGAGATCGCCGTCGAGCCAGAAGCTGCGGTGGGCGGCGCCGAGGATCTCGCGCGGCCCGATGGTGTTCGCCCTGGGCGGCACCCACGACCAGTCGCCGCCGAAGGAGTGCAGCGCGTTCTGCATGACCGTCATCGGGTGCAGGTCGACCAGCCGGGCGCCGGCGGCGCGGTAGGCGTCCAGGTCGCCGCCGAACTCGTCGGCCAGGTGCGGTTCCCAGAACGCGATGTGCCCGCCCCAGCCGATGCCGCCGTAGCAGGCGTCGGCGCCGCCCAGATCGTCGATCCGGGCGCTGTAGGAGGGCAGCGCGTCGGTGGTGGGGAAGTGGATCTGGTCCTCCGGCGGGCGCAGGGCGGCGTCGATCCTGGCGAAGAACGACTCCCACATCGCCCGCTGGAACGAGCCCGGCCACGACACCGGAGCGGTGTTGCCGTCCTGGTCGGCGTACTCGTCCATGTTGAACGTGTGCACGTGGGCCAGCGACAGCCGTTCGGAGTTGATCAGCTTCGCGGCCAGCTCGAACTGCGGCATCGGCCCCACCGGGAGGATGAGCACCACGGGCCGGCCGGCGTCGCGCCCGGCGCGGATCCGCCCGACGAGGTCGTCGGCGAACTGGCGGTAGAACTCGGCCGGATCGTCGACCACGCGGATCCGGAAGTCCGGGTTGGGGTGGCTGGTGAGCTCCGCCCGGGAGATCGTCCGGGCCCGTTCGCAGGCGGCGCGGTCGCGGAAGGTGCTGATGGTGTGCAGGTCGTAGCTGAACGGGCTCACGCTGATCGGGGTCCTTTCCGGCGTGCACGGGGAGCCGTGCCGAACATGATCGAGTGATCAGGGGAGGAGGCGGCGCGGGCTGGCCCGCAACCAGGTGTGCTGGACGGCGAACGCCTCGGCGTGGCGGACGCCGCACTGCAGGCCGCGGAAGCGGCCGACGATGTCGATCATCTCCAGCGTGTCGACACCGTCGTGCTCGTCCAGCCAGCGCAGCTGGCTCTCGTGCATGGCCAGCGCCTTGGTCTTGACCGCGAAGGTGTCGCTGATGTCGACGTAGTCGGTGGGGGTGAAGCCGACGCCGGTGAGGGTGTCCATGTGGTAGAGCACCGGCACCCGGTCGTGGGCCGGGTGGTCGCCGGCGTAGTTCGGCAGTGTCGCCGTGAAGGTGGCGTCGAAGACGAGCTTGGACACCTCGTTGTGGTCGGGCATGTAGTCGTTCGCCGCATGGGTGATCACCAGGTCCGGCCTGGTGTCGCGGATCAGCCGGACCATGGCCCGGCGCTGGTCCTCGTCGGCGGCGTTCACCGCGCCGTCGGATTCGGTCAGGCCGACGTACTCGGCGCCGACGACGGCCGCCGCGGACGCCGCCTCGGCCGCCCGGATGGCCGCGATCTCGTCCGGGGCCTGGGTGAAGCTGCCGGCGTCGCCGCGGGACACGTGCGCCATGGTGACCTCGTCGCCGCGCTCGACGCAGCGCCGCAGCGTGCCGGCGCAGAGGATCTCGAGGTCGTCCGGGTGCGCGGCGACCGCCAGGACTCTCATGCGGCCGCTCCGTTCTCCAGCAGACGGTCGCCGGCGAGCTCGACGGCCCGGCGCAGGGCGCCGACGACGGCGGCGCGGTCGGCCAGCGAGGACGGGACGATCGGCGGCGCCTCGAACGGCAGCAGGTCGGCCACCCGTTCGCGCAGCGTGGGCAGGAACACGTCGGCCCCCGCCGACAGCCCGCCGCCGATGACCACCAGTTCGGGGTCGACCACCAGCGCCACGGAGGCGATGCCGCGAGCGAGCGCGGCGGCATGGTCGGCCACGATGGCCAGCGCCTCCGGGTCGCCCTGAGCGGCCGCCGCGAACACCGTCCGCTCGTCCGGTTCGCCGTCGCCGGCCAGCTCGCGGAGCAGGCCGGAGCTCGCGCCGCGCCGGCCCTGCTCGATCAGCCGGGCGGCGCCGGTGGCGAGCTCGAACGGTCCCAGGCCGAGCCGCATCGGCTGACCGGACGGCTCCGGGATCGGCAGGTAGCCGATCTCGCCGGCGGTGCCGTGAAAGCCCCGGTGCAGGTGGCCGTTGAGCAGGATGCCGGCGCCGACGCCCACGCCCAGTCCGAGATAGACGACGGTCGAGGCCTCGGTGGCCACGCCCTGCCACTGCTCGCCGAGCACGGCCAGGCGCATCTCGTTCTCCAGCTCGACCGGGCAGCCGAACGTGGTGGTCAGGCGGTCGCCGGGGGCCTGGCCGGCCCAGTCGTCCAGCTGCGGGGCGAGGGTGACCGTCCCGGTGCGGGGGTCGACCACGCCGGGCGTGCTCAGCACGGCGCCGCGCACCTGGTCCAGCCGCATGCCGGCGCGTTCCAGCGCCTGCTCGGCGGCCGCCTCGATGGTGCCGTAGAGCCGGTCCACCCCGCCGGCTTCGGTCTTGTGGCGGGCCTCGGCCAGCACCCGTCCGGCCAGGTCGCCCACCTTGACCAGGGTCTTCGACGCGCCGACGTCGATGCCGAGCACGCAGCCGGCCTCGGCCCGGAACCGGACCAGCCGGGGTCGCGGGCCGGGCCGGGGGCCGTCAGGGTCGACGTGCTCCTCGTCGGCGATCAACTGCCGGTCGAACAACTCGGCGAGCACCTCGTTGACCGTCGGCCGCGACAGGTCGGTGTACGCCTTGACCTCCGCCCGGGTGAGTGGGCCGCGAGTCCGGATCACCTTGAGCACGCTGGCGAGGTTCATCTGCCGAAGAACCGCTGGGGAGCCTGCCATCACATCAAACCTCCTCATGACCATGGTGGCCGGAAAGAGCGCGGCGGGCGGCTCCAGAACCGACGGTTGACCGTTGCGATGTGACGAGGATAGGATAAGAAACCTACTTATCAAAATCCCACCCGGAATCGCCCGTCGAGGGGACCGGGACGGGACCCATGTCCAGCAGATCGGCACTCATGGTGACCACGGTGGCGCCGGTGTGCCCACATCCGCGAGGGAGGGGAGTCGTGGCGCTGACCGAAGTCGCTCCGCCCGACACCGGGGCCGGCCAGCGGGCGCAGGCCCGGCGCCGGCCCGGCCGCCGCTGGTGGCCCTGGCGCAGCTACCTGGCCCGCCGGGTCGGGAAGAGCGCGATCACCTTGTACCTGGTGGTGTCGCTGTCGTTCTTCCTGATCAGGTTCATGCCGGGCAACCCGGCCGACGCCTACATCGCCCAGCTGATGAGCAGCCAGGGCCTGTCATACGCCGACGCGGCGAACCAGGCCCGGTCGGTGCTCGCGTTCGACCCCGACGCGCCGCTGGTCCAGCAGTACCTGCAGTACCTGGGCGGGCTGGCCCGCGGCGACCTGGGCGAGTCGATCACCTCACCGGGCACGACGGTGGTCAGCCAGCTGACGACGTTCGTGCCGTGGACGCTGTTCAGCGTCGGCCTCGGCCTGCTGCTGTCGTTCGCCCTCGGCGTGGCGGCCGGCGTGCTGGTCGCCTACCGGCGCGGTGGCCTCCTCGACCACGTGGTGACCAACGTGTCGTCGTTCCTGCACGCCGTGCCGAACTACGTGTGGGCGATGCTGATCCTGGTCGTCTTCGGAGTGCAGTTCGGCTGGTTCGACGTCACCGCGGTCCGCGGCACCCACTCGGCCGGGGTCGAGCCCGGCTTCACCCCCGAGTTCATCGGCGACATCTTCTTCCACGCCGGGCTGCCCATCCTGGTCTACGTGCTGACCTCCTTCGGGGGCTGGTTCCTCACCATGAAGTCGTCCACCGTGCAGGTGCTGGACGAGGACTTCGTGACGGTGGCCAGGGCACGCGGCCTGACCGGCGCCCGGATCGGGGTGCACTACGTCGGCCGGAACGCGGTGCTGCCGCTGTTCGCGCAGCTGGCGGTGTCGGTCGGGTTCGTCGTCGGCGGCTCGACCCTCATCGAGCGGATCTTCCAGTACAACGGCGTCGGCTATCACCTGTTCGACGCGCTGACCAAGCGGGACTACCCGATGCTGCAGGGCTTCATCCTGGTGCTCACCTTCTCGGTCATCGTCGCGAACCTGCTGGCCGACGTCCTGCTGTCGCGGATCGATCCGCGGATCTCCGCCGGCCAGGAAGGACGCTGACCATGGCCTCGACGACCCCTGCCCGGTCCAGTGGCCGGCTGCGCACCGTGCGGGCGGGTCTGACCCGCAGCATCACCGGAACCATCGGCGGCGCGGTGTTCCTGATCATGATCGTCGGTGCGCTGGTCGCCCCGCTGTTCGTGCAGGCGGACACCGCGACCGACCTGACCGCGATCTACCAGCCGCCGAGCGCGGCACACTGGCTCGGCACCGACGACGAGGGCAAGGACATCGCCAAGCAGATCCTCGTCGGCGGCCGCGACATCGTCATCGTCGGACTGGTCGCGGCCGGGGTGTCGACCCTGATCGCGGTGGCCTTCGGGGCCCTGGCCGCCTACCGAGGCGGCTGGGTCGACTCGCTGATCGTGCAGGTCACCGACTTCGTGCTCACCGTGCCACAGTTCGTACTGCTGCTGGTGCTGTCGGCGTACCTGCGGCTGGACAGCGCGACGCTGCTGGCCGTCCTGCTGGGGCTGCTGGCCTGGCCGTCGCTGCTGCGGGCGGTCCGGGCCCAGGTGCTGTCGCTGAAGGGGCGGGAGTTCGTCGAGGCGGCCCGGCTGGTCGACCTGGGCACCTGGCGCATCCTGTTCCGGGAGATCCTGCCGAACATGGCCAGCTACCTGCTGGTCCACTTCATCCTCGCGATGACCGGCGCGGTCTACGCGCTCGCCGGGCTGTACCTGCTCGGGCTGGCCCCGATGTCCGGGACCAACTGGGGCATCATGATCCACCAGGCCTGGACCAAGGGCGCCTTCTTCTACAGCGGCGGGCTGCCCTACATCCTCAGCCCGCTGATCGTCATCGCGATCCTGCAGCTCTCGGCGATCTGGCTGGTCCGCTCGCTGGAGGAACTGCTCAACCCACGGCTGCGGGCGCAGGGGTGAGCGCGGCGATGAACACCGACGCGCTGCTGGAGATCCGCGGCCTGAACGTCGACTACCGGACCTCCCGCCGGAGCACCGTCCCGGTGCTGCGCGACATCGACCTGAGCGTGCGGCCCGGCGAGGCCGTCGCGCTGGTGGGCGAGAGCGGCTGCGGCAAGACGACGCTGGCGCTGGCCATGCTCCGGCTGCTGCCGAAACTCGGTCAGGTGCGGTCCGGGTCGATCGGGTTCCGCAGCGGCGACGGCGAGTGGTGCGACCTGCTCGCCATGGACGGGGGCCGGCTGCGGCGCTTCCGCTGGGCCGAGGCCGCCATGGTCTACCAGGGCGCGATGAACGCGCTCAATCCGCTCACCCGCATCAGGAGCCAGTTCCTGGAGACCGCGCGTGCGCACCGGTCCGGCGATGCCGACCGGGTGGTCCTCAACCGGGCCGCCGAGCTGCTGGAGCTGGTGGCGCTGGAGCCGGGCCGGGTGCTGAACGCCTACCCGCACCAGTTGTCCGGCGGCATGCGCCAGCGCGTGCTGATCGCGCTGGCGCTGCTGCTGCGGCCGCGGCTGCTGGTGCTGGACGAGCCGACGACGGCGCTGGACATCCTAACCCAGCGGGGCATCGTCGACACCTTGATCCGGCTGAAGGACGAGCTCCGGTTCGCCATGGTGTTCGTGTCGCACGACCTGCCGCTGGCCGCCGAACTGGCCGACCGGGTCGCCACCATGTACGGCGGGCGGATCGTCGAGCTCGGGCCCACCCGGGAGCTGTTCTACCGGCCGCGGCACCCCTACACCATGGGCCTGATCAGGGCGGTGCCGCCGGTGGCCGCCGACGCGCCGGAGATCGTCTCCATCCCCGGCTCGCCGCCCGGCTTCGGCGCGTTGCCGCCGGGGTGCGCGTTCCATCCGCGGTGCCGGTTCGCCGGGCCCGAGTGCGCCGTCACCGACGTGCCGCTGACCACGCTCTCCGTCGATCACCGGGCCGCGTGCCTGCGGCTCGACGCGACCGACCTCGAGGCGGTGAGCCACCGTGGCTGACGCCCTGCTCCGGCTGGAGAACGTCGGCCGGGTCTTCCCGACCGACGCCGGCCCCGCGCCCGCCGTCGACGGCGTCGACCTGGCGCTGGCCGCCGGCTCGGTGACCTGCTTGGTGGGGGAGAGCGGCTCCGGGAAGACGACCACCGCCCGGATCGCCGCCGGGCTGACCACCGCGTCGTCCGGCCGGGTGCTCTTCGACGGACGGCCGCTGGCGGAGCTGGGCCGATCCGGCCTGGTCGCCTTCCGCCGGGCCGTGCAGTACATCCACCAGGACCCGTACGCGTCGCTGAACCCGACGCGCACGGTGCAGAGCACCCTGGTCTCCGCGCTGCTCCGGCAGCGGCGGCGGGGGTTGTGGTGCGGCCGGAGCGAGCACCGGGCGGCGCGCTCGCGCGCGGCCGAGCTGCTGTCGATGGTGGACCTGACCCCACCGGAGAACTACCTGGCCAAGTACCCGCACCAGCTCTCCGGCGGGCAGCGGCAGCGGGTGGCGATCGCCCGCGCGCTGACCACCGGACCGCGGCTCATCATCGCCGACGAGTCGACCTCGATGCTCGACGTGTCCATCCGCATCAGCCTGCTCAACGTGCTCACCGGCCTGCGTGAGCGGCTCGACGTCGGCTATCTGTTCATCACCCACGATCTCGCCCTGGCGAAGTACTTCGGCCGCGACGGCCGCACCGCGGTGATGTACCTCGGCCGCATCGTGGAGAACGGCCCGACGTCACGGGTGATCGGCGACCCGCAGCACCCGTACACCCGGGCGTTGCTGGCGGCGGTGCCCGAGCCCGACCCCGACCTCACCCGCGGCAAGCGCGCCATCGAACTGCGCAGCGCCGACGTTCCCAGCCTGACGGCGATCCCCGACGGCTGCCCGTTCCACCCCCGCTGCCCGATGGCCCGGCCGGAGCCCTGCCAGCTGGAGCGGCCCGTGCTCACCGGCGCTGCCGGCCACCGTGCGGCGTGCCACCGCACGGCCGACGTCCGGGCCGAACTGCCGCTGCTCGGTGACTCGGCGGTGACCCGGTGATCGCCCTGGCCCGGGCCGGACTGAGCACCGGGCTGTTCCTACTGGCCGTCGCCGGGTTGCTGCTGCTCGCCATCCCGCCGGACCGGCCGGAGTTCGTCCCGACGGTGCTCAGCCTGTGCATCGGTCTGCTGCTGACCGGCACCGCCGTCGTCGCCATGCTGCTGGGCCGCCGCGCCGAGCGGCGCGACCGCTGACCCTGTTCATCAACGGAGGAATCCCATGTCCGACCCCACCCCGGTCCTGCTCACCCGCCGGACCGTCCTCGGCCTCCTCGGGGCCGGCGCCGCGGCCGCCGCACTGGGCGCCTGCAGCGCAGCCGGCAGCGACGGCTCGCAGTCGCCCGGCGGCACCCCCGGCCGCCGGATCTTCCGCGCCGCCTACCCGTACGAAGCGCCGCCGAAGGGACACTTCAACCTGCTGACCGGCGTCGCCGAGGGCATCCGGCTGGGCTACCTCATCGACCTGGTGCAGCTGCCGGGCGCGATGTACAACTGGCAGGACCAGACGTACTACCACCTGCTGGCCGACCCGTCGTCCGGGTTCGCCGCGGACCGCACGACCTTCAGCTACGTCGTCCGCGACGGGCTGAGCTGGAGCGACGGCACCCCCGTCACGGCCAAGGACGTGTACTCCACCTGGCTGCTGCAGGCCGCGCTCGGGCACTCGGCGCACCAGTACGTGACGTCGTTCGAGCAGACCGACGAGCGCACCGTCACGTTCCAGCTGAGCAAGCCCGCGCCGGTGGTCGAGTACTACCTGCTGCGGCTGCAGATCGTGCCGGACATCCAGTACGGGCCGCTGGCCGCCGAGGTCGAGCCGCTGTACGCCGGCCGCACGCTGAAGGAGAGCCCGGACCTGGCCGCGCTGACCAAGAAGATCGGTGAGTTCCGCCCGGACGCGCCGCTGGCCAACGGCCCGTTCGCGTTCGACCCGGCGACCGTCACGGACGCCCAGCTGGAGCTGGTGAAGAACCCGACCGGCTACCTGGCCGACACGGTCGCGTGGGACGGCATCCTCGTGCACAACGGGCAGACCGAGGCGGTCACCCCGCTGGTGCTGGCCGAGAAGATCGACTACGCCACCCACGCCTTCCCCGTGGCCACCACGAAGCAGCTGGAGCAGCAGGGCTTCCGGATCCTGCGGCCGCCGGTGCACAGCGGGCTGGCGCTGTACTTCAGCTTCGGCCGTCGCCCGGAGTTCGCCGACAAGCGGGTGCGGCAGGCGCTGGCGCACGCCATCGACCGCAGCCAGCAGGCCGAGGTGACGTTCGGCGACTCCGGACGACCCGGTCAGTACATGTCCGGCATGTCCGACGTCCAAGTCGAGCAGTGGCTCGGCGAGAGCGACCGGGGCAAGCTGGCCGGCTACGAGTTCGACCGCGACAAGGCCGAGCAGCTGCTGCTCGCGGCCGGCTGGCGGCGCGACGGCGCGACGTGGATCACCTCCGCGGGCACGCCGGCGACCTACGACATCAGCTACCCGACGCAGCTGATCGACTACGCCGCCGCGGCGCAGAACGTCGCCGGCCAGCTCAACGAGTGGGGCTTCGAGATCGTCCAGCGCGGCGGCGACAACACCCAGGTGCGGCTGGACATCGGCAAGGGCGAGTTCGACCTGGCGATCCTGACCTGGGGCATGACGGGGAACCCGTTCCCGTCCGAGGCCTACATCGCCGACTTCCTCACCTTCAACTACGCGATGCTGGCGCCGGACCGGGGCATCGACTTCCCGCTCACCCAGCAGACCGACGCGGTCGGCGAGATCGACCTCGAGCAGGCCGTCATCGACAGCGCCGTCGGCGCCTCGCCCGAGGAGCTGAAGGGCAAGGCGACCACCCTGGCGCTGGCCTTCAACGAGTTGCTGCCGATCGTGCCGCTGGTCGAGCGGTACGCCAACAACCCGGTGCTGACCAGCGCGGTGACCGGCTACCCGGACGACGACGCGTCGGTGATGCAGAACTCGATCTACGCCGACAACCCGACCGCGATCCTGATGTTCGACGGCACCCTCGAGCCGGCCTGACCTCCATCGCCCCGCATCGCAGAGGAGCTCATGTGACAGCGCAGCGTGAGACCGGCCGCGGCCGGTACCGGGTCGGCGTGATCGGCGCCGGCGTCCGGGCCGGCGCCTACTTCACCAACATCCCGGCCGAACTGACCGGCACGATCGAGCTCGCGGCGGTCGCCGATCCCGATCCGGCCCGCCGGGAGGCCTTCGGGAAGCTCTTCGGCGGCGAATCCGCCACACCGTACGAGACCGGGGCCGAGCTGCTGGCGCCGGAGGCCCTGGCGGCGAGCGAGCTCGACGCCGTGGTCATCGGCACCCCGAACGACCAGCATGCGCCCGACATCGTCGCCGCCGCCGACGCGGGCCTGACGGTGCTGGCCGAGAAGCCGGTGGCGATCAGCGTGGCCGAGTGTGCCGCGCTGTGGGCCGCCACCGAGCGCGCGGCCGACCGGATCGTCGTCGGCTTCGTGCTGCGCTACGTGCCGTTCTACGCCCGGGTCCGCGAGATCGTGGCCGGCGGATCCCTGGGCGAGATCCTGGCCATCGACGCGGACGAGAACCTCGGCACCGGGCTGACCAGGCTGTTCCACCGGAGCTGGCGCGCCAGTGCGGCGCGCAGCGGCGGCTTCATGGTGGAGAAGTGCTGCCACGACTTCGACATCCTCAACTGGCTGGTCGGCACACCACCGGTCCGGGTGTTCTCGATGGCCGCCCGCAGCCACTTCAGGCCCCGGCCGGAGGCGGAGAAACGAGAGCGGTTCATCACCCGCGACACCGGTCTCGAACTCGACTTCGGCGAGCGCGACTGGACCGACGTCTTCGTGCCGCACGAGGAGAACAACCCGTACGACCTCGGGGCCGACATCCCCGATCACCAGCAGGCGATCGTCGAGTTCGCCGGCGGCACGCTGTGCACCCTGACGGCGGCGATGGCGCAGCCCCACACCAACCGGCGGCTGCGGATCTTCGGCACGGACGGCGCCCTGGAGGGCGATCTGGCCAGCGGCCGCATCGTCGTCAGCAGCCCGAATCCGGCCGATGACGGCTGGCGCAGCCACGAGGAACTGGTCACCACGAACGACTCCGGTCACCACGGCGGCGACGCGGTGATCGGCCACGCCTTCTGGCACACCGTCGCCGGAGTTCCCGACCTGTCCCGGGCGGGCGTCCGGGAAGGCATCGCCGCCGTGCTGGTCGCGGCCGGCGCCGAGGAGTCCGCGGCCACCGGCCGGCAGGTCGACCTCACCGCACACCACCGGCAGGTCTTCGGCCCGGTCGTCTGACCGTCCAGCACCTGGTTCGAAATCCGCTAGCACGCTTCCCCAGCAGGGCGGCCGCACCGCCCGACCTCGACGTCATCTGGAGGGAACCATGGCCACACCCAGCGAACCCCAGTCTTCGATGGCACGCCGGACGATGCTCGCCGCACTGGGCGCGGGCGGGCTGACGCTCACCGCGGCCGCCGGTGCCGGCGCGGCCGAGCGCAGCGCCGTCCCCGCCGCAGGGCCGACCATGCGCGCGTTGCTGGCGTTCGACTTCTGCCTGACGACCACCGTCGACCAGCTGCGGGCGGAGACCGCGCCCCAGGCCAACTACCTCTACTACGTCGCCGACGCCGGCAAGGAGGGCGTCTTCAAGCACGACCCGGCCGACACCACCAGCGCCGACGACACCGGGCTGGTGCTGGTCTCCACGAACGGCAAGCGGTTCAAGCGGGTGTTCAGCCGGGACGAGGTCCGGGTCACCTGGTTCGGCGCGACCGGCGACGGCAGCACCGACGACCACGACCGCATCCAGGCCGCCATCGACGCGGTCTCGCAGCTGGGCGGCGGGACCGTCTACTTCCCGGCCGGCACTTACATCGTCTCGCCGAAGACGAACGAGCGGCGGATCCGGCTGCGCAGCAAGGTGAACCTGCGCGGCGAGGGCGACAACTCGGTGCTCAAGGTGAAGGACAACGCGGGCGACTACTGGGTGATCCTCGGCGGGTTCTGGGGCGAGGACATCGTCCGCGACGTGAGCATCAGCCACCTGAAGATCGACCAGAACGTCGCCGCCAACACGTCGTGCTTCATCAACGGCCCGGCCACCCAGCCGGGCCGGGACGCCACCGGCGACCTCTGGTGGCGGCAGTTCTGCATCGGCCTGTTCAACTACGACAACATCGAGGTCGACCACGTCACGTTCGCTCCGACCTGCGGCGTCAACTCGGTGGTGATCAACAACTACCAGTGCCGCAACGCCAGGATCAGCAACTGCGTGTTCGACTTCGTCAAGGCCAAGGGTGACCGCAACTACGACAACTCGGCGATCTACGTCAACGGCGTCGCGCACACCATCACCGGCAACCGGTTCCGCGCAGCCGTCGAGGAGATGGCGTTCGGCGCCATGGAGACCCACGGGGCGCAGAGCGTGGTCTCCAACAACATCTCCGACGGCTACATCACCGGCGTCAACGCCCAGTCCTCGGAGTACGGCGGCGACATCGCCGACATGACCATCACGGGCAACACCTTCTCCAACGCCGCCCACGGCATTCAGCTCTGGCCGCGCAAGGACCGGCCGGTGCGCAACGTGACGATCGCCGGGAACACCGTCAGCCTGGCCAACAAGACGCACAACCGGTCCGGGATGATGGGCATCGGCACCTTCCCGGGCGAGTTCATGCCCGACACCTCGCCGTTCGAGAACATCGTCATCACCGGCAACACCGTGCTGTACCAGGAGGAGTTCGAGCAGCGCGAGGTGCTCTGGGAGCAGTACGCCTTCGGCATCGGGCTGATGCGGGCGAACGACATGACCAACGTGGTCATCGCCGACAACGTCATCAAGAACCCGCCGCTGACCGGCATCGTCATCGGCAACCGGGAGAAGAAGGGGACCAGCACCAACGTCGCCGTCACCGGGAACGTGATCACCAACCCGGGGCACTATCCGGCCAAGGCGGAGCGGTTCCGGGCCGGCATCCTGGTGCAGTCCGCCGTCTTCGGGGCGCGCATCACCGACAACACGATCATCGACACCTACGCCCAGGCCAAGGGGCTGTACGCCATCCGGGCCAACGAGGCGGAGGGCAGCTATGCCCACGTGGTGATCCGCGACAACCTGGTGCGCAGCAAGCAGGGCGGGCTCTGGCTCGACCTGGCGCCCGGCATCGAGACCGACGAGGTGCGCGAGCGGATCGCGTTCACGCCCAGCTTCCCGCCGCAGAGCGGCACCTTCGACGCCGGGGACCTGCTCTGGGTGACCGGCGAGGTCAGCGGCCCCGCCGCGCCGGTCGGCTACCGGGTGCTCGGATCCGGCACCGCCGGCACGCTCACCGGCGTGACCGGCACCGGGACGGCGGGGACGGCCAAGCTGACGGTGAACGACGCCGCGGCGCTCCGGGTCGGCCAGGTGATCGTGATCGCCACCGGGAACCAGGTCCGGCGGATCGTGCAGATCGGCGGCACCACGGTGCGGCTTGACCGCAACCTGGACGCCGCCGCCAGCGCGAGCGCGGTCGGCTTCGCCGCGCCGCGGTTCGCCCCGTTCGCCACCGTCGACGCCTGACCAGGGCCGTCGCACCCGAAGGAGAGCACGCACCGTGACTGACGCACCGATCCGGGTCGGCCTCATCGGCCTCGGCCGCAGCGGGTGGCACCTGCATGCCGCCGGACTGGCCGAGCTCGACCAGTACAGCATCGTCGCCGCGGCCGATCCCGATCCCGAGCGACGTGCCGAGGCCGAGGCCCGGTTCGGCTGCGCCGGCTACGCCGAGCCCGGTGAGCTGCTGGCCGACGGCCGGGTGGAGCTGGTCGTGGTGGCCACGCCGTCGCACACCCACGTGCCGCTCGGCGTGGCCGCCCTCGACGCCGGCAAGCACGTCGTCGTGGAGAAGCCGCTGGCCCAGAGCACCGCCGAGGTGGACACCCTGATCGCGGCCGCGAACCGGGCCGGGCGGGTGGCCACCTGCTTCCAGAACAACCGGTTCGAGCCCAGCTTCCTGGCTGTGCGCGAGATCATCGCGTCGGGCCGGCTCGGCGAGCTGATCCTCATCCGCCGGTCGGTGCACCGCTACACCCGGCGGTCCGACTGGCAGACCGTCCGCAGGTACGGCGGCGGCGAGTTGCCGAACACCGCCTCGCACTTTCTCGACCAGCTGCTGTTGCTGGTCGACGACGGCCCGCTCGAGCTGTTCGCCGACCTCAGGCACACGATCTCCGCCGGCGACGCCGAGGACCACGTCAAGCTGGTCATGAAGCCCAAGACCGGCCCGCTGCTGGACCTGGAGTCCAGCTCGGCGATCGCCACGCCGCAGTCGGGCTGGCTGATCGCCGGCAGCACCGGCGGACTCACGGCCACCGACGAGTCACTGCACCTCACGTGGTACGACCCCGACACCGCCGAGGAGGTCGAGCTGCACGAGGGCACGCCGCCGGGCCGGTCCTACCTCAGCGGCGACACGATCGGCTGGCAGCAGGAGACCCGCCGGTTCGACCCGGGCGTCGCCGAGCGGACGGCGCTCTACTACCAGCACCTGGCCCGCACCCTGCGAGGCGGCGCCGACCTGCACGTCACGCTGCAGAGCGTCCGCCGCCAGATCGAGGTGATCGAGCGGGCCCGCCGGCAGACCGGGCTGCTGTAGCGGGCCTCAGCCGGTGCCGCTCAGATGCCGGTGGTGGAGCGGGGGTAGGCGATCTTCGGGTCGCACTGGACGTTGACGAGGTACGGGACGCCGGCGTCGAAGGCGCGGCGCAGGGCCGGGCCGACGTCGCCGGGGTCGGTGACGGTCTCGCCGGCCCCGCCGAGCGCCTCGACGACGGCGTCGTAGCCGGTCTCGGGGCGCAGGTCGGCGGCGACGTCGTAGCCGTAGAGGAACCGCATCGGGTGCTTCTCCAGGCCCCAAGCGCCGTTGTTGCCGACCACCATGACCACCGGGAGGTCGTGCCGGACCAGGGTGTCGACGTCCATCAGCGACATGCCGGCGGCGCCGTCGCCGTAGAGCAGCACGACCTGGCTGTCCGGACGGGCCAGCCGGGCGGCCGCGGCGGCGCCCGCGCCGGCGCCGAGGCAGCCGTACGGGCCGGGGTCGAGCCAGCAGCCGGGCCGGCCGGGCTCGATCAGCTTGCCGGCCCACGACACGAAGTCGCCGCCGTCGCCGACGACGACGGCCTCGTCGTCGAGGACGCGGTTGAGCTCGCCGTAGATGCGCGCCGGGTGGATCGGCTCGCCCTCCGACGCCAGCAGCGGGGCGTCGCGCTCGACGGCGGCCGCCGCCTGGTCGCGCAGGTCGTTCGCCCAGTCGTCCCAGCGCCGGGTGGCCCGCAGCGAGTGCAGGATGCCGTCGAGCACCATGCTGAGGTCGCCGGACGCGCTGGCCGTCAGCTCGACGTGCGTCGCGAGGCCCTCGGGGGAGTCGGCGACGTGCACGACCCGCGCCGGCGCGGCGCCGTCGGAGCCGCCGAACGTGCCGAAGCCGAGCCGGAAGTCCAGCGGCGTGCCCACCACGACGACGAGGTCGGCGTTCTTGAACGCCGCCGACCGCGCCCGGGTGACCAGCAGCCGGTGCCCCTTCGGCAGCACGCCGCGGCCCATGCCGTTGGCCACGACCGGGATGCCGGTCTCGTCGGCGAAGCGCACCGCTGCCGCCTCGGCGCCGTCCATCCAGACGTCCGAGCCGAGCACGACGACCGGGTGCCGCGACTCGTAGATGGCCGTCGCGATGGCGGTGAGGTCGTCGGGGTCGGGCTCCGGCCGCGGCGCCGGCGGGGTGACCTCCAGCGTGACGTCGGCGAAGCTGTACAGCTCGTCCATCGGGACGTCGACGAAGACCGGCCCGCGGTGCGCCGACCGGGCCACGCTGAGCGCGCGGTCGATCACCGGGCCGACGTCGGCCGCCTTGTGCGCCGTCGCCGCCAGCTTCGTGACCGGGGCCAGCAGCGGCGGGTGGTCGAGTTCCTGCAGCGCGCCGGTGCCCCAGCGCCAGGCCGGTGCGCGGCCGCCCACGGCCAGCAGCGGGACGCCGCTGAAGTAGGCCTGCGCGATGCCGCTGACGCCGTTGGTGACGCCCGGGCCCGCGGTGAGCACCACCAGCCCCGGCTCGCGGGTCAGCTTCGCGGTCGCCTCGGCGCCGAAGACGGCGGTCTGCTCGTGCCGCACGTCGACGATGCGGGTGGGCGACTCGGCCTTGACGACGGCGTCGTACAGCGGGAACACGTGGGCGCCGGACAGCGTCCACATGGTGCCGACGCCGTGCGCCTCGGCGACGGCCAGGGCGTGCTGACCGGCGTGGCCACTGAGGGTGAGATCTTTGCGCTGCGAAATACTCACGCGGTCACCGTACCGGAATCCATGGGGTGATCATGGCTCAAGGAGGTCTCTGACGGATCTTCGGCGGCGCGGATCGACGCCCAGGCGCCGACCAGCTGCGTTGTCGTCGTCGGCCGATGGCTCCGCATCGAACTCCTCCTCCGCCTTGCTGGACCGACGACTGGACGCCGCCCGCATCCGCCAATATCCATCAGACACCTCTTAGATGAATGAGTCCGAATGGGTTCTTCCCTTCGTTCGGTCGGCCTCGCGTGCGACGTTGTGAGATCGCTGCGTGATTGATGCGAGCACGATGTCGCGTCCACGACCATGACCCCACGTCGTTTCGGCAGCGATCTGACATCGATCGAACCGGCTCTGATGTGGGGTGCAGCGCGCCTTGAATAGGGGTGTACTGGCCGGTGAGGGTGAGCGGTGTGGCTCACCGGACCGGCCGAACGCCGGCCACAGCCACGTACCCGTCCGGCGAACCCATTTCGGACTCACTCATCTAGGTGTTCTGACCGGGGAGGTTGGGCACGCGGTCGATGGGTGACTTGCCGTTGAGGCTGGTGTGGCCGCGGTGGTGATTGTAGTGGTGCAGCCAGGTCGGGTAGGCCGCTGCGCGGTCGGCCTCTGAGCGGTAGGCGCAGGCGTAGGCCCATTCCTCGAGCAGGGTCCGGTTGAACCGCTCGACCTTGCCGTTGGTCTGGGGACGGTACGGGCGGGTGCGTCGGTGTTTGATCTTCTTGCCAAGGGTCTTGGCCCACAGTCGTGACCGGTAGCAGGAGCCGTTGTCGGTGAGCACGGCCTTGACCGTGATGCTGTGCGCTGCGAAGTGAGCGTTGGCGCGCGTCCAGAAGGCCGCCGCGGTCTCCTTGCGTTCGTCGGTGAGGATCTCGGAGTAGGCCAGCCGGGAGTGGTCGTCCACGGCGTGGTGGAGGTAGACGTAGCCGCGTGAGGGTGATGCGCCGGCGCGGGCCGCGTGATCGGCTGCCGCGTTCGCCCGTCGGGCTTGTTCTGAGCCACGTCCGAACATCCGCCAGCCGCCGCCGTCGGGGATCCGGCCGAGCTTCTTGATGTCGACGTGGATCAGGTCGCCGGGCGTGGCGTGCTCGTAGCGGTTCTTGTCGCGCGAGGAGGTCTTGATCCGGGTGCCGGTGGCCGGATCGGTCCACTTCAACCGCGGGCATCGGTACCGGACCAGCACCTGGTGGACAGTCGAGGGGTTCAGGCCCAGGTGGTAGGCGATCCGGGCCGGGCCCCAACGTCGAGTCACCCGCAGCTTCACGACCCGGTGCTCGATGCGCTTGGGCAGCTGGTTCGGGCTGCGTCGCGGACGCGAGGACCGGTCGACCATGCCGGGCTCGCCGAGTTCGCGGTAGCGGTCGGCCCAGCGACGCGCAGTGGTGATGCTGACTGAGAACCGTTCGGCCGCTCGGGCATACGACCAGCGCTTGTCGACGACGAGCCGAGCCAGACGTAGTCGTCCGGCTGGAGCGAGGGTGGCGTTAGCGTGGGACACGAAGACCTCCGTGGTGAGACGTGGGTGCGTGGTTGCTCCACACCTCACCCGGAGGTCTTCGTCATGGTCCAGCCGACCCGCCGTACCTAACGTCCGTGGTCAGAACATCTAGCGGCTCCAGCGCCTCGTGCAGGGCCCGCAGCTGTGCGTCGTCCAACTGGAGCAGGTCGGCCGGCGGCGCGTACATGGCGCCGAGCAGTTCGGCCCGCATCGCGGCGCCGCGCGCCGTCAGCACGACCAGCCGGGCCCGGCGGTCGGTCGGGTGGACCCGGCGTTCGGCGAGGTCGAGGCGTTGCAGGCGGTCGACCGTCCAGGTCGCGGTCGACGCGTCGCACTGCCATTCGGCGGCGAGGTCCTTCATCGTCCGGCCGTCCTCGGCGTCGAGCGAGTGCAGCGCCTTGTACTCGTTCGCCGTCAGCCCGAGCCGGGCGAGGACGGCGTCGCGCTCGGGCCGGGACCGGATGAGCAGGTCGAACATCAGCCGCCAGGTGTCGGCGGCGAGCGTGGCGTGGTCGGTCACGGGATCAGCATACTGCTTGGATGACTCCAATAGTTTGACGAATCCAAGTATTTGGTCCTAGGGTCGGATCATGAAGGTCAGCATCAGCGTCACCAACTACACCTGGCCCGGCGGCGGCCTCACCGACGAGCTGACGCGCGTCGTGCGCACCGCCGACCACGCCGGCATCGACACCCTCTGGGTCGCCGACCACCTGCTGCAGGGCGACCCCACCGCGCAGCTCGACGACCCGATGCTCGAGGCGTACACCACCCTCGGCTACCTCGCCGGGCAGACCGAGCGGATCAGGCTGGGCACCATGGTGTCGGCCGCCACGTACCGCTCCCCGGCACTGCTCATCAAGGCCGTGACGACGCTCGACGTGCTCTCGCACGGCCGCGCTTGGCTCGGCGTCGGCGCCGGCTACCACGCCGAGGAAGCCCGCATGATGGGGCTGTTCCTGCCACCCACCGCCGAGCGGTTCGAGCGGCTGGAAGAGCTGCTGCGGCTGGCCAAGCAGCTGTGGGCCGGCGACGAGTCGCCGTTCGAGGGCGTCCACTACCAGCTGGACCGGCCCATCGGCAGCCCACTGCCCGCCACCCGGCCGCACCCGCCCATCGTGGTCGGCGGCACGGGCGAGAAGGTCACGCTGCGGTTGGTCGCCCAGTACGCCGACGCCTGCAACCTGTTCGACATCCCCGACGGCGGGCAGACCGTCAGGCACAAGCTCGACGTGCTCGCCCGCCACTGCGACGCCGTCGGCCGCCCGTTCGACGAGATCGAGAAGACGCTGGCCATGGCGCTGGAGCCGGGCGAGTCCGCCGCCTCGTTCGCCGGGCGTGCCCGCGCCGCCCGTGACCTCGGCTTCGAGCACGTCGGCGTCATCGTGCGCGGCAGCGCCTGGACCGAGCAGCAGGTCGAGACCGTCGCCGCCGCGCTCGAGGCCTAGATCAGCGCTGGCGGTACAGCCAGGGCGCGCTGGAACGCAGCGTCGCCTGCAGGGCGAGCAGCAGGTCGGAGCGGACCGCGGGCATCGGCCGCACGGTGCTGGCGACGTTCTGCGCCGGGGTGCCCTGCACGCCCAGCAGCAGCTGCAGGTGCAGCGCCCGCAGGTAGTCGAGGGTGTTCTCGCGCGCCGCCGCCCGCGACGACGGCGGGCGGGCGTCGTCGCGCCAGGCCTGGGCCAGCCGCTCCAGCCAGCCCTCCAGCGTCTCGATGCTGACGAGGTCGCGGTGCAGCACCGACATCGTCGCGTACGCCAGCCGCTGCTCCTCGCCGGCGGAGAACCGGTGCCGCGTCGGCGTGGTCAGCCGCTCGGCGACGACGTCGAGCAGGACACGCAGCTCGTCTGCGCTCAGGTGCCGCGACGCGCTCAGCGCGCCGAGCACGTCGGAGCCGTGCGCGACGGCGTTGGCCCAGCCCTGGTTGGGGGTCCAGCCGCGGAGGTCGCGCTCGCCGAGCAGCCAGCCGACCGCTTGGTCGGCCCACGTCAGGACGGCGGCGGGGTGCAGCCCGTGGGTGACGTTGTCGCGGGCGATGACCTCGGACAGCACGCTCGCGGAGAACGAGCGGCGCAGCACGGTGTCGGTGCCCTCTTCGCCGAGGCCCTTCTTCAGCCCGAGCGCCAGCCCGTCGCCGAGCCCGATGAGCAGGTCGTCGTAGACGCCCTCGCGGATCCAGGTCTGCAGCACCGAGCGGGCGATGTCTTCGCGCACGTGCGGGTCGGTGTCGCCGAGCATGGTGACCAGCTCGATCGTGAGCTCGTCGAGCGCAGCGCCCTGGGGTAGCCGGAAGCCGTCGGCGACGACCTGCTCCCAGTAGGACTGCTGCACGGAGCAATCCTCGCAGAACCACCTCCGTGGAGGGAAGCGAGGTGACGAGAGCTACGCTCAGTAACGTGCCGTCGCTCAACGACGTCGTCCAGCGTCACACCGATCTCTCCGAGGCCGACCTCGACTGGTTGCATGCCCTCATCGCCGACTGGCAGCTGCTGGCCGACCTCTCCTTCGCCGACCTCGTCCTCTGGGTGCCCGACCGCGACGACGACGGCTACCGCGCCGTGGCCCAGATGCGCCCGACCACCGGCCCGACCGCCTACGTCGAGGATCTCGTCGGGACGTACCTCGCGAAGGGCCGCCGGCCGCTCATCGACACCGCCTACGCCGAGGGCGTCATCCGCCGCGAGGGCGACCCGGAGTGGTGGGACGACGTCCCGGTGCGGGTCGAGGCCATCCCGGTGCGCCACGACGGCCGCGTCATCGCCGTCATCGGCCGGCACACCAACCTCATCGCGGTCCGCACGCCGAGCCGCCTGGAACTGTCCTACCTCGAGTGCGGCAGCCAGCTGGCCACGCTGATCACCGAGGGCCGGTTCCCGCACTCCACCCGCACCGACATGGGCCGCCGCGGCGCGCCCCGGGTCGGCGACGGACTGGTCCGCCTCGACGCCGACGGCCAGGCGCTCTACGCCAGCCCCAACGCCGTCTCCGTGTACCGGCGCCTCGGCCTCGCCGCGGACCTCGTCGGCCATCACCTGGGCAAGGCGACCGCCACGCTGGCGCCGCCGCCGGGCGCGCGCGACGAGCCGCTGGAGGACGTGCTCGGCGGGCGGCAGCACGTGCGCACCGAGATCGAGGGCAACGGCACCGTCATGACGCTGCGGATCATCCCGCTCGACCCCGGCGGGCAGCACGTCGGCGCGCTGGCGCTGTGCCGCGACGTCACCGAGGTGCGGCGGCGCGAGCGGGAGCTGCTGACCAAGGACGCCACGATCCGCGAGATCCACCACCGGGTGAAGAACAACCTGCAGACGGTCGCGGCGCTGCTGCGGCTGCAGTCGCGGCGCATCGCGTCGCCGGAGGGGCGTGCGGCGCTGGACGAGGCGGTGCGCCGGGTCGGCTCGATCGCCATCGTGCACGAGACGCTGTCGCAGACCGTCGACGACACCGTCGCGTTCGACGACGTCGCCGACCGCCTGCTCGGCATGGTCGCCGAGGTCGCCGCCACCACGTCGGACGTGCGGGCGACGCGGTCGGGGACGTTCGGCATCCTGGCGGCCGAGACCGCGACGCCGCTGGCGATGACGCTGACCGAGGTGCTGCAGAACGCCGTCGAGCACGGCCTCGGCCGGCGTGGCGGGGCGGTGCTGCTGACGGCGGAACGGTCGGACGGCCGGCTGCTCGTCACCATCGACGACGACGGCGTCGGCCTGCCGCCCGGCTTCGACGCGGCCACCGCCGGGAACCTCGGGCTGCAGATCGTCCGGACCCTGGTGGTGGGGGAGCTGGCCGGGACGCTCGACATCGGGCCGCGCTCCGGCGGCGGCACCCGGGTCGTGCTGGACCTCCCGGTCGAGGCCGAGTCGCCCCGCTGAGGCGGGCGCGGACATACCGACGCCCCGCCAATCCGGGGTGCTGGCGGGGCGTAGCGTTCAGGCGCGGGTGTCGGCTCGGGTGCTCCGGCTCAGTAGGCTCGCGCGCGGGCTCGGGCGTTGCGACGCTTCAGGGCACGACGCTCGTCCTCGGACAGCCCGCCCCACACGCCGGCGTCCTGGCCGCTCTCGAGAGCCCAGCTCAGGCAGGACTCGCGCACGTCGCAGCGGCGGCAGACGGTCTTGGCCTCCTCGATCTGGAGCAGCGCGGGCCCGGTGTTCCCGATGGGGAAGAACAGCTCTGGGTCCTCGTCTCGACAGGCGGCACGGTGGCGCCAATCCATGGTTCTCACAGCTCCTTATGGTGTGGTGCCGGACGGCTCGGCCGACCAGCCACGTTGCAGTACGTGAATTCGTTCACGAATCCCTGCCCGGCCCTGTGGCTTCCTGGGGCCGAGGGGGATGACGCGAAGTCTTGCGGCGGTCTGCTGCGCGCTCGAAGCGCGCGGCTAACCGCGTCGCCCTACCAGGGTGACAAGTTCGTGATGCATCTACAAGGGCTTTGTGTAATCCGTCTCATGAAGGTCGGTGTAGCGTCGGTCACAGCATCGGCTCAAAACAGCCAAGATGGGACGATAACCGGCACCTCTGGCGCTGGCAAGGGTCCTGCGCACCTGCATCTGGCGGGTTCGACGCGCTCACCGGCTTCGGATCGACGGGGAGCCTGCTCAGTACGCGATGCGCAACGCCCGCGGCACCGAGGTCAGCGTGATCTCCGTCCGCTCGCCGATGTAGTCGCCGTCGACCTGCACCGGCAGCGGTTCCGGCGCGCGCAGCACGAGTTCCTTGCGGTCGTGCAGCGACAAGACGGCCCGCCCGCGCGGCCCTCGGCGGGTCGTCATCTGGGCGAGGTGCAGCAGTGTGGGCGCCAGCCGCAGGCTGGTCAGCCCGAACACGTCGAGACCGGCGTTGAGGTCGGCGAACGGGGTGGGCCGCAGCGGCCGGGCGCCGAAATACGTCCACGGCGTGCAGTTCGTGACGATGACGACGGCCAGCCCGGCGACTGGCGGCCCGCCGTCGGCCGTCAGCTCGATGGTGCCGTGCGCCCGCTCGGGCTGGGCGAAGAACCGGCGGACGGCGGTGCGCACGTACAGCTGGACGGTGGACACGCGGCCGCGCTCGCGCTCGGCCTCGACGGCCTGGATGACGTCGGCGTCGAGCCCGAACCCGGCGGTGAAGGTGAAGTACCGGCCGTCGAGCCGGCCCAGCCCGATGCTCTGCCGCCGCCCGGCGCGCAGCGCGTCGAGCAGCAGGCCGGTGGCCTCGATGGCGTTCTCGGGGATGCCGAGGTTGCGGGCCAGCACGTTGGTGCTGCCGCCGGGGATGATCGCGATGTCGGGGACGGTCTCGCCGTCGGCCGGTGCGGGGTCGAGCAGGCCGTTGACCACCTCGTTGACGGTGCCGTCGCCGCCGACCGACACGATCAGCCCGACGCCGTCGGCCCTGGCCTTCCTGGTCAGCTCGGTGGCGTGGCCGCGGTGCGTGGTCTCGGCGACCTCGAGGTCGAGGTCGTTGCTCAGCGCCGCCAGCAGCACGTCGCGGGTGCGCACGGACGTCGTCGTGGCGTTCGGGTTGAGGACGACGAGGGCGCGCATGGCAGACAGCCTACGGTTCGCGGTTCCGCCGCCGGTCAGCGGAACATGCCCTCGCGCAGTTGGATCAAGGTCCGGGCCAGCAGCCGGGACACGTGCATCTGGGAGATGCCGATCTCGCCGGCGATCTGCGACTGCGTCATGCCGCGGAAGAACCGCAGCACGATGATGCGCCGCTCGCGGTCGGGTAGCCCTTCGAGCATGCGGGCCAGCGTCTCGCGGTTCTCGACGCCCTCGAGCGCTTCGTCGTCCTTGCCGATGGTCTCGATGGTGCTGGGCGCGTTCTCGCCCGGCTCGGGGGAGTCGAGCGAGACGGTGCTGTAGGCCGACGCCGTCTCCAGCGCCTCGAGCACCTCGTCCTCGGTGGTGCGGGTGGCCTGCGCCAGCTCGGCGATGGTCGGCGACCGGCCCAGCTGCTGCAGGAGGTCCGTCGTCGCCGTGCTGATCGACAGCCGCAGTTCCTGCAGCCGGCGGGGCACCCGGATGGCCCAGCCCTTGTCGCGGAACCAGCGCTTGATCTCGCCGAGGATCGTGGGGGTGGCGTAGGTGGAGAATTCGGCGCCGCGGCCGGGGTCGTAGCGGTCGATCGCCTTGATCAGGCCGATGGTGGCGACCTGGACGAGGTCTTCGTACGGCTCGCCGCGGCCGGCGAAGCGGCGGGCGAGGTGCTCGGCGAGCGGCAGGTGCAGCGTCGTCAGCCGGTTGCGGATCTCGCCGCGCGCGGGGTCGTCGGCGTCGAGGCCGGCGAGCAGTTGCAGCAGGGCCCGGCTGGTGGCGCGGTCGACGGTGCCGCGCGTGGGCTCGCTCTCGGGCTCGGCGTCGGCCGGGCCGACCGCCACGACCGGCCGCACGACGTCGACGACCGGACCGGCGGGCTCTTCCATGGCCTCGCTGGTCAGCCTCGCCTCGGCAGCGCCCACCGCCTGACTCAACCCCGCTTCTTCCGCAGCATGATGGACACCCTGCCGTCCTCGGCCCGCGAGGCGACCTCGCCGGCCAGCGCCGACAGCACCGTCCAGGCGAAGCTGTCGCGGCTGGGGAGGTCGGTCTGCGCGGCCGGCACGGACACCACGACGTCGAGGATGTCGGTGTGCAACTGGAAGCTGCAGTGCATGTTCGAGCCGGGGACGGCCAGCGGGAGCAGCATGGCGCCGGCTTCGTCGACGGCGATGCGGAGGTCCTCGATCTCGTCGAGTGTGAACCCGATCCGGGCGGCCAGCCGGGCGGCGGTGGTCCGCAGCACGGTGAGGTAAGCGCTGGACGCCGGTACCTGAAGCTCCACCAGGTCACCGAACGACGAACCGGACTCGCTCACCAAACCTCCTCATGTGAGTTGCTCCGGACCACAGTGTCACATGCGCGCCCGAACGCGTAGTCGGGCACAGCCTGGTCGCGACGGGTCAGAGCACCTTCGAGAGGAAGGCCCGGGTGCGTGCGTGCCGCGGATCGGACAGGACCTCCCGGGGCCGGCCCGACTCGACGACGACGCCGCCGTCCATGAAGATCATCTCGTCGCCCACCTCGCGAGCGAAGCCCATCTCGTGCGTGACGACCATCATCGTCATGCCGCTGTGCGCGAGGTCGCGCATCACGTCGAGCACGTCGCCCACCAGCTCCGGATCGAGGGCCGAGGTCGGCTCGTCGAACAGCATCAGGTCCGGGTTCATCGACAGCGCGCGGGCGATCGCGACGCGCTGCTGCTGGCCGCCGGACAGATGGGCCGGGTAGGCGTCGACCTTGTCCGTCAGGCCCACCCGCTCGAGATTGTGCCGCGCCACCTCCACCGCCTCGGCCCGGCCGCGGCCGAGCACCCGCCGCTGGGCGATGGTGAGGTTGCGCAGGACACTCAGATGAGGGAAGAGGTTGAACTGCTGGAACACCATGCCGATGCGGGCCCGGACCCGGTCGAGGTCGATCTCCGGATCGAGGATGTCGATGCCCTCGATGCGCACCGACCCCGAGGTCGGCTCCTCCAGCCGGTTCACGCAGCGCAGCAGGGTGGACTTGCCCGAACCGCTGGGCCCGATGACGCACACCACCTGGCCGGGGGCGACCGTGAGGTCGACCCCCTTGAGCACCTCGAGGTCGCCGAAGCTCTTGTGCAGGCCCACCACCTCGATGGCGGGGACGTCCGGCGACGGCGCCGGCTCGGCGCTCATCGCGACCGTCCCAGCCGTCGTTCCAGCACCGCGACGAGCCGCGTCAGCGGGATCGTGATCAGCAGGTACAGCATGGCCGCCATCACCAGCGGCGTGCTGTTGTTGGAGTTGATGACGCCGTCGCGGGCGAACGTGGTGATCTCCTTGTTCGAGAGCGTCGAGCCGGCGATGAACAGCAGCGACGTGTCCTTGATGAGCAGGACGAACTCGTTGGTGAGCGGCGGGATGACGATCCGGAACGCCTGCGGCAGCACGACCGAGAACATCGTTCGCCCCGCCGACATCCCCAACGACCGGGCCGCCTCGGTCTGTCCCTTCGGCACGCCCTGGATGCCCGCCCTGATGCTCTCGGCCATGTACGCGGCCGCCACCAGGATCAGCGCCAGCAGCCCGGCCCCGATCGTCCCGCCGGGCACATGGACCTGGAACGCGATCGGCAGGACGTACGCCATCGCGAAGATCGTCAGCAGCGCCGGCAGGCCGCGGAACAGCTCGATGTAGGCGATGGCCAGCCAGCGATAGGGCGTGACGGTCGACAGCTTCATCAGGGCGAGGACGATGCCGAGCAGCAGGCCGCCGCTGAACGAGATCACGGTGAAGAGGATCGTGTTCTTCGCCGCGATCGTGATGATCTCCGGGAGTTGCGCGCGGGCGACGTCGGGCTGCAGGAAGTTCGCCTTGATGCGCTCCCAGTCGGCGGCCAGCACCACGGCGACGACGGCCGCGGCGAACACCAGGTAGAGGACGCCGCGGCCGATCCGTCGCTGCGTGGTCCTGCGCACGGCCGTCAGCTCGTGCTCGGGCTGGGTGCCGTGGGGCCGCTCGTGCCGGTCGAGTCCATCGCGAAGTACTTCGCGTAGATCTCGTCGTAGGTGCCGTCGTCGCGCAACGCCTGCAACTGCTCGTTCACGGCGTCGAGCAGCGCCGTCTTCTCGCCCTTGGCGAAGGCGAAGCCGTACTGCTCGTCGGTCTGGTACTCCTCGACCACCTCGTAGCCCGGGTCGGAGCGCGCGTGCTCCTGGTTGACCGGGAGGTCCTGCAGGATGGCGGCGATGTTGCCGGCCTGCAGCGCCGGCCACAGCTCGGCGTCGCTGGGGAACGCCTGCGGCTCGTTCGCGCCCTCCGGCAGGTGCTCCTTGGCGTAGATCTCGCCGGTCGTGCCCTGCTGGACGCCGACGGTCTTGCCGACGAGGTCGTCGATGGAAGTGATGCCAGAGTCGGCGGGCACCAGCAGCGACTGCAACGAGTCGTAGTACGGATCCGAGAAGTCGAGGTTCTGCTTGCGCTCGTCGGTGATGGTCATGGCGGACGCGCCGAGGTCGCACTGGCCGGCGGCCAGCACGGCGCCGCTCTGCAGCGGGTCGAACCCGACGTCCTGGACCGCCATCTGCAGCCCCAGGCCGTCGGCGATGGCCTGCATGAGGTCCATGTCGAAGCCGCTGTAGCCGCTGGGCGCGTCCGGGCTCTCCACCTCGAACGGCGGGTACGGGACGTCGGAGCAGACGGTCAGTGTGCCGTCCTGGACGAGCGCGAGATCGGCGCCCTGAGTGCCGGTGGCGGTCGAGCCGCCGTCGTCGTCACCGCCGCACGCGGCCAGCGCGGCCACGACGGCGGCAGCGGCGGTGATCTTGGTCAACCGTGCGATGCTGTTGTGCCTGGACATGGCATCCCCCCTGGAACGCGCCAGTCGTCCTGATCCGCATCCTGCCACCGCTTGAGGCGGACGGCGGGTCAGTAGGCTCGGGGAATGTTCGCCGCCTACGCCTCGTCCCTGGACGCCGACGACCCTCTCGCCGGGCTCACCCTGGGGGAGCGGCCCGAGCCGCCGGTCCCCGACGGCTGGACGACGGTGACGGTGCGGGCGACGGCGCTCAACCACCACGACCTCTGGTCCCTGCGCGGCGTCGGCCTCGACGCCGGCCGGCTGCCGATGATCCTCGGCTGCGACGCCGCGGGCGTCACCGACGACGGCCGCGAGGTCCTCGTCCACGCCGTCGTCTCCGACCCCGACTGGCGCGACGACGAGACGCTCGACCCCAAGCGGACGCTGCTGTCCGAGCTGCACCCGGGCACGTTCGCCGAGCGGGTGGCGGTGCCGGCGCGGAACCTGGTGCCCAAGCCGTCCGCGCTGTCGTTCGAGGAGGCCGCGTGCCTGCCGACGGCGTGGCTGACGGCGTACCGCATGCTGTTCACGCAGGCACGGGTGGTGCCGGGGCAGACGGTGCTCGTGCAGGGCGCCGGCGGCGGCGTGGCGACGGCGCTGGTGGCGCTGGGTGCGGCGGCCGGGGCGCGGGTCTGGGTGACGTCGCGGAACCCGGCGAAGGCCGCGCGGGTGACGTCCCTGGGCGCCGACCGGGTGTTCGGCAGCGGTGAGCGGCTGCCCGAGCGCGTCGACGCCGTCATGGAGACGGTGGGCGCGGCCACGTGGCAGCACTCCGTGCGGTCGCTGCGGCCGGGCGGCACCCTGGTGGTGTCGGGCGCGACGTCGGGCTACGTCGCCGAGACCGAGCTGAACCGGGTGTTCTTCCTGCAGTTGCGGGTCGTCGGCTCCACCATGGGCACCCGCGACGAACTGGCCCGGCTCGTGGCGTTCTGCGAGCGGACCGGCCTGCGTCCGGTGGTCGACCGCGTGCTGCCGCTGTCCGGCGCCCGCGACGGTTTCGCCGCCCTCGACGCCGGCGACGTCTTCGGCAAGGTCGTCTTCACTCCGTGACCTGGCGGAGGTAGCGGGCGGGGGCGTCGAGGAAGTCGCGCCACTGCCGGACGAGGTCGAGGTCGGCCCAGGCCACCTCGCGCAGCCCCCACTCGCCGACCTCGAGGACGGTCGCGCCGGGCAGCGACGCGACCAGCGGTGAGTGGGTGGCCACCAGCACCTGGCCGCCGGCGTCGGCGATCTCCGTCAACGCGCCCACCAGGGCGAGGCAGCCGCTGAACGACAGCGCCGACTCGGGCTCGTCGAGGCAGTAGAAGCCCGGCCGCTGGAACCGGTGGCGCAGGACGGCGAGGAAGGACTCGCCGTGGCTGAGCTCGTGGAAGACCGGGTCCTGGCTGCGTGGGTTCGGGTTGGCCTCGAGGTAGCTGAAGAAGCCGTGCATCGTCTCGGCGCGCAGGAAGAACCCGTCCTTCGGCGCGCCCGGCCCGCGGGTCAGCCGTAGCGCGCGGGACAGCTCCGACTCGCTCACCCTGGTGGTGTGCCGGGCGCCGGTCGAGCCGCCCTCGGGGGAGAACCCGTACGCCAGCGCTACCCCTTCCACCAGGGTGGACTTGCCGCTGCCGTTCTCGCCGACGAGGACGGTGAGCGGCGCGAGGTCGAGGCCGTCGGTGACGAGCCGGCGCACCGGCGGCAGCGTCCACGGCCAGCGGCCGAGGTCGAGCGGCGGGCCGGCCGGCGGCTGGAACTGCACCCGCCGCACCGGGCGCCGGTCGAGCAGGTTCACGACGAGGCGCGCGGGGCCCGGCGGTCCTTCACCGGCGTGCTCGGCGCCTCGACGCCCAGCCAGGGGTACCAGCCGCCGTTGAGCACGAGGTACGAGAGCAGGCCGTAGCCGGTCTGGTCGGGGTGCAGGCCGTCGTCGGCGCGGGCGGTCTGCCAGGCGGCCTTGGCCGTCAGCGGGCCGAACGTCGCGATGTAGGGGACGCCGCGGCCGGCGCACAGCCGCGCCCACGCGGCGTCGAGGTCGCCGATGCGGGCCAGCATGGCGTCGTCGCCGACGGGAGGGGGCCCGACCACCAGCGCCGGGACGCTCACCGAGGAGAGCCCGAACTCCAGCGCCGCCACCGACCGCGCCACCGGCACGCCCCGGAACGCGTCGGCCACGCCGGGCGCCAGCACGACGCGGTGCTCGTCGCCGCGGGCGAAGCGGGGCGCGCACTCCATCGGCATGCGCACGACCATCTCCTCGGTGGCCTCGCCGCGCACGCCCAGCGGGTACGCCGTCAGCGCGACCCCGGTGGACGACGGCGTGCGCGCGGCCACCCGGCCGACCCAGCCGAGCGCCTTCGGGTCACCGACGCCGGCGACGAAGGAGTCGCCGAAGACGCACACCCGGACGTCGCGGGGGTCGCTCACCCGGCGTCGCCGCCGAGGTCGTCGTCGTCCTCGTCGTCGGCGCGGGCCAGCCAGGTGGCCAGCCGCTCGACCGGGGTCTCGAACTCCGGGTTCTGGTCGACGAAGTGGCGCAGCCGCTCGGCCAGCCAGCCCAGGGTGACCTGTTCGTCACCCCGGCGCTCGTCGAGTTCCTCGATGCCGCGGTCGGTGAAGTACATCAGGCGAACGCGGCGTCGTGCAGCGCCTTCTGCTGGTCGAGGTGGACGTTGTGGTTGCCCACCGCCGGCGACGTGCTGGCCGGCCGGGTGACCGGGCGCAGCGGGAGGCCGCCGGGCAGCTGCGGCGCCAGGTGCAGCGCCATGAACGGCCACGGGCCCATGTTCTCGGGCTCGTCCTGGACCCAGCGGATCTCGCGCAGGTTCGGGTACGCCGCGAGCGCCGTCGCGATCTCCTGCGCGGGCAGCGGGTACAACTGCTCGACCGGGAGGATGGCGGTGTGGTCGTCGGAGCGCTTGGTGCGCTCGGCCAGCAGCTCCCAGGTGATCTTCCCGCTGCACAGCAGCACGCGGTCGACCTTCGCGGCGTCGAGCGGCTCGGGGTCGGGCAGCACCGGCCGGAACGTGGTGGTGCCGGTGAAGTCGTCGGGCGCGGACACCGCACGCTTGTTGCGCAGCATCGACTTCGGCGTGAACACCACCAGCGGGCGGTGGCTGCCGCTGAGCGCCTGCGAGCGCAGCAGGTGGAAGTGCGACGCCGGCGTGGACGGCTGCGCCACCCGGAACGCGTCCTCGGCGCCCATGAGCAGGAACCGCTCCATGCGCGCGGACGAGTGGTCGGCGCCCTGGCCCTCGTAGCCGTGCGGCAGCAGCAGTACGACGCCGGAGTACTGGCCCCACTTGGCCTCACCGGCGCTGATGAACTCGTCGATGATGGTCTGCGCGCCGTTGGCGAAGTCGCCGAACTGCGCCTCCCACAGCACCAGCGCGTCGGGACGGGCCACCGAGTAGCCGTACTCGAAGCCCATGGCCGCGAACTCGGACAGCAGGGAGTCGTAGGCGTAGAACTTGGCCTGCGACTCGTCGAGGTGCTGCAGTGGGAGGAACGACTCGCCGGTCTTGCGGTCGACCAGCGACGCGAACCGCTGCACGAACGTGCCGCGGCGGGAGTCCTGGCCGGCCAGCCGCACCGGACGGCCGTCGAGCAGCAGCGCGCCGAACGCGGTGATCTCGGCGGTGGCCCAGTCGATGTTGCCCTCGGAGAGCGCCTGCGCCCGGCGCTGCACCTGCGGCAGCACCTTCGGGTGGACGGTGAAGCCGTCGGGCACCGTGAGGTAGGCGTCGGCGATGCGCTTGAGCACCTCGGGCGTGGTGGCCGTGACGACCGCGCCCTCGGGCGCCGGCTTGTCGGGGTAGGTCGGCACCGTGGTGACGGTGGTCGGCGCCGTCTGCCGGGTCTCGGCGAACACCCGCTCGAGCTGCTTCTGGTAGTCGAGCAGGACCTGCTCGGCCTCTTCGATGGTGATGTCGCCGCGGCCGATCAGCGCCTCGGTGTACAGCTTGCGCACCGGCCGCTTCGCCTCGATGAGGTCGTACATGAGCGGCTGGGTGTAGCTGGGGTCGTCGCCCTCGTTGTGGCCGCGCCGGCGGTAGCAGACCATGTCGATGACGACGTCCTTCTTGAACGCCTGCCGGAACTCGAAGGCCAGCCGGGCCACCCGGGTGCACGCCTCGGGGTCGTCGCCGTTGACGTGGAAGATCGGCGCCTGCACCATGCGCGCGACGTCGGTGGAGTACATCGACGAGCGGGACTGGTCGGGCGACGTGGTGTAGCCGACCTGGTTGTTGACGACGACGTGGACGGTGCCGCCGGTGCGGTAGCCGCGCAGCTGGGAGAGGTTCAGCGTCTCGGCCACCACGCCTTGGCCGGCGAACGCGGCGTCGCCGTGCACCAGGATCGGCAGCACCGGGAACTCCTCGCCGCGGTCGAGGATGTCCTGCTTGGCCCGCGCGATGCCCTCGAGCACCGGGTTGACGGCCTCGAGGTGGCTCGGGTTCGCCGTCAGCGACACCTTGATCTTCGAGCCGTCGAGCGCGGTGAACTCGCCGTCGGCGCCCAGGTGGTACTTGACGTCGCCGGAGCCCTGGACGGTGCGGGGGTCGATATTGCCCTGGAACTCGCCGAAGATCTGCGCGTAGCTCTTGCCGACGATGTTGGCCAGCACGTTCAGCCGGCCGCGGTGGGCCATGCCGATGCAGGCCTCGAGCAGCCCGGCCTCGGCGGCGGCCTCGACGACCTCGTCGAGCACCGGGATCAGCGACTCGCCGCCCTCGAGCGAGAACCGCTTCTGCCCGACGTACTTCGTCTGCAGGAAGGTCTCGAACGCCTCGGCCTGGTTGAGCTTGAGCAGGATGCGCAGCTGGTCTTCACGCGGGGTGAGGTCGACCGGCTTCTCGACCCGCTCCTGGATCCAGCGCCGCTGGTCGGGCTCCTGGATGTGCATGTACTCGATGCCGACGGTGCGGCAGTAGGCGTTGCGCAGCACGCCGAGGATGTCGCGCAGCAGCATGAACCGCTTGCTGCCGCCGAACGAGCCGGTGGCGAACTCGCGGTCGAGGTCCCACAGCGTGAGGCCGTGGGTGCTGACGTCGAGGTCGGGGTGGGTGCGCTGCTTGTACTCCAGCGGGTCGGTGTCGGCCATGAGGTGGCCGCGCACGCGGTAGGCGTGGATCAGCTCCAGCACCCGCGCCTGCTTGCTGACCTCGTCCTCGTGGCTGTGCGGGACGTCGGTGGCCCAGCGGATGGGCTCGTACGGGATGCGCAGCGCGCGGAAGATCTCGTCGTAGAAGCCGTCCTGGCCCAGCAGCAGGCCGTGCACGATGCGCAGGAAGTCGCCGCTCTGGGCGCCCTGGATGATGCGGTGGTCGTAGGTGCTGGTGAGCGTCATGGTCTTCGAGACGCCCAACCGCGACAGCGTCTCGGGGGCCGCGCCCTGGTACTCGGCCGGGTACTCCATGGCCCCGACGCCGATGATGGTGCCCTGGCCCTTCATCAGCCGCGGCACGGAGTGGACGGTGCCGATGGTGCCCGGGTTCGTCAGCGTGATGGTGGTGCCCTGGAAGTCGGCGACCGTCAGCTTGTTGTCGCGGGCCCGCCGGACGACGTCCTCGTAGGCGGCCCAGAACTCGGCGAAGTTGAGGTGCTCGGCGCTCTTGATGCTGGGCACCAGCAGCTGCCGGGTGCCGTCGGACTTCTTCATGTCGATGGCCAGGCCGAGGTTGATGTGCTGCGGCTTGGCCAGCGCCGGCTTGCCGTCGTTGTCGGCGAAGGCGTAGTTCATGTCGGGCATCTGGTGCAGCGCCTTGACCAGCGCGTACCCGATGATGTGCGTGAACGACACCTTGCCGCCGCGGGACCGCGCGAGGTGGTTGTTGATGACGATGCGGTTGTCGACCAGCAGCTTGGCCGGGACGGCGCGCACGCTGGTGGCCGTCGGGACCTCGAGGCTGGCCTCCATGTTGGTGGCCGTGCGGGCCGGCGCGCCGCGGAGCGGGACCACCTCGGGCTGCCCGGCCGCGTCCTGCGGCTGGGCCGGCGCCTTCGGCGGCTGCGCCGGGGTGGGCTTCGGCGCGGCCTTCGCGGCGGTGGTGGTCGGCTGCGCGGAGGCGGACTGCGTCGTTGCGGTCTGCGCCGGCACGGCGGCGGGCTGGGTGGTCACGGTGGTCCTCGCGGGGGACGTGGGAGTGGCGGCCGGGGCGGGTGTCGGTGTGGCGGCGGTGGCGGGGCCCGGCGGCGCGGCCGGGGCGGCATCGGCGGCCTTACGGCCGGCGAAGAACTCCGCCCACTGGGGGTCGACACTGGAGGGGTCTTCGAGCCAGCTCTCGTAGAACTCCTCGACGAGCCACTCGTTCGGTCCGAATCCCGATTCCGGGCCGGTGGGGGCCACTGTCGCGTTCGCCTTCTTCCGTTCGAATCTGCGCGGCTGCTCTGGTACAGGGTAGTCGGGGTGACCGGGTCCGCGCATCGGCGCAATCGTGGCCTAGATCACTCAGGCCGACAAGTCGAGATCTTGTCCACCGTCAGGGCCATCCCTGACCGGTCCCGGAGATGCCGGTCCGGGCCTTCTGCCCGGTCCCGGGCGGCGGTTACGCTGGCGGCGAACCCTGGGGGTGCCCGAGTGATCGACCAGTACGTGGCCCAGCTGCGCCGCGAGGTGCGCGGACCGCTGCTGCCTCGGCGCGGCATGCTGCGCGAGCTGCGCGACGGCCTGCTCGACGCCGCCGAGGCGCACCGGGAGGCCGGCGCCTCCGACGCCGAGGCGCAGCGACTGGCCGTCGAGGAGTTCGGGCCGGTCGAGGTCGTCGCGGACGGCGTGCGCACCGAGCTGGCGGCCGTCACCGCGCGCTACCTGGCCGGGGTGATCGTCGTCCTCGGTGCCGTGCAGTTCGCGGTGGCCACCTACACGTGGACCACGGCGGCCGCGGCGCAGGGCTGGCCCGAGCCGGCGCCGTGGTACGGGGTGGTCTCGCGTGCCGTCGACATTTCCACCCTCACGTTCATCGGCCTGGCCGCCCTCGCGGTGCTGGCGCTGGGCCGCGGGGCCAGGCTGCTGCCCACTCGCCGGGTGGTGCGGTTCATCGCCGTGGGGACGCTCGCCGACATCGCGCTGCACATCGTCAGCTGCGCGCTGCTGACCGCGTACGCGCCGGCCAGCATGGTCGAGTGGAACGGGCCGGAGCTGGTGGCGATGGCCCTGCTCTCGCTGGGATCGACGCTGTGGATCAGCTGGCTGGCGGTGAGCTGCCTGCGGCTGACGTCACCCCGGTCCGAGGATGGCGTTCATGACGCTGCTCATCTCGCTCCAGGCCTGCTGCTGCGCGACTAGGTAGGCCTTGCCGCCGCGGGTGATCTCGTACGTGCGCCGCTTGCGGCCGCCGACGGTGTCCCAGGAGCTGCGCAGGTAGCCCAGCCGCTCCAGCCGGCGCAGCGCGGGGTAGAGCGTGCCCGTGGGGAGGTCGACGGCGCCGTCGCTGCGCTCGTGCAGCGCCTCGGAGACGCCGTAGCCGTGCAGTGGCCGGTCGCGGACGACGGCGAGGATCAGCGCGTCGAGGTTGCCGCGGAGGGCGTCGGCCTTCATGTCGGTAGTCTACGCATCATCGTGTAGCGTGACTACATGTAGACAGCCGAACTGAGGGGAGTGGGGCGGGATGAGCGTGCTGGACCTGTCGCGGCTGCAGTTCGCGCTGACGGCGATCTTCCACTTCCTGTTCGTGGTGCTCACCCTGGGCCTGGCGCCGGTCGTGGCGTTCTTCCAGACCCGCTGGGCCGTCACCGGGAAGGAGGTGCACGAGCGGCTGACGCGGTTCTGGGGCCAGCTCTACATCGTCAACTACGCCATGGGCATCGTCGTCGGGCTGGCCATGGAATTCCAGTTCGGCCTGCACTGGAGCGGTCTCATGACGTTCGCCGGCGACGTGTTCGGCGCGCCGCTGGCCACCGAGACGCTGGTCGCGTTCTTCCTGGAGTCGACCTTCCTCGGCATGTGGATCTTCGGCTGGAACCGGCTGAACCGCTGGGTGCACACGACGCTGATCTGGCTGGTCGTGCTGACGGCGTACCTGTCGGCGTTCTGGGTCATGGTCGCCAACGGGTTCCTGCAGAACCCCGTCGGCCACGTGGTCGAGGACGGCGTCGCCCGCATCGACGACTTCGGCGCGCTGCTGACCAACCAGCAGGCCATCGGCGCGCTGCTGCACATCGTCCCGGTCTGCCTGCTGACCGGCAGCGTCGTCATGGTCGGCATCTGCTCGTGGCACTTCCTGCGCGGCACGCCCGACGTCGACTTCTTCCGCCGCTCGCTGCGGGTCGCGGTCGTCGTGGGCGCGGCGGCCGCCGTGTTCGCCGTCGGCAACGGGTACGCGCAGTTCGGCTACCTGACCGACGGCAAGGAGCTGGCGTTCGGCGGGTCGGCGGCGGAGCGGGCCGAGTTCCAGGCCGAGATGGAGGCCCTGCACGGGCCGGGGGACTGGACGCCGCCGACGTGGATCTCGTTCGCCTGGCCGCTGATGGAGATCAGCGGGACGCTGTACATGTCGATCTTCTTCGGGCTGCTGTTCTTCCTCGTCAAGAACGCGTTCGACCGCACCCGGCCGGCCTGGCTGCGCCGCTTCTGGCACCGGTTCTACGTGTGGACGCTGCCCTGGCCGTTCGTGGTGGTGGCCTGCGGCTGGCTGCTGCGCGAGGTGGGCCGGCAGCCGTGGGTCGTCTACGGCGAGCTGACCACGGCCGAAGCGGTCTCCGGCCACGAGGCCGGCACCGTGCTGACCAGCCTCGTGCTGTTCGGCCTGCTGTTCGCGACGCTGGCCGCGCTGGACTGGTGGCTGATCGCCCGGCTGGCCAGGCGCGGCCCGCACGACCTCGTGCTGGGCTCCGACGGCATCGGCCGCGAGGAACCCGAGCTCGTGCTCGCGGGGAGGGACTGAGATGGACGTGCTGTGGCTGGGCCTGCTCGGGCTGCTGCTCACCGGCTGGTCGGTGCTCGACGGCGCCGTCCTCGGGCTGGGCTCGTCGCTGCGCCGCATCGGGCGCGACGGGCCGCGGCGGCGGCTGCTGCTGACCGCGATCGGGCCGTTCCTGCTCGGCGGCGAGGTGTGGCTGGTCGCGACGTTCGGCATCCTGATCGGCGCGTTCCCCGGGCTGGAGAAGGACCTGCTGTCGGCCTATTACCCGCTGGTGGTCGGGCTGGTGGCGTCGTGGATCCTGCGCGACATCGGCATCTGGTTCCGCAGCCGTCGTCCGTCGCCGGCCTGGCAGCGCGGCTGGGAGACGGTGGTCGTCGTCGCCAGCACGACCATGCCGTTCGCCTGGGGGCTGCTGCTCGGCAACGTCGTCCAGGGGGTGCCGACGCGCGGGCGGCCGGGGGTTGAGACACTGGTCGGGCCGTATTCACTGTTGTGGGGGGCCGTCGTGGTCGCCGTGTTCACGCTGCACGGCGCGGTGTTCGCCGCGCTGCGGCTGCCGCCTGAGCACCGTACGCGCACCGCCGTCACGGTGCGCCGGGCCGGTGCGGCCGCGCTGGCGCTGCTGGCCGCCGTCGCCGTCGCCACCCCCGTGCTCGGCGCCGGCCCCGACCGGCCGCTGCCCGCCGCCGCGCTCGGCGTCGTCGCCGCCGGGGCCGTGCTGCTGGCGCTGCGGCTGTACCAGCGCGGGCGCGACGGCCGTGCCTACGTCTGCACCGCGGTCGCCGCGGCGGCGCCGGTGCTCGCCGCGGGTGTCGCGTCGGCGCCGCGGCTGCTCGACGGCCTCGCCGCGTCCGGCACCCTCGACCTCCTGGCCGTCATCGTCGCCCCGCTGGTCCCCGTCCTGCTCGCCGTGCAGGTGTGGATGTGGTGGACGTTCCGGCACCGCGTCGGCGTCGGATCGGCGGTGTTCTTCTGAATCGGCTCGCCCGCCGGCTGCTGGCCGGACTGCCCGGCCACCGCGTCGTCGCCGCCGCCTTCACCCTGCTGGCGGTGGCGGCGGCCGTGGCCATCCTGGTGCAGGCCGAACTGCTGGCCCGGCTGCTCGCCGACGGCGTCCTGTCCGGCCCGTCCGCGGGCTCGCTCGCCGCGACGCTGGCGCTGCTGGCCGGCGTGTTCGCCGTCCGGGCCGGGCTGTCATGGGCGCAGCAGGCGCTGGCCCAGCGGGCCGCGGCATCGGTGAAGGCAACGCTTCGGCGTCAGGTGCTGCGGCGCACCCAGGAGCTGGGCCCGGGCTGGCTGTCCGGCCAGCACACCGGCGGGCTGACGACGACGCTCGGGCGCGGTCTCGACGCGCTGGACCCGTGGTTCACCGGCTACTTCCCGCAACTGTTCCTGGCGGCGGTCATCCCGGTCGCGGTGCTGGTGCGCATCGCCGTCGCCGACCTCGCGTCCGCGGTGATCATCCTGGTCACGCTGCCGCTGATCCCGATCTTCGGCGCGCTCGTCGGCATGTCGACGAAGCGGGCCACCGAGCGGCAGTGGCGGGCGCTGGAGCGGCTCGGCGGCCACTTCCTCGACGTCGTCGCCGGGCTGCCGACGCTGCGGGCGTTCGGCCGGGCCAAGGCGCAGGCCGCGCAGGTGCGGCGCATCGCCGACGAGCACCGCTCGGCCACCATGGGCACGCTGCGCATCGCGTTCCTGTCCGCGCTGGTGCTGGAGCTGGTCGCGACGCTGTCGGTGGCGCTGGTCGCGGTGCCCATCGGGCTGCGCACGCTCAACGGCGGGCTCGGCCTCGAAACCGCGCTGCTGGTGCTGCTGCTCGCGCCCGAGGCATATCTGCCGCTGCGGGCGCTCGGGTCGCAGTTCCACGCGAGCACCGAAGGGCTGGCGGTCGCGGAGCGCTGCTTCGCGGTGGTCGACGCCGAGGACGGCCGCCCCCCGCGGGCGGCCGTCGCCGGTGCCGCCGAGCCGGACGCCGCGGGTGGCATCCGGTTCGAGGGCGTCACGGTGCGCTATCCCGGCCGCGACGAGGCAGCGCTCGACGCCGTCACGCTCGCCGTCGCGCCGGGTGAGCGGGTCGCGCTGGTCGGGCCCAGCGGCGCGGGCAAGAGCACCCTGGTGAACGTGCTGCTCGGGCTGGTGCCCCCGACCTCCGGGCGGGTGCTGGCCGGTGGCGTGGACCTCGCGGCCGCCGACCCGGACGACTGGCGGCGGCAGCTGGCCTGGGTGCCGCAGCGGCCGCACCTGTTCGCCCGCACCGTCGCCGAGAACATCCGGCTCGGCCGCCCCGACGCCACCGACGACGAGGTCGTGCGGGCCGCCACACTGGCGCACGCCGACGAGTTCGTCCGCCGGCTGGCGCGCGGCTACGAGACCCCGCTGGGCGAGCGCGGCGCCGGGCTGTCCGCCGGGCAGCGCCAGCGCGTCGCCCTGGCCCGCGCGTTCCTGCGCGACGCCCCGTTGCTGCTGCTGGACGAGCCGACCGCCGGGCTCGACGCCGGGAGCGAGGCCGTCGTCGTCGAGGCGACCGCGCGGCTGATGGCCGGCCGGACAGTGCTGGTGGTCGCGCACCGCCCGGCCATGGTGCTCGACGCCGGCCGCGTCGTGACGCTCGACCACGGCCGCATCACCGGGCCGCTGGCGGCGGAGGTGGGCCGATGACGCGGCGTCTGGCGGCTCTGCTGCGTGCGCACCTGGGCAGGTTGCTGGTCGCGGTGTCCGCGTCGGTGGTGACCGAGCTGGCCGCGCTGGCGCTGATGGGCACCGCCGCCTGGCTGCTGGCGCGGGCCGCCGAGCAGCCGCCGCTGGCCGCGTTGTCGCTGGCCATCGTCGGCGTGCGCGGATTCGCGACCGCCCGCGGCGTGTTCCGCTACGCCGAGCGGCTGGCCAGCCACGACGCCGCGCTCCGGGCGTTGGCGACGCTGCGCGGGAAGGTCTACGACGCGCTGGTGCCGCTGGCGCCGTCCGGGCTGCCCGCCTACCGCAGCTCCGACCTGCTCAGCCGCATGGTGTCCGACGTCGAGGCCGTGCAGGACCTCGTCGTGCGGGTGCTGGTGCCGGTCAGCACGGCCGTCGTGGTGGCCGGAGTCGCCATCGGCTTCTCCGCCGTCGTGCTGCCGTCCGCGGCCGTCGCGCTGGCGGCCGGGCTGGCGCTGGCCGGGCTGGTGGTGCCGCTGCTCATGGTCGTGACGGCCGCCACCAACACCGCCCGGCGGCTCGCTCCCGCTCGGGCTGAGATGAGCGCGCACCACACCGACTTGCTACAGGGCGCCGCTGATCTGGCCGTGTTCAGCGCGACGGCCGCCGCGCTGGCCGATGCCGAGCGGGCCGGTGAGCGGCTGGCCCGGCTGGAGCGGCGCACCGCGCTGACGACGGCGCTCGCCGGGGCCGCGGCGATGCTGGTGCAGGGCGTCACGACGGTCGCGGTGACGGTGCTGGCGCTGGGCGCGCGCCACGACGGCGGGCTGGCCGGTGTCATGGTGCCGGTCGTCGCGCTGGTCGCGCTGATCTCGTTCGAGCCGGTGCTGCCGCTGGTGCCGGCCGTGCAGCGGCTGCTGGAGGCGCGGTCGTCGCTGCGCCGGGTGCTGGCGGTGCTGGACACCCCGGCGCCGGTGGCCGAGCCCGGCGCGGCCGCGCTGCCGGCGCCGTCCGGGCCGGTGACCATCGAACTGCACGGCGTCTCCGTCCGCTACCCCGGCGCCGACGTCGACGCGGTCGACGGCGTGGACCTCGCGCTGACGCCGGGCCGGCGGGTCGCCGTCGTCGGGGCCAGCGGGTCCGGCAAGAGCACGCTGCTGGCCTGCCTGATGCGCTTCATCGAGCCGTCGGCGGGGACGGTGCGGCTGAACGGCCGTCCGGTGCAGGACTACGACGGTGACGACGTGCGCGCCGTCGTCACCGGCGTCACCCAGGACGCGCATCTCTTCCACACGTCGATCCGCGAGAACCTGCGCCTCGCCCGCCCCGACGCCTCCGACGACGACCTGCTGGCCGCACTGGGGACGGCCCGGCTGCGCGACTGGGTCGAGTCGCTGCCGGGCGGGCTGGACACCATGGTCGGCGAGTCCGGCGGTCAGGTCTCCGGCGGCCAGCGGCAGCGGCTGGCGCTGGCCCGGGCGCTGCTGTTCGACCCGCCGGTCGTGCTGCTGGACGAGCCGACCGAGGGCCTCGACCCGCGCACCGCCGACGACCTCATGACCGACCTCCTCGCCTCCACCCGCGGCCGCACGACGGTCGTCGTCACCCACCGCCTGGCCGGGCTCGACGCCGTCGACGAGATCGTCGTGATGGACGCCGGGCGGGTCGTCCAGCGCGGCACCCACGCCGAGCTCGTCGCCGCCGACGGCGCCTACCAGGACCTCTGGTGGGCGTCGCGGCCCGCCCTGGCGGAGTAGCCCCCGCCGGGGTCCGGGCACTGTGCCCTTTGCAATGAGCACCGATACGCACCACCCCGGCGGCGGTGCGTATCGGTGCTCATTGCAAAAGCGCCGGGCCACAGTCCCCGGCCTGCGGCGATGCGGCGGTCAGATGGCGTCGAGCGCTCCGGACAGGTCGGCCCAGAGGTCGTCGACGTCCTCGATGCCGACGGAGAGCCGGATCAGCGACTCGTCGACCGCCGGGCTCTCGGTCGGCCAGCGCCGGCGGCGCTCCAGCGACGACTCGACGCCGCCGAGGCTGGTGGAGTGCACCCACAGCCGTACCGCCGCGACAACGGCGTCGGCGCCGGCCGCGCCGCCGGCCACCTCGATCGAGCACATCGACCCGGTGCCGGGGTAGCGCACCACGTTCACCGCTGGGTGCGCACGCAGCCGCGACGCCAGTTCCGTCGCGTTGGCCTGGGCCCGCTCCAGCCGCACCGACAGCGTCCGCAGCCCGCGCACGGCGAGGTACGCCTCCATCGGGCCCGGGATCGCGCCGTGCAGCCGGCGGTGCGCGTCGAGGCGGTCGTACAGCGCGTCGTCGGCCGTGACGACCGCGCCGAGCACGACGTCGGAGTGGCCGGCCAGCAGCTTGGTGACGCTGTGCACGACGATGTCGGCGCCCAGCTCCAGCGGCCGCTGCAGCAGCGGCGTCGCGAACGTGTTGTCGACGACGGTGAGCGCGCCGGCCGCGCGCGCCGCCGTGGCCGCCGCGGCGATGTCGGCGACGTCGAGGTTCGGGTTGGTCGGCGACTCCAGCCACACCATCGCCGCGCCCTTCGCCGCCGCGGCGATGCCGTCGGCGTCGGTGACCGCCACCTGCCGCAGCGTCAGCCGTCCCTGCGTGGCCCGTTCGCGCAGGAGGTCCAGCACACCGAGGTACGCGCAGTCGGGCGCGACGACCACGGCGCCCTCCGGCAGCAGCGACATGACGGCGTCGGAGGCGGCCAGGCCGGACGCGTACGTCAGCGCACGGCCGCCCTCGAGGTCGCCGAGGGCCGACTCCAGCGCCGTCCACGCCGGGTTGCCGTAGCGGCCGTAGCCGACGTCGCCGCCGGCGTGGTACGTCGAGGCGAACGTGACCGGCTCGTTCAGCGCCGCGTCGGCCGCGCGGGCGGGACGGCCGGTGGTGACGACGCGCGTGGCGGGGGAGTGCGACATGCCGTCAGTATCGGTCACCCCGCCGTGGGCCCGAGCGTCAGCGTCACGGTCGCGGTGCGCTCCTCGCCCGGCGCGACGGCGACCTGCGTGCCCGTCGTCGACCGCACGCCCGACACCCCGGTGTCGGGCCAGCTGGTCGCGGGCTCCAGCGCCAGCACGTACGCGCCCGAGTACCACGGGAAGCCGGCCCGCCCACCCGCTTCCAGCCAATACCACGCGTGCGGCATCAGCGCGGTGTCCCAGGTGAGGTCGGCGCGCAGCCCCAGCTCGTCGTTGACGATGCCGGCCCGGCCCTGCGTGAAGCCGTCCAGGAACGCCAGCCGGCTGACCTCGGACCCCGGCGCCGGGACGCGGTCGAACCCGTCACCGGGCCACGGGGCGGGCGTGGTGGGGTCCAGCCAGACCGTTTGCGCGGCCGTCTCGACGCGCGTCGACGGACCGACCAGCGGCGCGCCGAACGCCGGGTGGTGGCTCCACATCACCTCGACCGGCTCGGCGCCGTCGTTGCGCACCGTCTCCGTCACCGTGACCGCGGGGCCGTCGACCTCGATGCGCTTGACGATGGAGAACGGGCTGCGGACGAGGTCGGTGCGCAGCTCGACGGCGGCCGGGCCGGTCGCCGTCCAGTCGTAGGAGGCCAGCCAGGCCTCGCCGTGCATGCCCCACTCGACGCCGTGCTCCTGGCTCGGCGCGCCCGCGTTCGGGAACACCGTCTGCCAGCCGCCCGGGTAGGCCTGCATGAGCAGCGCCTCGCTGCTGCCGGCGGTGACGTGCTCGCCGCGCGGCCGCAGCCCCCACCGCGTCCGCCACATGACGTCGACGTCGAGCGGGCGCCAGCGCACCGACGTCACGTCGCCGCCCTTGCCCGGCACGACATCGACGCCGAGCTCGTTCGAGGTGAGGTGGACGATCTCCCAGCCGCGGTACGTGGACACGCTCGGTTCGCTCACGCCGTTCACCCTAGGGCTCCGGGTGCCGGGCGTCGTAGCGGAGGAACCGGCGTTGCGTCACCGCCAGTGCGCTGACGATCACGATGCAGGCGAGCCCGCCCAGCACCGCCGCCCACGCCTCGCTGCTGAGCTCGGCCAGCGAGCCGAGCACGAGGTCGCCCAGGCGCGGCCCGCCCGCCACCACCACGATGAACACGCCCTGCAGCCGCCCGCGCAGCTCGTCCGGGGTGGCCGCCTGCAGGATCGTCATCCGGAACACGGCGCTGACGGTGTCGGCGGCGCCGGCCAGCACCATGCAGAACGCCGCCGGCCACAGCGCCCAGTGCACGACGCCGTCCTCCGGCCCGCTGACGACGAGCAGCACCAGGCCGAACGCGATGACCGCCAGCGCCCACGCGATGATCGCCACCACCACGGCGAGGCCCTGCCGGCGCACGTGCCCCAGCGGTCCGGAGAACAGCCCCGCCAGGAACGCGCCGACCGCCATGCCGGCCACCAGGATGCCCACCGTCGTCGGCCCGCCGCCCAGCACCGCCGCCGCGACCGCCGGGAACAGCACCCGCGGCATCGCCAGCACCATCGCGCACAGGTCCACCAGGAAGGTCATGCGCACGTTCGGCCGGGTTCGCAGGTACGACAGCCCCTCCAGCACCGACCGCAGCCCGGCCCGGCGCACCGTCCCCTGCGGTGGCATCGGCGGCAGCGCCAGCAGCGTCGTCAGGGCGAACGTCAGCAGCACCGCCTCGATGCTGTACGTCCAGCCGTAGCCGACCGAGTCGATCAGCACGCCCGCCAGCAGCGGGCCGATGGTCAGGCCGAAGCTCATCGACATGCTGCCCAGCGCGTTCGCCGCCGGCAGCAGCGGGCCGGGCAGCAGCCGCGGGATGATCGCCGTCCGCGCGGGCGAGTTCACCGCGAAGAACCCGTTCTGCACCGCCACGAGCGCGTACAGCAGCCACACGTTGCCGAGGTCCAGCCACGCCTGCACCGCGAACCCGGTCGCCACCGCCAGCAGGCCGGACGAGCTCACGACCACCACCCGCCGCCGGTCATACGCGTCGACGATGGCCCCGCCGTACAGGCCGAGCGCCACCAGCGGCGCCAGCGCGAACAGCCCGACCAGCCCCACCCGGAACGTCGACCCGGTCAGGTCATACACCTGCAACCCGACGGCGACGGTGGTCAGGTGGGTGCCGATACCGGACAGCGAGATGCCGATCCAGAGCCGGCGATACGGAACGCTGACCTTGAGCGGCGTAAGGTCCAACAGCAGCCGGCGCACCTGGACATCCTTCCAGCGCGTCGGTGTGGTCGTCGCACCAGGCTGCCAAGCAGCCCTGCGAACGGTAGGACGGTGCGTCTGCGAACGGTAGCGTAGAACTCCTGCTGACGGTAGCTTGTCAAGGTGACTCAGTACCTGCCACGCATCGTCGATGCCCAGCTGGACGAGTTCCTTCAAGGGCTGCCGGCCGTCGCCGTCGAAGGCCCGAAGGCCGTGGGTAAGACGGCGACCGCGCAGCGACGAGCCGTCGACGTAGTGGCCCTGGACGATCCGGAGTTGCGCCGGTTGGTCGCCGCCGATCCGACTCGCATCGATCGGGCTGGCGGCACGCTGCTGGTTGACGAATGGCAGCGATATCCACCGGTCTGGGACCTCGTCCGCCGATCGGTCGACCACGATGGGCGGCCGGGCCGCTTCCTGCTCACCGGGAGTGCGGCGCCGGCAGAGGCTCCGGTGCACTCCGGCGCCGGCCGCATCGTGCAGGTCAGGATGCGGCCGATGAGCCTCGCAGAACGTGGGCCGGACCGTCCGACGGTGAGTCTGGCTGCATTGCTGGCGGGCACATCCGGCGTGATCGCGGGCGATGCGACGCTCGATCTGCCGGCCTACGTCGAGGAGATTCTCAGGTCAGGGTTCCCCGGAATCAGGCAGTTGCCGCCGCGGCTGCGGAGGGCGCAACTCGACGGCTACCTGGCGCGCGTCGTCGAGCGTGACTTCGCCGAGCAGGGGCATCGCGTGCGCCGTCCGGCGACGCTTCGCGCCTGGCTCGCAGCCTACGCGGCGGCCACCGCCAGCAGTGCCTCCTACAACTCCGTGCTCGACGCCGCTACCGCCGGCGAGTCGGACAAGCCTGCCAAGACCACCACGATCGTGTACCGAGACGTGCTCGAGCAGCTGTGGCTGCTGGATCCGCTGCCGGCCTGGTTGCCGGTCGACAACCCAGCGACCCGGCTGGCGCAGGCGCCGAAGCATCATCTCGCCGATCCGGCGCTGGCGGCACGGCTGCTCGACCTCGACGAATCGGCCCTGCTGTCCGCGAAGCCCGTCGGCTCGGCCGGCCTGCGTCGGGCGATGATCGGGCCGCTGTTCGAATCGCTGGTGGCGCTCAGCCTGCGGGTGTATGCCCAGGCCGCCGAGGCGCGCGTACACCATCTGCGGACCCGTAATGGCGACCACGAGGTCGACTTCGTCATCGTCGGGCCGGACGGCCGGATCCTGGTGCTGGAGGCCAAGGTCGCGCGCACGGTCGACGACCGAGATGTCGTCCACCTGCACTGGCTCCGGTCGGCGTTGGGGGCCACCGTCGCCGACGCAGCAGTCGTCACGACGGGCGGTCACGCCTACCGGCGGCCCGATGGCATCGCGGTGGTGCCGGCGTCATTGCTGGGGCCTTGACCGCTCGGCGTCACCCAGCGTGACCGCAGGGGGCTGCGTCACGATTCTGTAACGCCGAGTGGCCCCGAACCCCGCACGAGGCGGGGCCGGGGCCACTCGGGTTCAGCTGGTACTAGCTACCTGATGATCAGGCGGTGGTGTTGCGGCGGGCCCGGACGGCCACCGCAGCGCCGCCGGCCAGCAGCAGCGCGATGCCGCCGACGACCATCCAGGTGGTGCCGGACGAACCGGTGTCGGGGAGGTCCTCGTCACCGTCGTCGCCGTTGCCGCTGTCGTCACCGCCGCCACCGTTGAACACGGTGAAGGAGGCCACGGCCTCGGACGTCGACAGCTCGGGGTCGCCGCCCTCGAGGCTCGCCTGAGCGGTGATGGTGTAGTCACCCTCCGGCAGGTCCTCGGCCGGGTCGAACGTCCAGTTGCCGGCGTCGTCGATCTCGAACTCGCCGGCCCACTCCTCGACGTCGTCCTGGCCCTCGGCGCGCAGGCCCAGGCGCGGCTGCGCGTCGTCGCCAGCGGCGTCGGCGGCAGCCTGCTCGAGCAGCAGGCCGATGTCGGCACCGGCGAACGAGGTGCCCTCGAAGTTCACGTCACCGGCGACGGTCGAGCCGTCCTCCGGAGCCGTGACGGTGACGGCAGCGGCCTCGATGCCGAGGTCGGCGACCGTGACCTTCTGGGTGTCGTCCTCGAAGGTCTGCGTGACGACGGCGTCGAACCGCACGCCGACCGGCAGGTCGCTCTCCGGGGCGAGCGCCCAGGAGCCGTCCTCGCCGACCTCGACCGAACCGAACTCGGCGTCGCCGACCGTCAGGGCGACGGTGGCGCCGGGCTGGCCGGTGCCGGAGAACTCCGGACGGGCGTTGCCGGTGGTCTGGCCCTCGGACGGGGAGTCGACCGCGAGGTCCTCGACCTGCTTCTCGACGACCTCGAAGCTGCCCGTCGCCTCGCCACCGGTGGTGACGTCCGACGCGCCGTTCGCGGTGTGCGAAGCGGTGGCGGTGTAGTTGTACGAGCCGGGCTCCAGGGTCTCGTCGACCTTGGCGCTCCAGGCGCCGTCGGCGCCGACAGTGCCCTCGACGGTCGGGCCGCCCTCGATCGCCACGGAGACCGTGGCGCCCTCAGCGGCGTCGACCGTGCCCGAGATGGTCGGGGTCTGGCCCGTGGTGGCGCCGTCCTCCGGCGAGGTGACGGCCGGCGTGCCGACGTGGATCGACAGGCTGTAGTCGTCGCCGAACAGGGTCTCGGCGTTGGCCGAGCCGCTGGTGACGGCGAAGCCGCCGCCGATGTCGCCGTCGGAGAGCCCGCCCTCCTGGTACTCGGTGGCCGGGTTCCAGTTGCTGGAGTCGCACGTGGCCGTGGTCTGCGCGGTGGAGAAGGAGTCGACGCCCAGGGCGTAGTTGCCCGAGACGATCGCGCCACCGCTGTCACCCGACAGCATGCAGGCGGTGAAGATGAACGCCGTGACGGTCTCTTCGGTGCTCAGCTGGACGGTGTCCTCGGCGAACAGCACCTCGCCGCAGGTCCAGCCCGACGTGGCGCCGGACTTGCAGGCCGGCTGGCCCACGATGGCATCCGTGGAGTCGTAGACGTTCACGGACGCACCGTCGTCGGGAGCGCCCGTGCCGCCGCCCCAGGTCGCGACCTGCGGGACCGGGGTCCAGTTCGGCTCGGTGATGTTCAGCAGACCACCGTCGTTGCCGTCCTCGCCGGCGCCGAAGTGCATCGGGCCGTTCTCACCCAGCGGGTGGTCGAGGAACTCGCCGCTGGCCCACGAGTCGCTGTCGAACAGCGGCTCGTCGAGCGGCAGGTGGAACATCGGGTGGCCCTCGTCGAACTCGTAGCCGCAGTGGCCCGCGGTGAAGTTGACGGGGTTGCCGCCCGAGGTGCCGTTGAGGCCGGCCGAGCAGCGGTACAGCGAGCTCGGCGCCTCGGGGTCGTCGACGGTGGCGTAGCCGTAGCCGCCCTTGAAGTCGTCCTGCGGGTGGAGCTCCTGCTCCTCGAGCCCGTCGGACTTCTCCGGCGCACCGATCTTGACGGTGGCGCCGACCGCCTCGGCGGCGGCGACGTCGGCCTCGGCCTCGACGTAGATGGTGACGTCCTGGCCGCTGATGGCAGAAGCGTTGATGCTCACGCCGGCGGCCTCGAGCTCCGCAACGACGTCAGCGGCGACCTTGGCGGCCGCCGCGTTGGCGAGGTACTCCTCGGCGGAGATGCCGAGGTCACGCTGGATGGCCTCAACGAGGCCGGTCGGGAGCTCATCGGCCTGGGGGGCGAACGCCTCCGCGGCGAACGTCTGCAGAGTCCCGGTGACGGTCTCTTCCTCGGCCGAAGCGGCCGTGGTGGAGACGACGACGCCCGTGCTCACAAGAGCGCAGACGCCCAGCACACCGGAGACCCGTGCGACGCCACGACGGCGCAGCAGGGCTGTGCTCACAGTTACTCCAAAATGAAATGTCATTGACATGGAATGGACCGGTGCTCCGCCGGCGGGGTGGAACTGCCGACGGCACCCCGGAGCCTGTGTCACCCTACAGCACCGTTCCGACGCATATTCAAGTACTCGGCACCTATCAGGGCGAATGTCCGACATCACTCTGTGTGACGAGAAATTTGAATGCTCAAGTGGTGAATGGCGCAAATCCGGAACAACCGCTGCGTTGACAGCTGGTGTCACCAAGAGATGCGCAGGTCGGCTCGCGTGTCGCAGGTGTGCAGGCGGGTGGCCGGGGCTGGGTGGCGTGCGCGGCGGTCGCGGACATTCCGGTCTCGGCGGTCAGTGCTCGCCCGGGTGGGGTGCTGGGTCGGTATGGCGCGGGTATGGCGACGGTCCGGGGCGGGTGGTGCCGATGTGGTTTGTGGGGCTGATGTGACGGCGGCTCGGAGGGCGTCGCGCGGCAGCGGGGGCCTCGGTGAGCGGCGGCCTCGGTCAGCGGTGCCGCGAGTGTGTCGGTGCCTGCGCGTAGGTTGGACCCACCCGGTCCGGGGCGGGGCGTGCCCACGGCGGCGCGGAACTCACGCCGGCCCGTGCGGGCGGCGCTGGACGCGGGCATGCGCGCGCTCGGTGGCGGCGAGCCGCCCGACCGGCCAGCATGGTGCCTCGGTCAGCGGCGCCGCGAGTGTGTCGGTGCCCCCGCGTAGGTTGGACCCACCCGGTCCGGGGCGGGGCGTGCCCACGGCGACGTGGACCCCGGCGATCGGGGTGTATCCGGGTCGGGAAGCGCCGCACAAGCGGCGGGCGTTCAGCCGGCCGTTCGGCGACGCCGCCAGGCGAGGGCGCCGGCGACGACAGCGCCGGCGAGGACGATGCCAGCCGCGGCGGCGAGCACGCCTCCGGGCAGGCCGTCGTCGTCCGCGGGGGTGGGGGAGGTGGCACCGTCGAGGCCGCCCGCCGACCGGGTGGTCGCCGTCACGTCGACGGTGACGGGGGCGGACGGCTCGGAGGTGAGGTCGTCGACGGACTGGGTGGCGACGACGACGTGGCGCCCGGCGGGCAGCGGAGCGTCGAGCTGGACCGTCCACGCGCCGTCGTCGCCGGCCTCGGTGGTCAGCTCCGGCGCGTCGGCCACGTCGGCAGCGGCCTCGGCCACGCGCACGGAGACGGCGGCGCCAGGCGCCGCAGCGCCGCTGAGCGTGCCGGCGTCGGTGACGGACACCCGGCCGCGCGGCGTCCTCACCACCGGAGCGCCCGGCGCGACGCCGACACCAGCGACGGTGACCGAGGCGGCGGCGGAGGCGGTCCCGGCGCCCGGCTGCACCGCGGCCGCGTCGTCCGTCTCCTCCTGAGTCAGCACGGCGTCGAACCGGCCGGCCGGGCGGGCGGAGTCGGCCCGCAGCGACCACGCGCCGTCGGCGCCGACGGTGGTGCGCGCCAACTCCTCGCCGCCGACGGTGAGCGCCACGACGGCGCCGGGCTGGCCGGTGCCCTCGAAGGCGAGCCGCCCGTCCGGGCTGACGTGGCCGGGTGCGGGCCAGCTCACCCCGAGCCCGGCCCGCTCCGCGACCTCGAACTCGCCGGTCGTCTCCGCGGACGTGACGGGGTCGTCGCCGGTCGCGGGCCGCAGCGTGGTGCGCGCGGTGAACGAGTACGTGCCCGGCTCCAGCGCGGCGCCCACCGGCGCGGTCCACCGGCCGGTCACGCCGACCTCGGCCTCCAGCTCCGGACCGTCCTCGATCTCGACGGTGACGACGGCGCCCGCGGCGGCGTCGGCGGTGCCAGTGAACGTGGGCGTCGGCCCGGCGGGGGCGTCGTCGGCGGGCGCGGCGACCTGGGGCGCGCCGACCCGGACGGCGAGGTCCCAGTCGGCGCCGTAGAGCGCCTCGACGTCGGTGAGGGCGTAGCCGACGCTGAGGTCGTCGCCGCCCGCGGCGGGGTCGCCGTCGGCGCAGGTCGGCCCGGTCCAGGTGGAGCCGGAGCTCAGACCGAGCGCGTACGTCCCGACGGTGACCGCGCCGCCGCTGTCGCCGGGCAGCACGCACGCGTCGAACAGGAAGCCGGTGACGTCCTGGCCGCTCACCGGCACGGTGGTGCGCGCGTCGAGGATGCGCCCGCAGTTCCAGCCGGACGTGCCGCCGGCCGCGCACACGGGCGCGCCGGCCAAGGCCCCGACGGAGTCGTGGACGGCGAGGCCGGAGTCGTCGTCCGGCCCCCAGCCGGCCACCTCGGGCCGGACGTCGCCGTCGACGGCGATGAGGGCGGCGTCCTGGCCGTCGCCGAAGGCGACGCTGTCCTGGACGTACTCGCCGAGCGGGTCGCCGATCAGGTCGTGCCACTCGCGCGGTTCGACGGTGGACAGCGGCGCTTCCGGTGTCACCGCGTCGACGCCGGACGTGAACGGGCCGTCGCTGCCGGCGCCGCAGTGGCCGGCGGTCAGCAGTCGTGACGAGCCATCGGCGCCGGTGCCGGTGAACGCGGCGGAGCAGTGGTAGTCGGCCAGCGGGGCGCGGACGGCGACGCCGGTGCCGCCGACGTGCTCGTCCGACTGCGCGGTCAGCCGCACCTGGCGGACCGGCTCGCCGCGGACGCCCGCGCCGACGGCGACGACGCGTTCGGCCGCGCGGTCGATGTAGGCGAGCTTGTTCTGGGCGTGGGCCGCGGCGAGCGCGTCGGCCAGGACATCGCCGACCTGCACCTCCGCGCCGGCGTTGCGGGCGGCGATCGTGGCGCCGCGGCCGGTGACGGCGACGTGCAGCGTCTGGCCGTCGAGCCAGGCCGAGCGGACGGTGTCGCCGAGCGAGTCGACGACGCGGCCGGCCTGCCGTGCGGCCGCCGCCGTCGCCAGGTACTCCTCGGGCGACTGGCCGAGGTCGCGCCGGATCGCCTCGGTCAGCCCGGCCGGCAGCCCGGCGGCCTGGTCGGCGAAGTCGGCGGCGTCGTAGACGCGCATGCGGACCTCGGGCGCGGCCCGCGTGGTGTCGACCTCGAGGGCCGCGGCTGGACCGGCCGTGGCCAGCACACCGCCGGCGACGACGAAGGCGGCGGCGACGCCGAGCAACCGGCGGCCGAGCGACGTTGCGTCCACCGGCGTCCCGCTTCCCCTCTGACCGAAGTCCCCCGAACCGGATGTACCGGTCGAATCGCTGATCAGCGGCCCGGACCGGCCGCTCCGCCGACCGAGGCTACCCAATGGCGCGGCCGGCCCTACCGTTGATGTGTCAAGAATCACCCGTACGGTCGATCCGCCATCGTCCGGCAGTTACATCACGCGCTAATATAAGTCCGTTATGGATTCCATCGAGCTCGCGTCCGCCCTGGAGCGGCTGGTCCGGCTGTTCCGCCTGCTCACCACCGCGGGCGACCTGTCGCTGACGGCCGCCGCCACCCTCGCGACGCTGGAGCGCACCGGCCCGCGACGGCTCACCGAGCTGGCCGTCCAGGAGGGCGTCACCCAGCCGGCGATGACCCAGCTGGTCGCCCGCCTGCACGACGCCGGGCTGGTCGCACGCAGCGCCGACCCCGCCGACGGCCGGGTCGTCCGGGTCGGCCTCACCGATGTCGGACGTGCGGCGCTCGCGGCCCGCCGCGAGGCCCGCGCCGACCGGCTGGCCGCTCTGCTGGCCACCCTCGACCCGGCCACCCGCGCCGCCCTCGAGGCCGCCGTCCCCGCCATCGACGCCCTGACGGCGCGCGTCCCCACCCCCGTCCCCGACCGCACCGGAGCCACCGCATGACCGGCACCGCGCCCACGACCAGCCCGTTCCGCCAGCCCAAGGCCGTCTACGCCGTCGCGTTCGCCTGCGTCGTGTCGTTCATGGGCATCGGCCTGGTCGACCCGATCCTGCCGGCCATCTCCAGCGACCTGGACGCCACGCCGAGCCAGGTGACGCTGCTGTTCACCAGCTACCTCGTGGTCACGGCGGTGGCGATGCTGGTGACGAACTGGGTGTCCAGCCGCATCGGCGCGAAGCGGACGCTGATCGCCGGGCTCGCGCTCATCGTGGTGTTCGCGGCGCTGGCCGGGGCGTCGGACAGCATCGGCGGCATCGTCGGGTTCCGGGCCGGCTGGGGCGTCGGCAACGCGCTGTTCATCGCGACGTCGCTGGCGGTCATCGTCGCGTCGGCCAGCGGCGGGTTCGTCGGCGCGATCGTGCTGTACGAGTCGGCGCTCGGCCTGGGCATCGCCGTCGGCCCGCTGCTGGGCGGCGTGCTCGGCGAGATCAGCTGGCGCGGCCCGTTCTTCGGCGTCGCCGCGCTGATGAGCATCGCGCTGATCGCCACCGCCGTCCTCGTCGAGCCGCAGCCGCTGCCGGCCCGGAGGACCGGCCTGCTCGAACCGCTGCGGGCGCTGCGGCACCGAGGTCTGCTGGTGATGTCGCTGACGGCGCTCTGTTACAACTGGGCGTTCTTCACCGTGCTGGGCTACGCGCCGTTCCCGATGGGGCTGGGCGCCATCGAACTGGGCCTGGTGTTCACCGGCTGGGGCCTGCTGGTGGCGATCTTCTCGGTGGCCGGCGCGCCGTGGCTGCAGCGGCGGCTCGGCATCGCCCGCACCCTGTACACGAACCTCGCCTGCTTCGCCGTCGTCGTGCTGGTCATCGCGATCTGGACGGACCACGTGCCGGTGCTGGTGACGGCGGTCGTCGTGGCCGGCGTGTTCATCGGCATCAACAACACGGTGACGACGCAGGCGGTGATGACGGTGTCACCGGTGGAGCGGCCGGTGGCGTCGGCGGCGTACGGCTTCGTCCGGTTCATCGGCGGCGGGCTGGCGCCGTTCGCCGCGGGCAAGCTGGTCGAGGCGACGAACGTGCACGTGCCGTTCTACCTGGCCGCCGGTGTGCTGGTGCTGGGCATCGCGATCCTGACGACGGCGCGCGACGCGCTCGCGGCCGCGGAGCGGGTCCAGGCCGGCGAGACGGCTCCGGCGGCGGCGCCGCGGCTGGAGACCGTCGGCCCCGAGGTGCCCGAGCCCGGCGGCGTCATCGTCGCGGCCGTGGCCGGGACGGACGGCGCCGAGGTCGCCCGCGTGGCCGCCCGGCTGGCCACCCTGAACGGGCGCACCGTCGACGTGCTGCACGCGCAGGAGTCGGTGGTGGCCGGCGACAGCGTCGCCGAGACCGAGGACGACGCGGCCGCGCGGGCCGCCGTCCGGCAGCGGCTGGACGAGGTCGCCGCGCTCGGCGTCCCGGCGGTCGGGCACGTGCTGCGCGGCGTCGACGGCCACGGTTCGGTCGGACGGCTGATCGCCGAGCACGCCGGCCAAGTGGGCGCGCGGGCCATCGTCATCGGCACGCCCAGCCACGGCGGGCTGGCCGCGCTGATGGAGGCCAGCGCCAGTCAGGAGCTGTGGCGGCACGCCCGCTGCACCATCGTGATCGTCAACGACGACTCACGGGTGTGACGGCGCCGGCTCCTGGCCCTCGATCTCGAAGGTGAGCTCGTCGGCGTAGCAGTACCACCAGTCCTCGCCCGGCTCGAACGACCGGATGATCGGGTGGTCGGGGTGTTCGTTCGCGTGCGCCGTGGCGTGCTTGCCCGGCGAGCTGTTGCAGCAGCCCACGTGCCCACAGGCCATGCACATGCGCAGGTGCACCCAGCGGCCGCCGACGCGCAGGCACTCTTCGCAGCCGGTGCCCGACGGCGTCACCTCGGCGACGGTGTCCAGGTGGGTGCAGGTCCTCATGGCGGTCATGCTCTCACGGCGGCGAGCCCGGCCAGGCCGGCGCCGGCCAGCTCGGCCCGGACGACGGAGAGGGCGAACTCGCGGCCGGCGCGGTCGCCGGCCGGGTCGAGCAGTTCGGCCGCGAACTCGGTGAGATCGCCCAGCGCGCGGACCGCCCGGTAGTAGGCCAGTCGGTCCGGGTCGGCGTCGACCGGGCCGTAGCCGGCTTCGAACCAGCCCAGCTCGCGCTCGCCGACCGGCGCGTACCCCGGCAGCCCGCCGACGACGAACATCAGGTCGCGCTCCGGCGGGGCCAGCGTGGCGTCGTCCCAGTCGATCAGCCAGACGTCGGCGTTCGGCGCGTTGTCGGTGCCCGCCCGTAGGGTGGGCCCCACCCGGGCCGGGAGGGGTCGACTTACCACGGCGCGACGCGGCGGGAGCAGCACGTTGCCCAGGTGGCAGTCGGTGTGACAGACCACCGCTCGGGCCGTACGGTCGCGCAGCCGGGCGCCCAGCACGGCCGCCCGCGCCGTCAGCGCGCCGAGCAGCTCCGCGCCGTCGCGCCACGCCTCGGCCAGGCCGTGCACGAGGTCGTCGCCGCCCACGGCCGGCCCGGCGCCCACGGCCGGCCCGCCGCCCCCGACCGGCCCGGCGCCCACGGCCGGCCCGCCGCCCCCGGCCAGCCGCGCGGTCACGTCCGCCGTCGCCGTCAGCACCGCGTCGGGCCGGTGCTCCTCGACCGGCAGCTGCCGCGCGACGGCGTCGTCCGGCGGCACCGTGTGCACCCGCGCGAGCAGCGCGCCGAACGCCGTCCACTGCTCCGGCGTCAGCTCGACGTCGACCGCCCGCGCGTCGCCCACCCACGGCTGCACCGACAGCCGCCGCCCGCCGCGCTCGGACCAGAGCGCGCCGTCCAGCGTCCGGACCGGCGCCGGGACGCCACCGACGCCCAGTTCGGCCAGCCGCGACGGCAGCAGCAGGCCGGCCGCCGACCCGCCGCCGGTCCACTTCACCGCGTAGAACGCGCTGCCCGCCCGCACCCTCCAGACCGCGGCCGCCGCGTCGGCCCCGTGACCGATCGGCGTCACCTCGTCGGCCACGATGCCGAAGTCGGCGTGGAGCCAGTCACGCATCACGCGGCCGTCACCGTGGGCTCGTGCCGCACCGGCATCCGCACCGACGACGCGAGGAAGCACAGCTCGTGCGCCCGCGCGTGCAGCGCGACGGCCTGGTCGACCATCGAGGCGTCGGCGACGGTGACGACCGGGCGCAGCACGATCTCGGTGAACGCGCCGCCGCCGTCCGCCGTCGTCTCCATGGTGCCGCCGGCGGTGTCCTCGTAGCCCGTGACGACCACGCCGGCCGCCGCGCACAGGTGCAGGTACTGCAGCAGGTGGCACTCCGAGAGCGCCGCGACGAACAGCAGTTCCGGGTTCCAGCGGTCCGCCTCGCCGCGGAACGCCGGGTCCGAGCTGGCCGCCAGCACCGGCCGGCCCTCGGCGGCGACGTCGTGCGCGCGGGAGTAGCCGCGGTACGAGGCGGTGCCGTCGCCCAGGTTGCCGGTCCAGCGGACCGTCGTCGTGTACTGGTGCCTCGTCATCGGCGCTCCTCCGTGGGTGGCTACGCTGCGAGCATGACAGGCTCCCGAGTGGTCGCCGTCGGCCACCACCAGCCCGAGCGCGTGCTCACCAACGCCGAGCTGGCCACCATGGTCGACACCAACGACGAGTGGATCCGTTCCCGCGTCGGCATCGAGACCCGCCGCATCGCCGCCGACGACGAGACCGTCGACGCCATGGCCGCGAACGCCGCCGCGAAGGCGCTGGCCAACGCCGGGCTCGCGGCCACCGACATCGACTACCTCGTGGTCGCCACCTGCACCGCCATCGACCGGTCGCCGAACATGGCCGCCCGGGTCGCCGCACGGCTGGGCATGACGACGCCGGCCGCCATCGACGTCAACACCGCCTGCTCCGGGTTCACCCACGCGCTGGCGACCGCCGACCACGCCATCCGCGCGGGCGCGGCGTCGAAGGCGCTGGTGATCGGGTCGGAGAAGCTGACCGACTTCACCGACTGGACCGACCGCTCGACCTGCGTGCTGGTCGGCGACGGCGCGGGCGCGGTCGTGCTGGTGGCCGCGGACGAGCCGGAGGTCGGGCCGGTGACGTGGGGCTCGGTGCCGGAGATGGCGAACGCCGTGCGCATCGAGGGCCGTCCCGGCACCTTCGGGCAGGAGGGCCAGGCGGTGTTCCGCTGGGCCACCACCGAACTGCCGCGCATCGCCCGGCAGGTGTGCGAGCGCAGCGGCATCGCGCCCGAGGACCTCGGCGGCGTCGTGCTGCACCAGGCCAACCTGCGCATCATCGAACCGCTGGCCAAGCGCCTGGGCGCGGTGAACGCGGTCGTCGCCCGCGACGTCGTCGAGTCCGGCAACACGTCGGCGGCGAGCATCCCGATCGCGTTGTCGAAGCTGGTGGAGCGGCGGGAGCTGCCGGTCGGCGCGCCGGTGCTGCTGTTCGGGTTCGGTGGCGGGCTGTCCTACGCCGGGCTGGTCATCCGCTGCCCGTGACGGGGCGGTCCAGCCGGTAGACGTAGTGCAGCGGGTCGTCGACGGGGTTGTCGGGCTCCATCGGCCCTTCGGCGACCCGGCGGAACCCGGCCCGCTCCAGCGCTCGCCACGACCGCTCGTTCGCGGCGACGACGGCGACCAGCAGCGCGGGCACAGCGGGCTGCGTGCGCCAGGTGTCGTCGACGACGGCGCGGATGACCGCGGTGCCGACGCCGCGGCCGACGCGGCCGGGGTCGCCGACGAGGTAGTCGATGGTGGCGGTGCCCTCGGGGACGTCGGTGAGCGCGGCGAATTCGTCGCGGTACTCGGCGAAGTCGGCCAGCCGCGACCGCTGCACCAGCCCGATCGGCTCGCCGTCGTCGAGGGCCAGCAGGTCCTCGCCCGGCTCGGTGCCGTCGGCGGTGCCGCCGAAGTCGCGCTCGAGGTCGTCGGGGCCGGTGTCGTGGTTCCACCACCGGGCGACGTACGGCTGCTCGAGCCAGCGGCCCAGCAGCGGGAGGTCGGCCCGGGTGACCGGCCGGAACGTGAACGTCACGAGCGCAGCCAGGCCGTCGACCAGGCGTCGTCGGCGCACCGGTCGCGCAGCGCGGCGAGCGACCGGAGCATGGTGTCGCGGTCGTCGCCCGGCCCGAGCGCCGCCAGCAGGTCGTCGGTGCCGGCCCGCAGATCGCGTGCGACGGCCCGGGCCAGCCGGCGCCCGGCCGCCGTGACCTCGATGCGGTTCGAGCGCCGGTCGAGATCGTCGACGCGGCGGAACAGCAGCGCCCGCCGTTCGAGGTCGTCGAGGTCGGCGACGATGCGGTTGCGGTCGTAGCCGATAGCGCCGACGATCTCGCGTTGCGTGCGGCCCGGTGGTTCGGCGGCGGCCCGCAGGACGGCGCACTGCCAGGAGGTCATGCCGTGGCGCCGCGCGACGGAGGACTCCAACGCTGCGAGCGCTTTGGCGAGTGGTAGCACCAGGCCGGCGAGGTCTTGGCCGGCCGTGCGCGTAACGGCCATCACCCCAGCGTAGAGGAGGGGTCGGAGAGATGACCTGACCTGCGGGTCCGCCTCAGAACTGGTCGCCGGGCCGTACCGTCGACCCGGTGACCCGCAGCCCGTACTGGTCGATGACGTGGCACGCATGGCCCTTCTCGTCCGCGTGCGTGCGCGCGGCGTTCTCGGCGGTCGAGTAGCGGGAGAAGTCGCGGCTGGTCCACGGGCAGTCGGGACAGTGAGCACGATAACGAGCGGCGTCCACGCATCAAGACGTTAGCGGCGGCGGCGCGACCTCGCGCGCGGAACGGCTCAATGGGTGAGACGACGTTTTCGTTCCGCCGGCGTTCTGCCCGCGACGGCGCCATCGACCGCCTGGGCCCGGACTCGCCCTAGGGTGTCGGTGCGAGACCGCCGGAGAACAGGAGCGTGCCGTGCTCGATCCCGCCGCCGACGAGACACCAGTCGCCCCTGCCCGGGAGCCGGCGCCGGTCCCCGTCCGGGCGCAGCTCCTGTCCACGGAGCACTGGAGCCTGCTGGCCACCCGCAACCTGGCGTGGAGCGAGAGCTTCAGCCGGGCCACCTGGTTCCTCACGGTGGTGTCGGCGACGGTGGTCGCGCTCGCGCTGGTCGCCGACAGCACCGACTTCGGCCCGGGCTTCCGCCTGTTCGCGCTGGTGCTGATGCCGCTGCTGGTCGTCATCGGCGTCGCCACCGTCGTCCGGTTGGTCCAGCTCAACAGCGAGGACGTTGAGCTGGTCGCCGGCATGAACCGGCTGCGCCGGGGCTACCTCGACCTGGCGCCGGAGCTCGAGCAGTACTTCGTCACCGGTCATCGTGAGGACACCGCCGGGCTCATGCAGACCTACGGCGTGCGCCGCTCCCGCGTTCCGGCCGGGCAATACCTGTCCAGCATCGCGCTGCTGGTCAGCGTCATCGTGGCGGTGCTGATCGGCGCGCTGGCCGGGCTCGTCGGCGCCGCGTTCGGAGCCGGCATCGAGGTCGCTCTCGGCGTGGGCCTCGCCGGCGGCCTCGCCGCGCTGGTCGTCCTGGTACGGCTGGTCGTCCGACAGGTCAATCGGACGTGGGACCGCCGCTGAACCGCACCCGCCGCACGGCCACGGCGGCGGACACCAGGGCGACGGCGACGGCGGCGGCCGCCAGCGCGGGGGCCAGCCACAGGCCGCCGTCGGGGACGAGGCCCTCGCCGCGCGCCCAGGAGAACGGCACGACGGTGGGGATCGCGGCCAGCACCCCGAGTCCGGCGCCCAGCGCGCCCGTCACCAGCGCCTCGACGACCACGGACGCGCGCACCGTGCGGGGCCGCGCGCCGACCAGCCAGAGCCGCCGCAGCTCGGCCCGGCGATGTGCCACCGCGGCCGCCCAGGCGTTGACGACCATGATGGTGGCGAACAGCGAGATCATCACCACGACCACGACGTTGAGCAGGGCGGTCACGTCGTCGGCGCCACCCGTGCCGGCCATGCTGCGGGCGTCGACGTCGACCAGCATCAGGGTGCCCACCGAGGCGCCGGTCAGCACGATCACGGGTGCCAGTGTGGCGCTGAGCAGCGGCGAGCGGCGGGCCGCGTTCGACAGCGCCAGCTCGGCCGCCGCGCCGCGGCCGCGGAACAGCCCGGCGAAGCGACGCAGCAGCGCCGGCGCGGCCACCGCCAGCCCGATGCTGACCAGTACGCAGGCGTTGCCGGCCGTCATCATCGCGTCGTAGGGGTCGTCCGAGTGGGCGGTGACGGTCATCGTCACGACGCCGAAGCCCGCGCCGTACAGCACCAGCGCCGCGGCGAGGATGAGCCGCCAGCGCGGCAGCCGGGCGGAACCCGCCGGCTCGGACCGCGCCTCGCGCACCGGGGCGCGGCTGGCCCGGGCGACGGCGAGCGAGGCGGCCAGCCGGGTCACGAGGACGACGGCGACGACGGTGGCCAGCAGCGGGATGGCGCCGGCCCGGAACCGGACGTCGTCGCCCAGCACGCCGCCGGAGCGCAGCGCGTCCAGCAGCGCCCGCGCACCGAACCACGCCGGCACGGCGCCGAGCGCGGCCGCGACCGTGGCCATGACCAGGGTCTCGCCGCGCACCAGGGCGCGGACCTGCCCGCCGGCCGCGCCGATGGTGCGCAGCAGCACGATCTCGTCGGTGCGCTGCCGGACCGTGATGCCGATGGTGGACGCCAGCGAGTAGAGGACGATCAGCAGCCCCCAGCCGCCGACCACGCCGCCCATGACGAGCAGCGCCAGCTGGTCGTCGCCGCTGGTGTGCAGCGCGGTCTCGATCAGCGCGGCGAACGGCCCGATGACCGCCGTGCTGAGGAACACCGTCAGCGCCGCGGCCAGGAACGCCGCCGGACGGTGCCGCAGCGACGGCCGCGCCAGCCAGCCGACCCGGCCCACCCGGCCGGCGCCGGGACCACCCGCGCGCCCGGCCACCGGACGGCCGCCCGAGGGGCGGGTGCCCGAGGGACGGGTGCCCGCCGGCGGACGCCCCGCGGCCGCCCGCCGGGCCCGCTTGCTGGGCCGGTTCGCCGTGCGCGCCGCGTTCATCGGGCCACCGCCGCGACCAGCTCGTCGAGGTGCGCCAGCTGGCCCGCGACCGCGTCGACGGTGGGGTGCGCCATGTGCCCGGCGACCCGGCCGTCGACGAGGAACACGACGCTGTCGGCGTACGAGGCGGCGACCGGGTCGTGCGTGACCATGACGATGGTCTGCCGCAGCTCGGTGACGGCCGTGCGCAGCAGCCGCAAGATGTCCTTGGCGGTCGCGGAGTCCAGCGCGCCGGTCGGCTCGTCGGCCAGCACGACGGCCGGCTCGGTGGCGAAGGCCCGGGCGATGGCGACCCGCTGCTGCTGCCCGCCGGACAGCTCACCGGGCAGGTGCCCGGCCCGCTCGGCCAGGCCGACGTGATCGAGCAGGGTGCGCGCCAGCCGCGGGTCGGCCTTGCGCCCGGCCAGCCGCAGCGGCAGCGCGACGTTCTGCGCGGCCGTGAGGTAGGGCATCAGGTGGAAGCTCTGGAACACGAAGCCGATGCGCTCGCGCCGCAGCCGGGTGCGGGCGTCCTCGTCCCAGAACGTGACGTTCTCGCCGTCGATGACGACCTCGCCCTCGGTCGGGCGGTCCAGCCCCGCGACGCACGACAGCAGCGTCGACTTGCCGGACCCGGACGGGCCCATCACCGCGGTGAAGGACCCGCGCGGGAAGTCGAGGTCGACGCCGTCGAGGGCGCGTACGCCGGTCTGGTGGTCGCCGTAGACGCGGGCCAGCCGGCGTACCTGCACGGCCATGGTGTCCATGGTGGTCTCCGTTCGTTGGGTTGCCCTCGAAACTACGGATCGGCGCAGGTCAGAGGCGATACAGCTGAGTCCCTGGCTGGGGTGGGGAAAAGTCCACCTCCATCGGGGACCCAACCGGATCGAGGGCCCGGCCGCGGCTCCGTAGCGTCGAAGACACCCGAACCGAACGAAGGAGACGATCATGCGACTCGACGACATCGGCCGGCGCCTGCTCCGCCCCGACACCGTCCCCGCGAGCGGCGCCGACCGCACCCCGGCGCTCGGCGTCCTCGACGCTGCCGGCCTCGACGGCGACGAGCTGCGGGCCCGCACCGACGCCGTCCAGGCGGCCACCACTCGCAACGACCTCTACCTCGCGCTCGAGGGCCTGGACGCCGGCGTCCCGCCGTGGGGCGTCACCACCGCGCTGCGCGTCGCGGCGGTTGGGTGGATCGCGATGACGGCGGTGCAGATCGTCGTGTGGCTGGCCGTCGCCGTGGGCACCGGCGGCCTGGACGCGCCGTGGTGGCTGTACTCGACCGTCGGCGGCGCGGGTGTCGTCGGCGCCCTGTGGTGGGTCAACGAGTCCTACCATCGAGTTCCGGGCCGCCGCCCCACCGGCGCCCTCGCGTGAGCCCTGACGACCGATGGCGGGAGGTGACCGGGTGGCCGACCACCTGGGCGACGGCCGGTCGCCGGGCCGGCCCCGCCCGGTCGTGGCGCTGCCGCTGCACCCCATCGACGCCGACGGCCTGCTCGAACGGCTGCGGCTGACCGCCGTCGCCACCGGCATCGCCGCCCTCGGCGTGCCCGCCTGGATCCTGCTGGTGCTGGCGATCGTCGCGGTCCCGCTCAGCGTCGTCGGCATCGGGCTGTGGATCGCCGTCATCGTCGTGCACGGCACGGCGGTGCTGGTGAACGTGCTGCGCACCATCGCCGAAGGGCTGCTCGACGCCGACCTGCCGGAGCACACCGCCGACGGCGGCGGCCGGTCGCCGCTGCGGCTGGTCGCG